>CAYSQB010000056.1:0-5950 GCA_964433085.1 uncultured bacterium
CTCCAGTTAATAGATTTTGCTCTGACAGATACAATGTATTTACTTTCTGCTACAGGACGTTCGTATTTCCCATAAACTAATTGTTCACTGGGTTCTAAGATGGTTTCATCCATTTTAATATCCCACGTTGCTACTATATCGTCAGCAACAACCGACTTTCCATCTGACCAGCGGGCATCCGGGTTTATCCGATATTTAAACTCCATTTTATCTTCAGAGATATACCAATGAGTTGCTAAACCCGGCACAAATTCCAGTGTTGCAGGGTGTTGTCCTAAAAGTGACTCATAACACAAAGCCTGAATTATTCGGCTATTGATCATTTGACTTGAATTCTGGCCTATGATTCGCATTGTACGTGGGAAATTGGTATGAATATAATTAAGAGTACCTCCCTTTTCTGCTCGGGGATCACCAAAAAAGGTGCCATCCTCTTCAGAAAATATATAGGTCTGGAATCCAAGCTTCTCTGCTAAATCTTCAAACCCGTATCCACCCTGGTCAGCTGGCGTGGTCTTATCTACGTTCTCTACTGTGGTTTCTCTTTTAGACTTTACATCTGAACGTTTCTCACCTCCGCCGCAGGATATACAAAAAAATAATGTGCCAATAAGAAAAACAGTAATTGCTCGTTTAAAATTCATGCTACTCCTATGAAATACTAATGTGTTATAATTGGGGATAGAAGTTAGGTTACCCACTTCAATTCAGAAATAAAAAACCCCGCACAAAAGCGGGGTTTTTTATTAACGGTTTTATTGATCAGAATCCTTTCACTTGCCCAGATTTTTTATATAACTGCCAGACAATATGCCATCCAAGAGCAACAATCACTAATAAGACTAACCAAGCATAGTCAGTTGGAACCCCAAGGTTTCCCCCTGAGAAATAAGTGGTATGCTGGTTGATCATTGTCCAAATTAAGGGAACCGACATATAGGTATTATGTTTGGAACGCAAACCAGCCAATGCCAATAAATCTCCATTCGGTGCTTCACCATTTTTTATTGATGTAATAATGGATTGCTGTGCAGGCCAAATTCTGAACCACACATTAAAAGCCATCATGGTTCCAAACATAGCCCCCAAGTGAATATTAACCGCTCTGTACTCAAACATGGCAACATTTTGTAAGAGATAAACAAACAGACCAATCAAAACAAAACTTACCGCAGTTATCACTCTTACATTGGATGCTAAAGCACTTTTATACAACAAATCATAAAAAAATACTCCTACAAACACAAATAACAACATTACATGTGCTGTCCAGGTTACATCTGTACCTTCACTAAACATAAGCGTTCCTATCGATTCTCCCATGGACAAACTTCCATGCCAAAAAATAACATACAATAAGACTATACCCGTGATCCAGGTCCATGCAGCTCCCCACCGGAAAAAGTATAAGGTTCTAGGCATAAGTTCAGGAACTATTTTTTTCTTTGAATCAGCATCAAGTGTTGCAGCTACATGACCGTTTATCCAATTAAAAAAATATAGCAGTCCAATCCATGTTATTCCTGCAATGATATGTATCCACTTAAATAGTGCATGTATAAGTTCCATAATTGTCTCCTCTATCTAGTTAAAAAGAGATTATCGAGGGAAATATTTAATCTCCCTCGATAAATTTAATTATAATGATTCTGAGTGAGATGAAAGATAGGACGAAACACCTTCAGGTGATTCTGCCATTGCCTCTTTTCCTTTTTGCCATCCTGCAGGACATACCTCACCATGTTCCTGATTGTGTGATAATGCATCCACCATTCGCAACATTTCATCAATGTTCCTTCCTAAAGGTAAATCGTTTATCACTGCATGACGAACAACGCCCTCTTCATCAATCAAAAATGATCCTCGGACTGTAATTGCACCACCCACTGTTGTTTCCATTTCATCTTCCTCAGTGATTACAGTAGCGGGAGTTGCGTTGATCAATACATCAAATGCTCTTCCTACAGATTTGTCAATGTCAGCTATAATGGGGTATTTAACATTGCCAATTCCGCCATTATTCACATCGGTATTTTTCCAAGCGTGATGTGTCCATTTGGAATCTACGGAACATCCAATAACCTGAACATTCCGTTTTTCAAATTCACTTAGCCGCTTGTCAAATGCAATTAATTCTGTTGGACATACAAAAGTAAAATCTAACGGATAAAAGAAAAGTACAACTTTTTTTCCTTTATAGTCTGATAGACTGATCTCTTTAAATGAGTTGTCCGGCATTATGGCTGTAGCTTTTACGTCTGGAGCCGGGTGTGTTACTACCATGATTTATTTCTCCTTTTTATTTATTTTACAATTAATGTTTACTACAAATTCCTTCCAAAGTCAACGAAGTGCTCTTTACCATGAATTGATAACGATCTCTGACTTTCTTCTCCAAATTTTTTGTCAAATTTTCCACATCATAAAGAGTATGACACTCCGTACATCTTAAATGATCATGGTCCTGTATATTTCCGTCATAACGAATGACGTTACCATCCTGTATTACATGAATTAAACCATCTTCAGCCAACTGACTTAAATTTCTGTACACGGTACCCAAACTGATTTTTGGGATAAGTTTCTTTGCTTTGTTAAATATCCAATCCGCTGTTGGATGACAATTTGTCTCTATTAATATATTGTAGATTATTTCTCTCTGCCTGCTATATCTCATATTTAAATATAATATGGGCGGGGAAGCTATGCTCTAATAGTAATAATTCCTATTATTATCTATTATACCCATTTAATTGCCATTGTTTGATATTTTTTTACTATTTATTACTGAATTTGGACTCCACAGTAGGACCGTAAGGCTGAAAAGGAATCATAAGAAGATTTCTGAAACTAGAATGATCTTCCGGTTTCATATGGGTGTCTATACCATAAACAAGATCATCCATTTTTTCTACGTGAGTTACCGTCTGGAATAAATGGTCCCATATGGAAAAAATATTTCCAAAATTGCTGTCTGTATGAGGTTGTACATGGTGATGATGTACTTTATGAAAATGAGGAGTGACTAATATATATGATAATGCTTTATCTATAGTGTGAGGCATTTTGATATTGGCATGTGTAAGATGGGCAAAAAAAGCTGAGATCGTTTGGTACATCATGACCAAACCAAATGATGCACCTGTGATTAAAACCGCCAAAGAGGTGAAAAGCAATCGGAAAATATTTTCACCGGGGTGGTGTCGCAATCCGCTGGTCACATCCACATTGGGATCTGTGTGATGAATCAGATGAAATTTCCACAGCCACTTAATCTTGTGTTCAATCCAATGGATCAGCCAGGCACCAACGAGATCCAAAAAAATCAGACCCCCAAGTACATAAAGCCAGAGGGGTAATTCTGTTAAATTTAATAAGCCCGTATTATTTTCTTCGTTATAGCGAACGGCTGCAAGAATCAATACAGATCCAATAAGATTGATGATCAAAGTAGTGACCGTGAAGATGATATTGATACCGGCATGCCTCAACCTGCTATAATTTATTTTAAAAAGAGGGACCTGGGATTCCAAAAAAAAGAAAAAAGCTAAACCTCCTACGAGAAAGAGTGCTCGTACTTCATCGGATATATGTGTGAAGTAATGGAGTAAATCATGCATATTGATATACCAGAGGATAAATTATTTTTTATTATATATCAGATCAAACATTTTCCCGACTTCAGTTTGACCATTAGCTTTATATCTCTGTCCAGTTTCTAAATCTTCAATTATCCATTTCGTGGGGCATTTAGTTTTTATAATTAGATTTATTGGTGAATCAAGTTCTTCCGCTTTTCCACCATTTTTTAGTTTTCTATATTTTTTCATATAGTTTTCTCTGTTCTTTTAATCTCAGTAATATGACATTACAAATTTTGTGTTTATTATCCAAAATATATTGATGAGCTCCATGGAACAAATTTATAGTATGCCCAATTTTTTCAAAGAAATGGAACTACTTCAAAAAATCTTATTTTTTACCTGTGTAAAATCAGAATCACTATGAAGATTCATTTTTTAAAAGTGATTCACTGTAAGGAACGACTTTATTTCTACCGCTATCTTTAGCCTCATACAAAGCTAAATCCGCATATTTGATACATTTTAATAGATCTTCATGGTTTGTAGGGAAGATAGCCGTACCAACAGAAATCGTTTTTTGAATAATCTTTTTTCCCGTTTCAATCTTTTTATCCATAAAATCATGTCTTATATTTTGAGCTATTTGACTGATATAATTCATATCACAATTATATAAAAGTATGACAAACTCTTCTCCACCATAGCGTATGCAGATATCTGAATTCCTGGTTTTCCCTTTTAGTGTCTGGGATAAAATACGAATTACATCGTCTCCAATATGGTGGCCATAGGTATCATTAACCGATTTAAAGTGATCAATATCAAGCATCAAAACTCCATAATTTTGCCCTGTTCTTTTTGATTGGGCTGTGATGATTTCAGTTGCCTCTTCTAAATATTTTCTATTATATAAACCCGTTAACGCATCCGTATTGGCCACGTGTTCTAATTTAGTAATTGCTTCTTTTAGTTTATCTTCGGTGGTCTCTCTTAATTTAATTTCTTTTTCCAGCTTTATGTTTGCACTTTTTAAATGTTGGGTTCGTTCTTTTACATTTTTTTCAAGATTACCAGCATATTCCCTTAATTCTTTATTTGCATGTTCAAGGTCTTCTTCTAAAGTTTCAATCATACGAAAAATATCTAAACTACCTCGATTCAGTGAGAGATGACCTTTTTTTTGAAATCGGTTTATGTAGAATGATAATGGCACAGTGATGAAACTAACAATCAGTGTCTTAAAAAAAATATGTGATGTGAATGTAGAAGTAAATGTGGCCCATCTGGTGCCCGACACAAAAATAAATGAATCTAAAAACATAGACACAAACAATGATAAAAATAATAATATCCCATTTGGTAAAATTTTGATGCTATTTACTAAAAACTGGTAAAAGAAAACCGCAAAAAATAAAACTGCTATAGCTGAAATAATTGAAATGAATATCCTAAAGTAACTTGGGTTAAATATTGCGAGAGCTGCAGAGTGATATTCTGTTGGCAGCAGTGGGTAAGCAAGATGATGGACGAAAATTTGCATTACTACAATCATAAACTGAGCACCTATTGACACCAAAATTAAGTTTCGTGCCGCTCTTGTACCCTCAGTAATGTATACCAATAATATTCCCACAAATATTAGTGTATAAAAAGAGGAAGAATAACGAATCTTTATTATAAAATCGGCAGAAAGTGCTAAGTTAAGACTTAAGCCAAGTTGCCCGGTAAGATAAGAGAAGAACCAAAGAAAAACAATTAATGAAACAAACGGCCCCCTAAAATTTTTGATTCTTAAATCGTGGAAAAAAAATAGAAGCAGGGTGACGCAAGATAAAAAGGATACAAAATATATTAATTGTAAACCCATTTGATCAGGCTTTAGTGATATATTTTTCTAATTGCTCTATGTTTTCTTTTCTCATTTCTTTCATTTGCTCAAAGGATTGAATTGGGAGGTCTGGGAAATAATAGTTACATCTGGTTAGTTATCCAATCATCATGACCATTCCCAATCTCTTTAGCATATTGAGCCTGTCTTTGTTTAACAAGAATATCATAATCTTGTGGAGACAGACCGGAACCTTTTAAAGAACTATAATCCATTGTAGGGTCTGAACCAACATTTTGAAAAAAACAGTTAACCATTAATAACATTGTCAATGTCACCAAAAAGATTAGCTTGTTCAACTCTTAAATTACACCATTCCCACTTCCTTGCAAAAAAGAGGGAGCAGATTTTAGATTTAAGGTAAATAAAATTTGAACTCCAAGAAAAAAAATCTCGATGAACACTGCTTAATCTTTATCATCTTCAGATTTAGTTTCAGGCTCAGGTTCCGGGACCTTTTCCTGTGCAGGGGGCTCCG
>CAYSQB010000056.1:6050-10999 GCA_964433085.1 uncultured bacterium
GAATTTGATGTTTTTTAATTCGTTCATCTTAACACTGAAAGTTGGGTTTTCTGGGTCGATATCACCAGCCTGTAAATAGTAGTCCTTGGCACAATCCACGTCTTTAATCAATATACAGATATCACCTAAAAGAATAAAAGAATCAAAATGATATTTATTTAGGGGCAGACATTTCTCTAAAATAATATCCCGGGCATCTTCATATTGTTTTAGGTGAACCAAGACCTGGGCCTTAGTGAAATAAAAGTACCAGTATGGTAAATTGGCTAATGCTGAGTTCACCTCAATTAAAGCAGATGAATAATCTTCTAGATTAATTAAAGACCTAATTTTATATAAACGAGGCGCCATATAATCAGGCAAGATTTCCAGTGCTTGGTCAAAATACCTTTCAGCAATAAATCCTTCCTCTTTTTTATGATAAATTCTTCCAAGAAAGAATAGTGGAGGACTAAAGCCACTAGATAGTCTCACAGCAATTTTACATTGCTTGATTGACTCTTCATATTTCCCTTCACTTTCATATCTCAGAACCTCTGCCAGGGTTACCAGCACTTTCTCTGGTATATTATTTTTTGTAGCTAAATATGAAACATACCACAGCTCAAAAGCATAGAGAAGGTCCTCATTTGAAACAGTCTTGTATGCATCTCTAATTGATCTGACAAACATGTCCATATCATCATTGGCCAGTGCATTGAACGCAATAAATATATTGTAATAAGGTTGTTTTTCAAATTGCATCTGCTTTTTCAGATTATCCATTGTGGTTGGCCCAAAAATATAGTTTTTGGTTTGGATATCTTCGTTAATCAATTTAACAGCATCAGTAAACTCGGTTAACCAATCCAATTCTTCAAGTAGTTGTTTCTTTATAGTATACTTGTCTATTAAAGTAAGATCTATTCCGTTATACCCATCAATCTTATAAATAAGCTCGATGTCCAGAGTCATATGAGCTAGAAGATCAACAAAAAGTTCAAACTTGTAATCAATATAGTTGCCCTGATCAAATATGGAGAGCTTCATATCCCGGTAAGCTCTATTATACTCAGAAACTCCACTATTCAAATTTTCAACCAATTGATCACATTTCTGTTTAACTGTTAGTGAGCTATCACTCTTGAAATCAAAATAAGGGTTGAAATTCTTTTGTGCTGCTGATAATTCCAATGATAGCATTTCTAATTTATCTATTTTGTTATCCTCAAGAGACTCTTCCAGCTCTGCAGTGATTTCATTAAATTTATTTTCGTTCTTTTCGATATAATTATTTATCGCTTCCAAAATAAGACTATCGGCAGTATCGTAAAATGACAGCTCCTTAGCCCGTGGGTCGTCCATTAAAAAATTTTTCAGAATTTGAAATGCCATCAGATATTCTTGTAATTCAAAGGTTTCCCTTCCTTGTGTGAATACTGGTTTGTATTGATTAAATATCGGCCAATATTCTTCAGAGATATTCATTAATTCAGTATTTTCTAACTTATTTTCAAAATTAAAATCACCGAGATAGTCCAAATCATTTTTCTTATAAGATAGTACAAATTTAGTGATGCTTTTACCCTCACGAATTGGGTTACGAGATAAATAGTTTATAGTAGAATCATTCTGCTTTAATATAATGGGATCGACATACCCATTAATATTTTTTTGAGAAAACGTCCATTCGCCAATTGGTTTAAAACAAAAATAAAAATATACAGATTTAGCAATAGAATCGGGTGAAGCATACTCATTCCCAGATTCATCTGAAAAATAAATTTGAATACTTAGATCGCTACCAATTGTCCTTTCTCTATATTTCAGTTCTACAGATTGACTGAAAAGATTAATCGCAAAGGTGAGGAAAAATACAATCACCAATAATAGTTTACTCTGGGTCATTTTCTGTTCTCTGTTTTAAGTTTTAAATTAATAAATTTGTTCCACAGAAATCTCCTTTTGACCTTAATTACGCTACTGGGTCTGCTACAGTTTTGGATAGGAAGGGTTTTAAACTACCGAACCTAGTTATCGCCTATTATCTACTTAACATGCACAGCCAACGCTGTGACCTCTTTACAACGATAACAGCCCAAATTTGGCCAAAATATGTTCTGTTTTAATGTCGAATTTATATTATTTTTATGACAAAATCTCCTACAGATATACTAGACCACCTGTACACCAAGACAGGATGAATATTTGCAGGATAGGGGCATTAGGAATTTCCCCGCTTTTTTACAAAGAAGTAGAAAACAAAAATCCCCACGAATGTGGGGTAATTTGAGCTAGAGGTGTTTTAATTTGTTGTAGAAAGTTCTACGAAGTTCTTTCTGAGGTATGTTTTTCCTCATCTTTTGTAACTTTATAAATTGTTCTACTTTCATCGTTATGATAGGAATTCTTTTTTTGAATATCTTCTGACTCTGAATGTCTTAAACAATGTTTAGTAATTGACTTATTGTGTTTTAGATAAAAAATATCTCTATAGTCCTCATCGCTATAATGGTGTAATTTAAAATTAGTACTCACTAAATGACCACCACTAATAAAGAGAGAAAAACTGAATAATAATTTTAATATCATTTTATATCTTTTAATATCCCGAAAATAAATTAATATAATATTACAGAATAATAAAAGGCATATTATCTCTTCAATTTATCCCATCCCCACTTTTTACAAAGAGGTGGGATTATGAACCTTTTTCCACTCTTTGGTTATTGCCATGGGTATAGGATAGTCTAGGAAACTTTTTCTTGGTTTTGGTTCTAAATCATTTGCCAATGCTTGAACCTGCCTGTAAGCAGTTTCTAAAAATAATTTATCTTCTAAGAGTTGATAAATGCAGAAATTAATTTCAAACTCAATCTTGTGACTTTGTTCAATGAGCATGAGCATCTCATTCTTATCATATTTTTTCCCCATATGCTTGTAGGATAGTGAAAGATATGCTGTGGTTCCCACCTTGTCATTTGCTCCCACCCCCATTTCTTTTTGCAAAGTTAACGACTTTTCGAAAAAACTAATACCCTTATCAAACTCACCCTCCGAATAGTAAACAAGTCCTAAACAATGTAGAGCAGCTGATTCTCCAAATTTATCGCCAAGTTCCTTAGCTATATCTAGGGAGCGGGTAGAGTTATCCAATGCCATATCATTGTCCCCAATTTTTTGATAGACTGTGCCCATATTATTTAACTCTGCACCAATACCACGCTTATACCCAAGTTCCTCAATTATCTCAAGAGAACGGGTGATATTTTCTAATGCTTTTTTATAGTCACCCTTAGTTCGAGATATAACTCCCAGAGCCTTTAAGGCATACGCTATACCACCCCTATTATCAAGCTCTTCATTAATCTTTAGGGTGCGGGTGTAGCAATCCGAGGCCTGATCTGTCTCTCCCTTTCTCCAGTATATCATACCCATACCGTTCAATGAGGCGGACACACCAGCCTGATTTCCAAGATCCTCCGATATTTTCATTGAATAGTTGAAACAGTCCATAGCTTTTTCGTACTCACCTTTGATATTGTAAATCACTCCCATATTCTGTCGTGCATTACCCATCCCATTCTTATCACCAAGGGTTTCTGCTTGCTGAAAAATCTGAGTGATAAGATCTAAAGATTTATCATATTTGCCCTCTGTATTGTAGGTATATGCCAAGAGGCTTTTTGCATATAACAGGTTATCATCTAGTTCGATAGCTTTATATAGCAATCCTCTAGCTATTTTCATATCCTCTACATTCTGACGATTCCAAAATTTGTATCTCGCTTTAAGATAAAATTCGTAGGCTTCTGTGTTTGAGGTAGGAGCCATGGTAATATGCTGTTTTGTGGAGACTTTAAGTATTTTGAGAATATCTTCAGCAAGTTTTCCAACGATATTTGGTGAATTCTTTAGGGGCTCGCTCCATTTATTCGCATACCTGCTTACTCCGGTCTTACCCTCTATCAATTGACAGCGTAAATCAAACCCGTCCTCTCTTTTATAGATACTGCTTGTCAGTAAGTATTTCACCCGTAAACTATTTGCTATTTCTTTAAACTCCTTATTCATATCCACTTCCCTTATTTCTTTAGTGGGTGATACACGGATAAGTCCTGCACTGGCAACTTTAATAATAAGATCCTCGGTAATCCCAAGACTCCAAAATTCATCTTCCACAGTTCCACGGTTCTCCATCATCAGGATAGCTATAGAAGGGACTTCAGTTTCGGAACCAAAGGATAATCCCAAAAATGAAACACCTATCCAAAATCCCATTCCAATAATCGTAAAGAATAAACCTGTATAGGTAAAAATATTCCATCCATATTTTCTGGATTTTTCTACCTCAAGCTTAGCAGAAACTTTGGAGAGCTGAGTCGCAGGTAAACCATGTGATATTATACAGTAGACCTTTACCTCCTGCATAACTCCCTTGAGCCTAGGAATGCCAACGTATTTTACTTCAAAATCTTGGTTACTAGATATGGCCTGCTGAATTTTATGAGAAATTGCGATACCACCAATGGCAGAAAATGGCTCAATCCTAGATGCGATATTAACATCATCCCCTATTACATCATCATCCTGCTTTATCACCTCTCCCTCATGGATACCAATCCGCAGATTTAGGTTCTCTATGTCTTTTGATACTTGTTGTATGGCAACAGCACACTCTACCGCACTGGTGGCACTGTCAAAGGTTAGAAGTAAGCCATCTCCAATCTCTTTCATCCAAGATCCATTGTGCTTCTGTACAATGGGGGACAGCATTTTCCTTTGGGTCTTGAGAAGTTCAGAAGCCTTAAGTGAATCTTTAGCTGAGAGTGCAGTAAAACCTGCAATATCCGTAAACATTATTGCAGCAAGTTTTCGGGTGGGTTTATCAGATAATGGCATTAACCAAAACTACCTCTAAATTGTATTAAATCAAATTGATTTGGGAATTCTTCAAGCTATCCCATCCC
>CAYSQB010000057.1:0-10965 GCA_964433085.1 uncultured bacterium
ATTTGGACTCATGATTTGGTGTTTGGGCATACAGTTTCAGGATATGGTACAGGTGCCGGTACTGTGAATAAACCGGTGTGTATTGATTCAGACGGAAATGGGAATCTGTATTATGGTCAAACGGGGGACTTTTTCCAAATACACAAGATTCAGCCTGTCCTTGGTGGAACTTATCCTGTCTATCCATCTGTCTTCCAGCCGGGGATCAACGATATAATGGATTTATACCGTTTTGAAAGTCCAAGAGATGTAACCGTTGATAATCATCAAAGTGTGTATGTTGCAAATACAATGGAACAGGAGGTTCAGGTATTTGACAATGATGGTCAGTTTTTTATGAAAGCAGGTGTGAAATCAGTCACGGTTGATACATCTATCTGGATATTTACAGGATCCGATTCTGTTTTAACTGACACATTTCTTGTAGTAGAAGAAAAAGAATATTTAGAATATCCTTCAGCGGTGGCTGTAGATGAAAAAGGTGTTATCTATGTGTGCGATCCATCATCAAGCTCTATTGTTCGATTCCGTTTATCAAATCAATTAGATGAAAATTTGAACCCTATCAAATGAAAAATTGAAAATTATTTACTGAAACTCCGTATTGATTTACTGAATATCTTCACATAAATTTATTGTTAATTAAAACCCTAAAGACTATGAAAAACATATACCAAATCATTACCATCACATATTTATTTAGCTTGCTTGTTGCACAGGGAACCACCTATCCACCTCCAACAAATCTCATTACCGTTCCAACAGCGGGAACACTTGTGCGAGGGAGTTTCTCCATGGATTTGCGAGTTCAGAAAAAAGGTGGTCTAACGACCGGGCTCACAGTAGGGATCACTGATAGATTTCAGTTTGGTCTTTCTTATGGTGCTGGAAATCTAATTGGAGATGACTCTCTTGAATGGTATCCTCGTCCAGAAGTGAATCTTAAGTATCATCTCTTGGATGAAACAGGATCTGCTCCGGGATGTGCCATTGGCTTGGTGACCCAGGGATTTGGGACCTACACTTATGATCATACTCCTGAGAGTGAGAGCAGTGAGTCGTTAGATCCATTACCTGTAGAGAGATATGATATCAAGGCATATGGTGCTTATGTTTCTGCCAGCAAAAATTGGAAGACTCCATTGGGCAATGCAGGGCTTCACGCAGGGATGAGTAAGAATTTTTTGGAGGATAAAGATGGTGACGGCGACCCAAATTTATTTTTCGGGTTGGATATGGAGGTCAATCCTGAATTGTCGCTTCTGGTTGAATATAATGCCGCTTTGAATGAAAATGACATGACCGCTGAAACACTTGCTTTAAATAGAGGAGGTTATTTAAATGCAGCTGTCCGATGGACCTTTGTTGATCGCCTACATATAGAAATGGATTTTAATAATCTTCTGTTTGATGATGATAAAGTGAATTATTTTAATCGTGAACTAAAGATTATATATATTGAATATTTTTAGTGAGATATTTTTTCCGCTTTTACTTTTTCCCCATTACATTTCTTTTTTCTCAAACTTTCCTTGAAGTGGGGATGCCTGCCCCAGAGTGGAAATTCCCAGATGCAGATGGTAATTTATTCACAATGGATGACTGGGCAGGGAAAATTATGGGAGTAAGTTATGTGGACCCGGATGAATCAGAAATGAATGAAGAGTTTAGTGATAGGGTCAAAAAAGCGATTGATGTAGACAGCCTCATATCCAGAGACTCCTTCAAGGGGATTGGCATTGCAGATTGCGCCAGCTCATGGAAACCTGATTTCCTTATTAAAGCCATTGGGGGAAGAAAAGCAAAAAAATATGAGACAACCGTTTTGTTTGATTCTGATGCTATTCTTAGGAAGAGCTGGAATCTATATGAAGACAGCTATAATATCATAATTCTGGATAAGGACAGGATTGTACGCGGTATATATAAAGAAAAAATGACTGAATTAGAAATGGATGAAGCCCTCCAGTTGATTATCAATTTACAAAAATAATTTCCCTTTATATCTTTAACAATGTCCACTGAACTGACGGAATCAAAACTGTCATCCAAACACGTATTCTCTGGTCGTTTGTTGGAGGTTTATCTTGACACGGTTCAATTACCAAACGGGAAAACCAGTACCCGTGAATGGATTGATCATCCCGGTGCATCATGTATAATTCCTGTTCTTCCTGATGGGAAGCTTGGGCTTATACGTCAGTATCGTTATCCAGCTCAAAATGTGTTTATTGAATTTCCCGCTGGGAAACTAGACAAGGGAGAACCTCCGGAGGTTTGTGCCAAAAGAGAACTGAAAGAAGAAATTGGATATGCAGCAAAAAAAGTCACATTTCTGACCTGTATTTATCCTGCTATTGGATTTTCAAATGAAAAAATGTGGCTTTATCTGGCTGAAGATTTAACTAAAACAAATGAAAAGAAAGATCAGGATGAGTTTTTGGAGCTTAGTCCAATGGCTCTCAAACAGGCAATAAAATTAGTGTTGGATGGAAAAATTACTGATGTTAAAACTATGATCGGACTGTTTTGGTTTCAGAATGTGTTACTTAGAGAATAATAATGGTTTTCTTTATTTTTTACCTTTGGAAATAAATCGGCCAGACAAGAGCATCCAGGATCATAGTTTGTACGCAGAATGGAATGAGTCCAATAATACCTGCATAATAAAGCCATGATGATTTATCAAATTTAGAAAAGATAAAAGCACCAAGTAGACCTACTGCAGAAAAACCAACAATAAATAAAACACTTCTAATTCCAACCCAAAGCACAGGAGTTGGATCTGTCATCATAGTAAAAGTCATAGATATCCAAAAGGCTGAAGGGATTATAAATCCCGCATAAAATAGATTTATTAGTGCGAAGTTAAAAGTTCCAAAGATGTGTTCACTGTCAAATGAAACATAAATAATAATGTAAGCGGTAAAGAAAAAATAGCCTAGAGCTGAGAGCACCATACACATAGTATAATAAGATCGAATACTCTCAGGAACTGCACCCCATAGATCTCCCCTTAGTTCGACCTGTGTCAATAGTCCGTGCGCATAAGAGATCAATACTCCAATCCCACCTGCAATATTGATCAGATAGAAAATAATAGCCTGTTTATTCATTTTAATTTTGGATTAATTCTATCGCTTTTTTTAGATCGGTAGTTGGTAATCTGCAGGCAAAATCTTCACAGATATATATGGTAGGTTTATTGTTCTGTGTTGAATGGTTTTCTGTCCACGAAGCGATTTTTGTGAGTGGATCACGTTTTTTGTTTGTATCTTTAAAGAGCATGATTTTTTGTGGTATATACAATGATTGCAGTTCTTCTAATAATAATTGTGTCTCCTCATGTCTTCCATTACCTACCACAACAATTTCCTTTGACCCATATGCATCATACATAAATCCTAAGATCATTGCTGTATACCCTGAGGGCATCTGTTTTAAATCCTTTGAAAATGACCTTAAGGTTTTTTCAGAAAGATTCGCCCACCTTAGGTTTCCAGTCATGCGATATAAACGATTGAATATCAAAACAGCGATAGAGTTTCCCGATGGGATTGCTCCATCATACCCTGTTTTTGCCCTAATAATTAGTTTTTCAGATTGGTCACTTCCAAGGAAAAAGCCACCTCTCTCATTATCGTTAAAATCTTTTTCCATTATTTCTGAAAGTTCGATCGCACGGTTTAATTGTTTTGTATCAAATCCGGCTTCGTATAGATTGAGCAAACCCCAGATCATAAACGCATAATCATCCAGATATCCATCCAGACCAGCGTCGCCATTTCTATAGCGTTTTAGGAGCTTCCCTTTGGAATCTCTTAAGTTCTTCACAACAAAATCAGCAGCTTTTTCTGCAGATTTTAAATAAGTTGGTTCCTTCAAAACGGATGCACCTTTGGATAGAGCAGCAATCATAAGGCCATTCCAGTCTGTTAAGATCTTATCATCCTTCAGCGGGTGAATTCGTTTTTTCCTCTCTTTCATCAATTTTGTTCTGCAACTCCGAATAAATTTTCTAAGTTCTTTTTCACTGATTTTTAGGTTACGACTTAAACCTTTTAAATTCCCTTTTTGGTGTATAATATTTTTCCCATTAAACTGTCGTGTGGCTTCATCCCGGAAATTCCCTTTTTCCGTCATATTATATGCTGTGATGAACCTCTTTCCATCCTCAATTCCCAAAATGTGATTTACTTCGTCCACTGTCCAAAGGTAAAAAAGTCCTTCCTCACCTTCGCTGTCTGCATCCTCTGCTGAATAAAAACCACCTCCAGGGCTAGTCATATCCCTGAGAACATAAGTAAAAATATCGCGGGCTATTTCCGCATAAAATTCATTTCCGGTAATTTGATAGGTTTCAAGATAGGCTAGGGAAAGCATTGCCTGATCATAAAGCATTTTTTCGAAATGAGGAGTAAGCCATTCCCGGTCAGTAGAATACCGGTGAAAGCCAAAACCGATATGATCCCAGATCCCTCCTCGCCGCATGTGTTTTAAACTATTTTCAACCATTATAAGAGCGGACTCATCTTTTGTTTTGTGATAATATTTCAATAGGAAGATAAAATCCTGTGGAGATGGGAATTTAGGTGCTTTCCCAAATCCACCGAACTCATGGTCATAGCGTTTCAGGAATTGACTGAATCCATCCTTCAAAACGGACTCATCTGGAAAGTCCCCCATAGATTTGGTATTTGTTCTTTTTAAATAGTCCTTTATCTTGGATATATTTCCAAAAAGATTTTCTCGGTCCTGTTGCCAGTTTTTGGCGATCGAGGGAATCAACTGCATCATACCGGGGTGATTTCCTCTACTATTTTTTGGGAAATAGGTACCAGAAAAAAATGGTTCTTTATCCGGTGTCATTATAATGGTTAATGGCCATCCTCCTCGACCCGTCATTGCCCGACAGACAGACATATAAACATGATCAATTTCAGGCCTTTCTTCACGATCAACTTTGATGGAAATGAAATGCTGGTTCATAAGATTTGCAACTTCTTCATCCTCAAAAGACTCATGCTCCATTACATGGCACCAGTGACAGGTGGAATACCCTATTGAAAGAAATACAGGACGGTCAAGCGCCTTTGCTTTTGCAAATGCCTCCTCTCCCCATGGATACCAATCCACGGGATTATTGGCATGCTGAAGAAGGTAGGGGCTCTTTTCTTGGGCCAACCGGTTCCCTTTTATGGTTGTCTGTTTTTTATCTACTTTTTCCATTCTTTTTGGGTTTGAATCTGTTTTTTTTTCACACCCATACATCATTAAGCAAGAAAATAAAAAATGAGTAATTCGTTTATGAAACATAGTTGATGTTGGAATTTGGGGTAAAACGAGCTAATTTTACAATTCAAGATGAAAATATCTCCAACTAAAACTTTATCAATTATTGGATTCTTCGTAGTCTTTATTATTTTAATTATTATGCATAACGGCGATAACAAAAAATTTAACAAAATAAGGGAATCCTATCTGAACTGGTATTTTAGATCAAATCCAGTCACCGCAACATGGATTGGTATCCATACCTATGATGGAAAACTTCCTTCAAATAAATTGGAAGATTATGTTCAAGTTATAAATAAATCTAAATCATTTCTAAATCAGTTGAAAAATGTAAATCCAGAGTTTTTGAACAAAGATGATCAGATAGATTATGATATAATGGTCCACTCATTAAATGAAAGTATATTTTATTTTAATAAAATAAAAAGCTATGCCTGGAATCCCATGGAACCTATTTGGACCCTCGGCTCAGGATATGAAACACTCATGGGATATGAGTTTGCTCCAAAAGAAGATAGGGCAATCACTCTAAATGGAAGAATTGGTGCGACACCGGATTTTCTCAAAAACGCACAAGCCATGCTTGATATTATGCCGGTACCGCATATTGAAACAGCAATTTCACAGTGTGACGGATTAATCAGTGTTATAGAAGATGAACTGCCGCTATTTATTGAAGACTTGAATTTGGAACTTGCGGAAAAATTGAAACAGTCTGGAGTGAAAGCATCCAAAGCTATTAAGAAATATCAAAATTATTTATCTGAAAAATTAAAATCCCCTCCTCACAGAGATTTCAGGTTGGGAAAAGAGCTTTACAGTCAGCTACTTCCATTCACACTGAATGAAGGGATATCAGCGGATGACGTGCTAAATCGTTCTGAGGCTGAGCTAAAGTCAGTTCAGTTAGAGATGCTGGACCTAGCTGTGCCACTTTATGAAAAAATATTTGGATATCCTCCTGAAATTCGGTCACATGATGAACATTTAGATGTAATTGAAAAAGTGTTAGACAGTATTGCCGATGACCATGTGGACCGCCATGAGGTTGTTGAGAGTGCGAGGGCAACCATAGATGAATTAAATCAATTCATCATGGATAAGGATTTACTGACGCTCGATCCAACCAAACCGCTTGAAATACGAGAGACACCAGAATACCAGCGGGGGTTCTCAATAGCTTCTCTTCAGGCCCCTGGCCCCTTGGAGGATAATCTCCAAACCTATTACAATGTATCACCAATCCCCAACGACTGGACTGAAAAAGAGTCAGAATCATTCCTTCGGGAATATAACCGAATCTCTGTGAAAATATTATCTATCCATGAAGCCCTACCGGGTCACTATGTTCAGTTATATTATTCAAATCGGCATCCATCTATTATCCGATCCGTTTTGGGAAGCGGAGTTATGGTTGAAGGGTGGGCGCACTATACAGAAAGAATGATGATTGAAGAGGGATTTGGGAATAGAGATCACAGATACAAGTTGGTACAGATGAAGTGGCAACTGAGAGGTATTGCAAACGCAATTATTGATCAGAAAATTCATGCGGGAAACATGACTGAAAAAGAAGCAATACAACTTATGGTAAAGGAGACATTCCAAGAGGAAGCTGAAGCTTCTGCAAAATGGCGTAGGGCACAGCTATCTTTCGGTCAACTTTCCACCTATTTTGTAGGGAGCACCCTCATGTGGGACCTAAAAAATGATGTTGAAGAAAAGGAGGGGATCAATTTCAATTTGAAAGAGTTTCATGAAAATTTACTATCCCATGGTTCTATCCCCATTCGACATCTTCGACGGTTAATGCTGGAATAATCGTGACTTTGGTAATACCATTAACCAATCTCAAAATGGTTTTCACAGTTTAAATGATCTATCTATATACTATATCCGCATATCTATTTATACTCATCGGTGTTGGCTTATACAAAGCTGGTAAAATAAATACCCAGGCCGATTTTTCAGTAGCAGGTCGGAATCTCTCACCTTGGGTTTTGGTAGGGACCATGCTGGCAACTTGGATGGGCACTGGGTCCATTCTTGGAAACGCTGGTAAAACATATGAAACGGGTGTGGCGGCCCTTATGCTACCCATTGGAAGTGTCCTTGGAATTATTTTATTGACTCGAATAGCAGGAAAAGTGCGAGACTACGAAAAGTTTACTGTGCCGGAAATACTTGGAGATAGATTTGGTCCGATTGCACGGATTTTGTCCGTCATTTCCCTGGTTATGGCATACATGGTTATAGTGAGTTATCAGTACAATGCTGGTGGCGCTGTATTGCACACGGTTTTAATAAGTGAGTCAGGTGAGCCCCTTATTTCTGTTGAAACAGGGACCATTATCGCTGCAGTGTTCATCATTGCATATACCATGCTGGCGGGACTTGTAAGTGTTGCTTATACGGATGTTGCAAATGGTTTGATCATTTTACTTTCCTTCCTTATTTCCATTCCCATTTTATTGACAGAGGCCGGGGGGTTTTCTGGAATGAGAGAAGCTTTTGAAGCGATGGATAAAGCAGATCATATGAATTTCTTTGGCGTTTATTCTACCGTGGATATTATCAATTTTTGTCTTCCACCCTTTTTACTCATCCTAGGAGATGCCAATATGTACCAGCGCTTTTTTGCAAGTAAAGATGCTGAAGGTGCAAAATTTGCAACCACTACCTTGATCTTTGCTGTGGCACTGGCAGAATTGATGATCATTTTTGCTGCCTGGGTGAGCTCAAGTATGGTCCCGGATGCTGAAATAGGTAAATATATACTTATTTATGCAAGCCATAATTTTTTACCGATTTTCCTCAGCGCTGTTATGATGACCACTATTGTGGGTATCATCATTTCAACGGCAGATAGTTTTCTCCTGGTTCCAGCTACAACATTGATGCGTGATATATATATGAACTATGTTAATCCATATGCCAATGAAAAAAGAATTGTATTACTAAGTCGCCTATTGGTTCTGGTATTAGG
Organism: uncultured bacterium; assembly: GCA_964433085.1. Classification (GTDB taxonomy): domain Bacteria; phylum Fidelibacterota; class Marinisomatia; order Marinisomatales; family AB-629-J13; genus AB-629-J13. Next base: position 8,282 of record CAYSQB010000057.1, read on the forward strand.
TATAGTTGCATACATTGTTTCCCTTGGATTTGCAAAGTCAGCAGGTTTCTTTGAACGAGCTCTCTATGCCTACACCATTTATGGTGCATCTATTACACCAGCTCTAGTGGCAGCCCTTTTTTGGAAAAGAGCATCCAAAATAGGGGCGATTTTGTCTATCTCATCAGGAACCGTGACAACCCTACTCTGGAAGGAAGCTGGAATTATTCAAAATTTGATACCAACATCCATTTACAGCAACATAGATGAGGTTTTACCTGCTATTACTGTTTCGGTCCTTGGACTCATCCTCGGAAGTATCCTTTTCCCTGATAATAAATAAAATGACCTCCGTTACCACATTACATCATGTTGAGCGTGCATACCAGATTATTAAATCGTTGATTCATAAGACTCCTGTTTTAACCAGTCAATCTGTGAATTCAGTTATTGGGGGTGAAGTTGTCTTTAAGTGTGAAAATTTTCAAAAAACCGGGTCCTTTAAAATGCGGGGAGCTTCCAATGCGGTTTTATCTTTATCGGAGGAGGAGGCAAAAAGAGGCGTTGTTACGGTCTCTTCAGGGAACCATGGTGCAGCTTTGTCCCTTGCCGCAAAATTAAACGGAATCATATCCCATGTTGTGACACCAAAAAATACTCAGCAGGTGAAGGTTGACGCGATGAAAGGCTATGGAGCAAACTTGGTCTATTGTGAGCCCTCTGTTGAAAGTAGAGAATCAACCTTATTAAAAGTTCAACAAGAAACCGGTGCTGTCCCCATACATCCCTATAATAACTACAGGGTTATCTCAGGGGCAGGAACAGTAGCCCTAGAACTTATTAATGAAATTAAAGATTTAGATTTTATTGTCGTACCCATTGGAGGGGGAGGACTTATAAGTGGGATTGGCGTTGTTGTATCGAGTCTCCTTCCAAATACTAAACTCATAGGTGTAGAGCCTGAGAGTGCCGATGATGCACTACGATCAATGAAATCTGGCGAAATTGTACCGTCCAACTATCCGTTAACAATTGCTGATGGGTTGCGATCATCTTTGGGAGAAAAAACATTTCCTATGATACAAAATTTTGTGGATGATATTCACACGGTTTCAGAAAAAGAAATAATCTCCTCCATGCGGTTTGTTTGGGAAAGAATGAAAATAATTGTAGAGCCATCTTCCGCGGTTACATTTGCTACGATATTAAATAAACCTGAAACATTCCGTGGTAAAAAATCAGGTGTGATTCTCTCCGGAGGGAATATAGATCTATCTTATCTTCCGTGGTAAACAATCTGGTTTATGGAAAAAATCTTATGAAAATTAATTTCTATATATATTTAATAATTCTTTGCCACTCATTTATATTTTCTCAAAGGGTGTCCGCTCCCATAACGATTGATGGTCTTTTTAATGATTGGACCGCTATTAATGTAGCAAACATCGATGAGCTGGGAGACGGAGGAGAAGAAGATTTTGAATATCTAAAAATTGCAAACGATAACAATTTCCTTTTCATTTTTTTAGAATTTCAATTTGATGAAGTTCTGATGCAGGATTGGAATGACATTCATCTTTACATTGATGCCGACGGAAATTCAGAAACAGGGAACCCTATCCATGGTATTGGAGCAGAACTGGATTGGTGTTTTGGGTGCAAAAGTGGACAATTTTATATCATGGATGAAATAATTGAAATTTATCAAAATGACTTAACCTTGAGGATTGCGCCCACAATTACTGATGAAAGATTTGAAATTGCCATCAGCCGTTCAAGCGCTATTTTAACAATGGATGGGACCCAGGAACCAACAACCATTAAGATTGTCTTACAGGGGAGCGGAGATGATCCTGATATTCTCCCTGATGAACCGGGAGGGATTGAATATGAGTTCGACGCTACACCGGTACCATCACCGGAAATCATTACACTTGAAAAAAATGAAATAGAGCATATAAGGATTCTTTCCTACAACGTTTGGAGTGATGGATTGTTTAACCCAGAACGCCAGCCTAGATTTGAGCGGATCATCAAAGCATTGGAGCCGGACATAATGGGATTTCAGGAAGCGTATGATGACAACGATATAGAAGCGCTATTCGAGGATTGGCTTCCGGGAGTGAACTGGCACGTGAGCAGTGAATGGAACGGAAATTATGTCGTGTCCCGATATCCAATCTTATATCAGGGAAATCATTCCTGGAGATCTATGGGTGTATTGTTGGATACAGAAGAGGATTTGGGTGCGCCATTGTTTTTCATCAATTCACATTTCAGTTGTTGCGGAGCAAATGAGAATCGTCAGGAACAAGTGGATGAGCTCATGGGTGTTATTAGAGATTTGAAAGATAGTGTGGGTCCTTTTACTCTTGAATCAGGTACTCCCATTGTACATGTGGGAGACTTCAACTTTGTCGGGTACCGACAACAGTTAACGACACTAACTGACGGTGATATTGTTGATGAAGCATCCTATGGAATTGATTTCTTACCAGATTGGGATGATTCTCATTTGACAGATCTGTTTTCCAGCCACACTCATATTCGAATGGGATACACATGGAGAAAAGATAACAGTGAGTGGAATCCAGGGAAACTGGATTATATTCTTTATACGGATTCAGTTTTAGAACCGGTTAAGCATTTTGTGCTGAACACACTGGCAATGTCTGAAGAGGATTTATCCTTTTACAATCTGGATT
>CAYSQB010000058.1:0-10076 GCA_964433085.1 uncultured bacterium
TCATTGAACACATCTCATCCAAATCACAATTATATATTTCAAATAATTTAAATGACACACCCGTCCCCTTCTTTATAATACTTAGAAGGAGATGTTCGGAACCAACATAACTATGACCTAAACGGATCGCCTCTTCTTTTGCATACCGCATTATGGATTGAACTCGCTTAGAAAAATTCTCTTTCATGTATCCAAAATTACCCTTTAGTAAGAAAGAATCAAAGGTTATCCATCACATTCAATGTAGAGTCTATAAGACAAAACCTTCGATGAGCTATTTGAGCAACCATTGTATCATGAGTGGCAATTAAAAATGTTTGTTTGAATTTATCACTGATCTTTTTAATTAAGTCCAAAAGGATTTTTGTATTGGTTTTATCCAAATTTCCAGTTGGTTCATCTGCCAACACTAGAGCAGGTTTTTGGATGAGCGCTCTCATTATAGCAACTCGCTGTCTTTCTCCTCCGGATAATTGTTGAGGATAATGAGTCATTCTTTCAGTCAAATTCATAAATTCAAAGAGCTCAAATGCACGAGATCGTACTTCTTGAGAAGTTTCTCTAATCAACGATGGAATTAAAACATTTTCAAAAGCGGTAAACTCTGGTAATAGATGGTGAAACTGAAAGACAAAACCCAATGCTTTATTTCTCAATTGCGACGTTTCTTTTTCTGATATTTTTGAAACATCCTTCCCATTTATTTTAACAATACCAGAGTCAGGTAAATCTAATGTCCCCAAAATATTTAACAAAGTTGATTTCCCTGAACCTGATGAACCCATTATAGATACGATTTCTCCCTCCTTTAATTCCAAAGAGATATCTTTTAAAACTAAAAGGCGATTTAGTCCATTAGAATAAGATTTGTTAATATGGGCGCAGGATAAAATCATTTTTCAAGTTGAATTGCATTAATTACTGGAATCATAACTGCTCGCCTGGAAGCAAGATAAGATGCGACATAAACCAAAACCAAAGCTGAAACAGGGACAAGTAAGAATTCAGTGAATGTTAGTTTCATTGGAAGTGCTTCCATAAAATAAATGTCTTCTGGCAGAGGGAGTAAATCCAAATTAGTTTGCAACCAAACTAATAGTCCACCAATCGTTGAACCTGCGAAACATCCTATGCATCCTAGTATTAAACCCTGATTGATTACAATATTCTTAATATCTTTGCTGGAATAACCCATAACCTTCAACATCCCTAATTCCCTCCATTTTTGTCTAATGATTAAAACAAGGTTAGAAACGAGATTAAAACAGGCAACCACAATTATCAATCCCAGAACCATGATTGCCCCTTTTTTTTCTAACTGCATTGCCTGAACTAATGCAGAATGATAATCTTGCCATGTCTCAACCACTCCTTGTTCCCCAACCAAAGATATAATTTCATTTTTTGTGTTATTAAGAGATACTCCCTGAGTAACTCGTACATCTATCCCGTTATAATTGTGTAATGTAGAAAACAAATTTCTTCCCATTGCCAACGGAATAAAAACTAACCGTTCATCATAATCCAGCACTTTAGAAGAAAAAACACCTCCTACTATCCCTTTCACCTGTAGAGGGAATCCGATTGAAAGTCTCATGGATTGGGGATTGGTAAAGCTGATTTCGTCTCCCAAATCTAATTGTAATTTTTCTGAGAGCGTTTCACCTATATAAATCTGATTATTCTTTTCATTATATATGTTATCAATTTGAGTCATACTCCCTATAGAATAAAACTCTGAAATCGAATCTACCATCATGGCTTTTACACGAACCACTGCAGTTTCCATTGCCTCATTAATGGCAACTCCTCTTCCACTTATAAATGGCATTAATTGATTTATCCCCTGCAAGTCTTTCAAATTATTCATTGTTCCTTCAGAAATATTATTACCCTGAATCCGAATTTCTCCTTCAATAGCAACGATTTTTTCCGTCACTTTTGACTCAAATCCATTTAATACGGCTATCGAGACAATCAATGCAAAACACCCTATGGCAATGCCTAGCACTGCTATCCATCCGGTATATTTTCCTGCAAAATTATTTCCTGTATGCAAGAATCTCTTAGCAATAAATGTAGTGGAATTCATTCGTATCTAACAGCTTCAGCAGGCTTAATTTTTCCTGCATAAGATGTGGGCAAAACAGATGCCATTATTGAAATCAATATACTCGAAATAAAAATAAGAGAAAAATATTTCCATGATATAATTACTGGTATTCTATCCATGAAATATACATCTTCAGGTATGGAAATCAATTGATATTCTGATTGGAGCCAAACCAAGAAAATAGCTGAAACACCTCCTAGAATTGTGCCGACTGTACCAATAATTGTTCCTTCAACCATAAAAATGGTGCGAATCTGTTTTCGTGTACAACCTAATGCTTTTAAAATACCAATTTCTTTTATTTTTTCTATGATTATCATGCAAATAGCAGATACAATATTTATAATTCCAACTAAGGCAATCATGCTGAAAATAATCAAAATAGGCCATTGCTGAACAGACATCCACTTGTAAAGGTTGCTGTGTTTCTCTTTCCAAGTTGTGATAAAATAAGGATACCCCAATATTTGAAATAAATCGTCCGTTACACGATGAATAATTGTATTGTTTTTCAGGTGAATAGATATTCCTGATATTTGTCCATCCATTGAAAAAAAATCTTTGGCATCCTTCAAGGAAGTATATACCATGGACCTGTCATACTCAGTGATACCTGACTGGAATAGCCCTCCAACAGTCATTTGTTTTAATTGTGTTCCACTCATTTTTGAAGTGTATGCATCCATTTGTGTAAAAACAATTTTATCACCCACTATAACATCCAGTTCGTCAGCTAATCTTTTACCTATTAAACAATAGTTATTTTTCAAATGTGGAGATCCAGATTTTAACAATGAACCCATTTTATATGAAGAATCATTCTCAGAGATACCTTCTAATAGAACGCTTTGGATTCTCTGACCTTTTCGAACAATAACGGGTTTTCTTACATAAGAAACTGCCCTCAAATCAGTTATATGAGAACTTAAATATTGGTTTAAACTATCTTGATTCTCCGAAATTGGATAGCCTAAAATATGTTGAATCTGAATATGACCATCAAAGGATATCAATTTTTTTGAAAGGGTTTCTTCAAACCCATTTAGGATACTCATAGTTATGAAAAGGGCTGCAATTCCAATTGCCAATCCAATCACAGACAGTAAACTTGCAAATGATGTAAAACTATTAGAAGCTGGTGACCGTAAATGGCGATATGATACGGTACTGATAAATGACATATTTTTGTCTAACGTTATACAGACCTGAGCGTCGGAAATAGAATTACATCTTTTATCCAACGTTGACCAGTCATAAGCATCACCAAACGATCAATACCTATACCTACGCCTCCAGTCGGTGGCATTCCTGTTTCCATTGCTTCTAAAAACTGTTCATCAATTGGGTGAGCCTCCTCATCTCCTTCTTGAAGCAATTTTGCCTGCATTTCAAATCGTACCCTTTGTTCGATGGGATCATTTAACTCCGTAAAAGAATTTGCAAATTCTGTTCCAGCAATGAATAGTTCAAATCGTTCCACTAATTCTGGATTACCGTTTCTGTGACCTTTGGCCAAAGGGGAAATCACCTTAGGATAATCTGTGACAAAAGTTGGTTGGATTAAGGTCGGCTCAACAATATGTTTCATCAATTCATCCAGGAATTGTCCGTAGGTCGCATCTTTTTTCATGTCCAATCCATTATTTTTACATAATCTGGATAAATCCTGTTCATCTGAACTTGAAAGATCCATCCCAAATATATCATTCATCAATTGAAAAATGGGTTTTCGTATAAATGGTTTTGAGAAATCAATAGTAACATCATTCCAGACGACTTTGGTGATATCCAAAGAATCTGCTACGTATTTCATCAAAGTTTCCACCGTATCCATGTTTTTTTCATAATCGGCGTATGCTTCATACCATTCAAGCATGGTAAACTCAGGATTATGATTTCTGTCAATGCCCTCGTTTCGAAAATCCTTACTCATTTCATAGACTTTATCAAATCCGCCAATGATAAGTCGTTTTAAGTACAGTTCATCAGCTATGCGAAGATAGAATTGCTGATCCAAAGCATTGTGATGAGTCGTGAACGGACGGGCATTCGCTCCACCATACAGTGGTTGCAAAATAGGAGTTTCTACCTCCAAAAATCCCTGTTCATCTAGAAACTTTCTGACATGACGAATGATTTTTGACCGTTGGACAAACACTTTCTTCACTTCAGGATTTACGATTAAATCTAAATGCCGTTGACGGTACCTCTGTTCCTTATCTGTAAAAGCATCAAATATTTCTCCATCCTTCTCTTTTACAATGGGCAAAGGCCTGATACTTTTTGACAAAATTGTTATTGTTTCGGCATAAATGGAAACTTCTCCGGTTTTTGTTTTGAATACATATCCCTCTACACCGATAAAATCGCCAATATCATATAATTTAAAATGAGTGTAGTTTTGTTCCCCCACATCATCCCGACGAATATATAGTTGAATGCGTCCCTCCTGATCCTGAATATGACAAAAACAGGCTTTCCCCATTTTCCTAACGGACATTATCCTTCCGGCTGCAGTGACTGTCTGATTTTCAAATTGTTCAAAATCATTCAGGATTTCACTGCTTGATAGTTCAGGTTTAAAAATATGAGGAAATGGCTCTACACCATCTTGTCGAAGTTCCTCTAATTTTTGTTTTCGGAATTGTATGATTTGTTTAAGACCTGTTTTTTCTTCTGACATTATTGACTCATATGTTGCATTAAATACGTTTGAATAAATCTATCTATCTCCCCATCCATTACAGCCTGTGTATTGGATGTTTCTTCCTTTGTACGATGATCTTTAACCATATTATATGGGTGAAATACATAAGAACGTATCTGACTTCCCCAACCAATATCTTTTTTCTCACTGGCTAATTCCTGAGCGGATTCCCTTTCCTTCTCCAATTCCAATTGATACAATCGGGCTTTCAAAACTTTCATCGCCTGTGATTTATTTTTATGCTGGGAGCGTTCATTTTGGCATTGCACCACTATTCCAGATGGAATATGGGTAATCCTGATTGCAGAATCAGTTTTATTCACATGTTGTCCTCCGGCACCGCTAGCTCGATATGTATCAATTCGTAAATCATTGGAATCTATTTCAATTTTAATTTCCTCTTCAATCGATGGATATACAAACACACTGGCAAAAGACGTATGCCTTCTGCTGTTTGCATCGAATGGTGAGATACGAACCAGACGATGGACGCCCGCTTCAGCTTTTAATTGACCGTATGCATAATCTCCTCCAATCTCAATTGTCACATCCTTTATTCCAGCTTCATCTCCGGGCTGGTAATCCAATAATTTTTGAGAAAACCCTTTCCTTTCAATCCAGCGATTGTACATACGGTAAAGCATGTTTGCCCAGTCCTGACTCTCTGTTCCTCCCGCACCGGGATGAATGGTCAAAATTGCATTTTCCATGTCTTCAGGTTTACCTAAAATCAGTTTTAATTCCTGGTCACGAAGTAAACTGGAGAACTCAATTATTTCTTTTTCAATTTCTTCAACCGTTGACTCGCCTTCATTGAGAAATTCAAATAGTACACCAATGTCACCTTGCATCTGATTCAGAGTGTCCCATGTCTGAATATCTTTTTCAATAATAGATATTTTTTTTAATGTGGTGGCTGCAGAGTTTTTGTCATTCCAAAAATCTTCAGCAAAAGTAAGTTGTCTTAATTCTATGAGTTTATTTTCCTTGGATGCAAGGTCAAAGATGCCTCCGCAGTTCAATATATTTTTTCTCTGTTTCAGTAAAAGTTTCTTTTAATTGTTCAAGCATAACATGAAAATTTACGATGACACTAATATGTCATAAGAATAGCAATTTAATTAATTAATAGTACCACAGGGGAAACCATAAGTGCATCTGAAGATAGAATAATACCAAATTTTGATGTAATGTAAATTACATTCTAATCAATAATATTGATCTCAACCCAATTGGATTCTGCACTTGCAACATCATGGTCCGCACTTGTGGTTATTCCATTACCTAGTCTAAGAGGTTTGATTTTCCAATAATATTTCCCCGAGTCCAAATATTCATCAGTTCCATGATGTTCCACACACGCTGACCCATTTAGAGAATATAAATAACTTACAATTTCACCGTTATTTAAAAAATCCGGGTTTAAAAATAAGCAGCTCCAGATACCCTGCCCAGATTCATTCTCAACTTTGATTGTGTAATAACTTGTTATATGAGATGAGTATTGGTCATCAATCCATTGAAATTGCAGTTGTTGAAAATATACTGAATCTGAATCAGAAATAGCCTGCGGTTTATATAACAATTCATAAGAAATCGTATCGGATGGTGCACTATTAATACCATCGAAATTCTCAACTTTTAAATAATAATAATACTCAACGTACAAGCCAACGTTTTCATCAATAAATGAAGTGTCGCTTTCTGTGGTCAGAATACTGGAAAAATCTATGGGGTTATTTGTTTCTTCATCCACTGATTTAGTCCGATATATATAGTATTTCCAAATATCTTCCTCCGGATTTGGATGCCACATAAGCTTAATAGAATTTTTTTCAGGATCAATTATATTAACGTTATGGGCATCAATTCCTTTCTCCTCTAAATCTTCAGGACGGGATTTTACCACCCAGACAGGTGATGAAGGATGCTTTGGTTCATCACCGCACGAAATCAGAAAAATAAATAATGTAATTATTAATATTTTTAACATTTTAGAACAATCCAATTGTGAAGTCAAAACGGTGAGCCTTACCCAAATCGTGGCTCAAAAAACTGTATCCTAAATCAATATTTTTTCTGAACATGATAAACTCAAAACCTATGCCCCCATGCTTTCCTAAGTCATCCTTACCACAGCGTAAATATATCTTCTTCATAATAGCCAGCTCAAGCCCGAACTGGTTTTCTTTTTCCAAGCGTTGATCTTTCTGATAAAAAATTTCTGCTGTAACGGGTGCAAATATCAGATCCTGTTGATATGAAGCTCCCCAGATAAAATTCATGGGGATGATATCTTCTTTTTGGGAACTCCAAAAGATCTTTGTTCCTATTATATTGGTCACCGATCCTCCTATAGTCAGCAGTCCTATATTAGACATAGATAGCACTTCATCAAAGGGAACCTGAATTATCCCTCCTACATCAACCCCAATTCCACGTCCATTCAATTCGTGCAGAGATTTTTGAATATACCGAACGTTTACTCCAACAGGACACCTCAAGGGAATCTGATTTGTCTGCCATCCCAAATCTATATTGTATTGAAATAATTTTGCTACGGTTAAGGTCCAAGCTATCTCACGGTTTGAAAATGATGAAAACCCTTTGGAAACAAGAGCTCTAATAGTATCCCTGCGTGTTTCTATATCACTGATTCCATGAATATCTGGTCTTTCCAGTATGTGATCAATAAGAAGACCAACACCATGAAATCCAAGAACTGTTTCTCCAGCAAAAGGACGGGTCACACTGAATGAATAATAATCTGCAAGAGAAAACTGATTCACCGTTAAGACCGAAAAAATAGAATTTTCTGATAAAGCAGAACCTGCTGGATTATAAAGATAAGACTGAGGATGACCATGCATGGCAACCACCGCCTGTCCCAGGGAAATAGTCCTGGAAGATGTCCCTATCCTCAAAAACGAATCGGCGTAGCTTGACTGTGCTATAACGACCATTTGAACACTTATCAGTAGAGTTAATAGTTTCATTTTGCTTTCGCCACTTTTCCTACTGATTCAACTGTAATATCATTTTTATTACCTACCATCCTGTAAAAATAAACACCATTCGCTACCAGTGATCCGGATTCATCTCTTCCATCCCAAAGAATTTCATGATAGGTCCCTAATTCTAAAGGGATATCTGTTACACCACTGGTAAATCGTTTAATACGTCTTCCGTTCACTGTAAAAAGATCCAAATAAAATTCATCACAGGCATCGGTCAGTTCATAGGAGAACCATGTGCGATTCTTGAACGGGTTAGGAAAATTACCGTAATCGATTAATTCAAGTTCAGATTTTACGATATAAGTTAAGTGAAGGGTATCTGACCAATTTTGGGCTGCATCTCTTACTGTAATATGAAGAGATGAGTCATTGGAAGACAATTGAGGTTTCAACTGAATTGAGAGTTCATTCCCATTCCCCGATATTTGAGATGCAGCTAACGTGTCATTTTCGTTTATCCAAATCTTCATACCAATCTGGCGGTGATCAACACCGTTGTTATCACGGGCAGTGAGATGAATCACAGGCTCAGAGTTGATATAACTTTCTTTAAAAATTTTCTGTCCATTCAGAGATGCTTCCAAAATTGGAACAGTTTCATCGGTCGAACTGAGAAAAGTAATTTTAATTTGTCCTTGAGCAGTAAAGGTTACCTGGTCAGAAGATATTGATGATGATACAGGAAGCCATATATCGAATGTCTCAAAATATTGATGAACTGAATAATCCTCTTCGTTATCAAATGATAATTGCCAAGAAATATTATAAACCATATCTTCCTGTGCTATTATCTCCACAGAATTCCTTAATGAATCTACAATAACAATCTGAAAGTCGGATTGTTGGGATAAATCTACTAATGCGTGGTCAATGATTTGAACCAATCCCTCACCACTTATTATGTCCATGTCCACACCTACAACTCCCACGGTTTGGTTTTCGGAAACAAAAAACGATCGGGTCTCAAGATATGTAACCAATGTATCGTTTTGGTTTGTAACTGTTGAGTCATTACTGTCAGTTATGACTCTGTAATCGAAACTTCCTCTGGGTAAATCTACAGAAATATCAATCCATTTCAATTCCTTACCGGTGAAACTAATCTCCTTACTTCCTATGGATACCCATTCATCATTTTCAGTCCATCGCTGAATCTGGGCAAGCGCGGTCCCTGGTGAAGGAAATAAGTTTTCAATGGACGTCCTTAAATAAATACTGTCCTCTGTGAAGAATGAAAGAGAGTGTGGAGTAAAATCTGAAAGAGGGAGAATTGATATCGATTCTTCATTGCTCATATAGCTTTGTCCAGCGCTGTCAGTTAACAGAAAGGAAATCGATATTGCCTGACTGGGGTTCTGTGGTGGGATAATTTCCGTAAATGTATTTCCTGAAATGGAGCTAATATCAATAGCGTGAAAATTTACACCATTGATTTGTAAAAATAAAGAATCTGTGCTTTGTGCATTACTTACAAAACCATTCACAAAAATACTGTCCTTATAAGTTGCTGTTGATGGCTCGACATTTAGTATGTGAATCAACGGACCCGAATCTGTAAGAGCAAATATTCCTGAATCATGAACAATGGATTCGCCAGATCTTGCAGATATGTTTATATGATACAAACCGCTTTCAGCTGTATCAGACAAAGAAATTGAACCGCCATACTGTTGAGGATCAATATCAATGGGATAATTTCCTGAATCAAAAATCTGAAAAAAGACCGAATCATAAGAATCATTTATTAATGTAATATCAATCGTCTGATCTGCTTCGCCAATATTCGGTGTAAATGGGATTTCATCGATTGTATTCCTTTTCACTTTTAGCATCGGATCACCGGTTAAATTGAACTGGGATACCTGGGTTTTAGCAATGTCCGGGTAGACTGTGTTGGAGGACAAAAAGTCCACTTTTGCGGCATGTATCATTTCTCCGATTGGAATATCAATATCACTAAAAAGATACTGGTGCAACGGTTCCAAAAGTAAAAAATCATTTATGATCCATCCCACACCGGAGCTCCCAAACCAGGCACTAGCACCACCATTTTCATGCGCAACCATTCTCCTGCCTAAGGAGTTTGGATTTGTTACATCTCCCGTAAAGCAGGTCATGCTTGTTACAAATGAAGGTCTCCCAGTATTAAATAAATAGTCTAAAGCCTCCAAGGTCATAATAGAACGATCTCCCCATACTGCTCCTCCACCATGTCCCAAAAAGTTCACATAACTCATAC
>CAYSQB010000059.1:0-9197 GCA_964433085.1 uncultured bacterium
CCATTTGTTGTTGTGGATTTAAATGAAGAAAAAATAAAAAAGGTAAACGATTTAGGATATTTATATATTCACGCTGACGCTACCTTTGATACAACTCTCAGGGAAGCGGGAATAATGAATTCAAAAGGAATAGCTATTACGTTAGATACAGATCAGGACAATTTATTTGTCACTATGTCAGCAAAAAACCTTAATTCCGATAGCTATATACTAAGCAGATGTAGTCAGAAAGAAACTGGAAGGAAATTAAAACGTGCTGGTGCTGGTAAAATTGTGAATCCATATATTGCAGGTGGTCACCGTATGTCAGAGCTATTGGTTGCACCATTTTTAGAAGATGCGGTTTCAATACATACCGAAGAATCAAATATTGATTTCGCACTTGAAGAAATAAAAATTGAGAATTTTATATCCTTAAACAAGATAAAAATTAAACATACAAATTTAAGAGAAAAATATAGCTTAATAATTGTAGGAATCATTGATGAAGGAGGAAATAAAATTATTAATCCTGACCCTGACTTCAGAATATTGAAGGAGCATAAAATCATATTAATTGGAGAATCAAATCAGTTTACCATATTCTTTAAAGACAATAATGTCGCATAACATATATTATGTATAATTAGATATTTTGTATATTTTCCAATTACATTTATTTTGGACCCTTCTTCTGTTTCCTTATCATACTATATATAATTATCCTTAAGTTCGTTTAAATAATGTATAACTCCAAATTTTTAAAGATTGCAATACACCTTGTATATTTTTCCCTGGTTATATTTATTGGATTCATTATTATTTCAGCAATATTTTATCCAGGAACAACAATTCGTGACCATAATACTGTAGGTTACAACATATCAAATAATTTCTTAAGTGATCTTGGAAGGACGATTACACACTATTGTAATACATCGTCCAATTTATGTGATATCTGCACTGGAGGTGACAATAATTTTCTTTCAGCATTTTTCTTTAACAATGCGATGTTTATATGCGGAATTATATTTATTGTTTTTTATATTGCACTTCCTGATTATTTTTATGTTGATCAGACTTTATATAGATTTTCTATAATCGGATCTTTCTTTGGGGTAATTACCTGTACATTCTTTGTGATGGTTGGATTAACCCCGGCCGACCTATATTTTGATTTACATGTATTTTTCGCAAATAATATGTTCAAAATTGCCTTCCTAACTGCTCTTATATACAGTTATGTTATTTACAGATCAAAAATTTTAGGCACTTTCTATGGTATTGGTTATTTTACCTTTGCCATTTTACTTATTCTTTACGTTGGTGTTCTTGAACTGGGTCCTAGCCCAACCAGTTCAGATTTTGCTCTTGGCTTTCAGGTAATAGCACAGAAAGTGATCGCTCTTGCTTTTGTACTATCGAGTCTTATGTTGGCTAAAGGAATAAAAGGTTCGTTCAGTTAAATTGGTTTTATAACAAAATTAACCAACCTGTTGGGTATATATATTGTTTTTATCAGTTTGCCCTTACTTAAATATTCGATGACCTTTTCAATTTGTTTTATCTGATTAATAACGTCCTCCTCATCTGAATCCATAGAAACATTTAAAGTGGACCTCAGTTTTCCATTGATCTGAACAGCTATCTCAACCTTATCTACTTTTGCCAATTCTTTATTATATTCAGGCCAGGCAGCATAGGCAATGGAATCTTTCCCTCCCCATAATGAATTAACCTCCTCGCACATATGCGGTAGAAATGGTGACAGCAGTCTTAATAATATCCTAAGTATCTCTTCATTGATATTATCTAACGATGATAAATGATTCTGAAATATCATCATCTGAGAAATTGCCGTGTTAAACCTCAGATTTTCAATGTCATCAGTAACTTTTTTTATAGTTTGATGCAGCAACTGTGTTGTTTCTTTTTTAGGAAGGTCAGATGTTTGTTTCTCTTCTTGAGAGAGAAACAAATTCCATAATCTCTCAATAAATCTATAAGCACCATAAAGTCCTTTTTTATTCCAAGGTTTGGCTTTGTCCAAAGGACCTAAAAACATTTCATAAATACGAAATGCATCTGCACCAAACTCTTCAATAATTTCATCAGGATTAATCACATTTCCCCGTGATTTACTCATTTTCTGACCGTCCTCGCCTAAGATCATTCCCTGATTAAATAATTTTTGAAATGGTTCCCGGGTACTTACTAGTCCAAGATCATGAAGTACATGGTGCCAAAAACGGGCATAAAGCAAATGCAAAACAGCATGCTCCTGTCCACCAATATAAAGATCTACTGGCAACCAGTAAGATTCTTTTCCTTTGTCCCAGGCTTCTTCACTGTTCATGGGGTCAGTAAAACGTAAATAATACCAACAGGACCCGGCCCATTGAGGCATAGTATTTGTTTCCCTAATAGCTATAATATTACCATCTATATCTTTTATTTCAACCCATTCTTTAATTCCTTCTAAAGGAGATTTTCCTTCACCAGTGTGCTCATATTTTTCTACTTCAGGTAAAGTTACCGGCAAAGTATCTACATCCACCGCAAAATGTTCCCCGTCCTTATGAATAATTGGAAAGGGCTCACCCCAGTACCTTTGCCTTGAAAATAACCAGTCCCGAAGTTTATAATTAATCTTTCTGATACCCTTGCCCTTCTTTTCCAACCAATGTATGATCTTCTCTTTAGCATCCTCCACATTCAATCCATTCAACATTTCACTGTTGATAGCTAGTCCGTCACCGTGATAAGCTTCACCATCAAAATCGAAGGGTGGTTCAACGGTCCGAACGATTGGAAGTTTATATTTATTGGCAAAATCCCAGTCCCGCTGGTCCTGTCCAGGCACTGCCATAATTGCCCCGGTTCCATATGTCATAAGTACATAATCAGCAATCCAGATGGGTATCTTTTCGTTGGTAACGGGGTTTATGGCGAAAACACCTGTAAATACGCCTGTTTTTTCTTTATTGAGCTCTCCCCTTTCTAAATCAGACTTTCGACTAGATTCAGCCTGATATGCCCTTATTCGACCTTTTTGGGAATCATCTGTGATTGTTTCAATTAAAGGATGTTCAGGAGCTAAAACCATATATGTAGCACCAAACAGTGTATCGGGGCGTGTTGTAAAGACCGTAATCACTTCATCAGAAGAGTTCACTGGAAAATTAACATCTGCCCCCTCCGAACGGCCAATCCAGTTCCGTTGAAGTTCTTTAATATGTTCTGGCCATTCCAGATCGTCCAATCCTAACAACAAACTCTCTGCATAGTTAGTTATTTTCAACATCCATTGCCGCATAGGTTTCCGGAAAACAGGGTGCCCTCCCCTTTCTGATTTTCCATTGATCACTTCTTCATTAGCCAGAACTGTTCCCAATTCCGGACACCAGTTCACTGGAACCTCTGCTTCATAGGCCAATCCTTTTTTATATAGTTGGATAAACAACCATTGAGTCCATTTATAATATTCCTTATCGGTTGTGTTTATCTCACGTGACCAGTCATATGAAAATCCCAGCCGTTTAATCTGCTTTTTGAAATTCTCGATATTTTCTGCGGTGGTCTTTGCAGGATGAGTTCCGGTCTGGATCGCATACTGCTCCGCTGGAAGTCCGAATGCATCCCAACCCATGGGATGTAAAACGTTGAATCCCTTCATTCTCTTATAACGTGCAATAATATCGGACGCAATATATCCAAGGGGATGTCCAACATGTAAGCCCGCTGCAGATGGGTAGGGAAACATGTCCAGTACATAATATTTAGGTTTATTGGGATCTTCTTCAACTGTAAAAGCCTGTTGTTTATCCCAAAATGATTGCCAGCGAGGTTCGATATCAGATGGATCGTATTTCATAAAAGAAGTTGACTATGATAAAATTTTCTAGGTTATCAATAATTAAGTGTGATTATATATAGAACTTAACACGGTCTTAAAATATTACTGAAGATGAACTTAAGTAAATATGCTATTCTAGTAAACAAGATACCACTATACTGGGATATTTTTTATTAACAATAATTTATGCTCTATATATCATCAATTCAATTGTCGGGGTGGGGAGATTCGAACTCCCGACCTCGTCGTCCCGAACGACGCACGCTAACCTGACTGCGCTACACCCCGAATCATTTAATTCAGCCTATTAAACAACAAAAATATATCTAAAAAATAATCCTGATTATTAAAAATCCACCGATAAAAATAATAGTAAAAATTATGGTTAATAAATTGAAATATTTATCAATAAATGTGCTGATGGATTTTCCGAACTTCCATATTAATCCTGCCACCAGAAAAAAACGTGCGGAACGACTGATCGTTGATGCAATGAGAAAAAGCGGAAAACTGATATCAAATGCACCAGCTGAAATCGTAAATATTTTGTATGGAATGGGAGTGAATCCTGCTGTAAAGATAATTGCAAATCCATACTCCGAATACTGGTGTTGTATTGACATAAATAAATGTTCTGTAAATCCCGGAATGTTATTGAAAAAAAAGTGAGCAATACCAGAGTATGCGTTTCCCTCCCACCACAGAAAATGTCCAATTCCATATCCAAATAATCCACCAGCAATACTTGCAATGCTGCACAGAAGGGCAAAATACAGTGATTTATTTCTAGCTCCTAATGCCAAAGCTATGAGCAATACATCTGGAGGAATGGGGAAAAAAGAGGATTCTGCAAATGCAAGTAAGAACAGCACTACTGGACCATATGGTGTCTCTGCCCAATGGAGAACCCAGTCATATAATTTTCGAATCATACTCATGTCCAGAGAAAGCTCTTTAGCCACAGGGAAATAAATTTAATCAAATCAGGAATATAATTCATTGATGATTTAGATTCGTTATATATAGTTGGAATTTCAATATGATTTATAGGCACTCCTAATATACTGGCTTTAATAAGAAATTCACTTTCCATATGAAATCCTGGCTCTTGATTATTGCATTTAATATAAGTATCTGTAGGAAATCCACGGTATCCACATTGAGAATCCCTTATGAGAACATTCGATCGGATAGATAATAATAAGCTGGTAAATATGTTGGATATCTTTCTAAATAGCGGCATCGTATCTTTATTTTTTCTCCATCCCAATTTTATTTCATTTTTACCATCGTAATCAAAATTAGGGATGAGCTCGGGTGGATGCTGGAGGTCTCCATCCAAAGTGATAATCCACCTTTTCCTATGTTCCATTGCAAATTTTGCTCCTATTGAAATGGCATTTCCTTTTCCCCTGTTTTCATTAATATCTATACAGTCAAAAGGATATTTATTGATAACCTCTTTTGTTCCATCTGTACTACCATCATTGATAAAAATAATTTCACTTCTTCTAAGTTGGTTTAAAAATGGAAACAAACCATTCAATATTATTTCTTCGTTAAATAATGGGATGATGATAAGTGAATTATTTTTAATGTTCATAACATGTAACTGCAATTGCCGACATAACTTGGCGTTCCATTGCTGTTCCAGATGGTTTATTAATTAACTGGTTATTCACAACGAGAGCTGAGGAACCTCCTCCATCCAGATTTAGGGCCTCCACACAATTTAAATTTACCATGATCTGTGCCAATTCCTCCAGATATACCCCCCTGCTAGAGGGCTGCCTCCCATCAACTACAAGTATGATTAGTGTATTATTATCTGTATAACCAATTGCAGTGCGAGGATGAATGTTGGGAATCTTGGTATCGAAAAACACTTCTTCTTCAGAAGTAATAAAAATTTTCTTATTTTGAACAATGACAGGTCCGCCGGAAACTGCTGATTCAATTTCCCACTGAATGCCCTTCTGAAAATCCAATATTTTAGGAAGTCTCTCTCTTTGATTATTAAGAGAGTTTTGAAAGGAAATTATTGTATCCTCCCTACCACTTATCCATGTTATATCTGCAGTATTATTGAGGAAACCAACAGCGCCCCTAGTGGTATAATAGCGTTTTCCATTTCTGAGTATAGTAATTAATGGTGGAGAGATGGTTGAATCCTTAGTTTTTAAAAGACCGACATGCCTAGCTGGATTCGCATTCATCAAAAAATATCCACCGTTTACCACAAGACATGCATCCAATCGATTAGAAAATTCTGAGGGAGTTTCTTTCAAATCATCATCATTACTTGACACAACCTCTACATCAATATTAGAAGAACTTAAATCGATTTCTGCATAATATGCTTTCAAAGGAAGATTACGGTTTTTACCAGAATATAATCGAATACCCTCTGAATCAAATTTACCATTACGATAGGATTCCCATGATAGTGTGATTTTTTTTACAGGTTTAACTTGAGATGTGCAGGAAATCATTCCCAAATAAGTTAATATTAGGTATTTATATCTCATACTAATTCACACTAAATGATTTTTCTCCAATTAGACCACCTTCGTGATTAACAATTTTTACTCTCCAATCCCCTTTGTGATTTCCTGTGATTCTTTTACGGCTCCAGCACCGCCAAAATGGGGATGGAGATACTTCCATTTTTATCTTTGCCTTAACTCTACCATTGTATTCCCAAATATGAGTTATAGTTTGAATATTAGAATTAGTATTTCTTATTCCTGTAAAACAAAATAAGGACTCCATTTCATTAATAGTAAATATAGTATCAATATACATCGGCTTGCGTTGTTCCACGCTAATTTCACGACATATTTTGATATTCCGTATTTCCAAATAATCAGTAATATTGTCTTCTATTATTTTATCTGGAGATAGATCAACTGTATCAAATTGAACGGAGTCTCCAAAAGTGATTTCTCCTTCTAAGAGTTGAGTTGAAGCTATATTATATTCATTTGATTGAACTAGGTCGTTAGCGGTGTCTGTCATGGAAACAGTTGTATCTATCATGTCTGGCGTATTATACGTTTTGTTAGATTCAATATTTTCTACATTTTGCACTGTTTTATTTTCAGTTTTTGATGAAAAAAATAATATTCCAGTAAATATGATATAATTTATCCCAACCACTAAAGCAATTCGATAAATCTTGAAGTATACTGCTATGAGGACAATAATTACAGTAAATAAAAAAATAGAAATATTAAATGATAACATCAATCCTGTTTGTATTGGATTGAGAAATATATAAAAATTTTCGGTTTAAATTTTAGTACAATATGATAATTGAGATACTAAAAAATATTTAATTAAATATACTATGAAAATTTATTCACTAAAATCAAATTTAAATAAGTCCAACAATACTTTTTTCAGGTAGTATATTTTGGGTATACTATATCTGATAATATGGAAAGAATTTGGACAGAAAATATTCTTATTTCTTTACGCTATTTATATTGATTGTTAATACTGTTCTCCGTCTTCTCTTAGACTTAAAAAGTCATCCCATTGATTCATTAATGAAAAAGGTGATTCTCCTTTTAATAGTATCCCCTCAAGGTATATTTTAATATTATTATCCCATGCAGGGTGTGTGAAGATATAAAATATATTTTCTTTTATTCCCTCATACACTTTTTCGGCTACTTTTTCAGTACTTTTACCCTGTTTCAATAATGTATCTAGCTCTCTCCATTCAGTATAACCTTTATCAATAGTATTATTTAATATCAAATGGTTTGGTCTGTATTTTTCCGATTTTGCAAGATTTGTATTTGTGAAACCAGGACATAAAACAGAGGTCCTAATATTGGTTTTTCTTTGAAGTAAATCTAAGCTAAGATATTCTGTAAGTGCTATAACTGAACTCTTGCTAATACCATATGGATCTTTGCTAAGAGGAACAAATCCTACAAGAGATGCTGTATTTACAATATGTCCATATTCACCATGTTCAATCATATGAGGGACAAAAATTTGTAACCCATTAAGAACTCCATAAAAATTAACTCCCATTATCCAATCCCAGTCTTTTTTTTCAATTTCCCATATAGCCTTTCCAGAAGGGTCCGAAGTAATTCCTGCGTTGTTACATAGTATGTGTATGTATCCATATCTTTCAACAGATTTTTCAAAAAGTCGTTCTAGAGAATTCTTATCGAGAACATTTGCAGTTATACCAGTAACATCATATTTATTTTTTTTAGTTTTTCAACAGAAGCTTTTAGAGAGTCTTTATCTATATCAGATAAAATAACATTCATCCCCTCCTTTGCAAATTTTTTGGCCATGCTTAATCCTATACCACTGGCTGCTCCAGTGATAACTGCAGTTTTACCATTAAATTTCTTCATTTATAACTCCTTTACAGTCATCAAAATCTATCCAACATTCTAGAAAATAACTCTCTCTTTTTTACCTCATCTACTCTGTTTTACAAAAAGAGGTGTTAAATGATCCCCTAATAAAAATAATATTTGATAATTGTTAATTTTTTCGAAAACCTATAAAGTAAGGTGTTTGCTGTGTTGCAGGATATCAAGATGCCTCCATTCGATCAATTACCGACTGTGAAGGATTACCAAATATCTGTAGTTTTATATTTGTAAATGTAGCAGAGAATGCTTCAAATCGAAGATTGTTATGATGTGATGTATGTGCGGATTCATTTGTATATGAATCCAGCAATGTGATCTCTGATGAGTTTTGAGTGTCATCAAGAAAATATTCATATGACAAAAGGCCATTATTTTCCTCCATATAGCTCTGCTCCTTTATGTAGAAATGGGCAGCATTAATATCAAGAATATCCATTTCTACCATGCACCACCAATATGGAGCATCAGCATCTAGATAGTGTGATATTTTTTATCATTAATAATTATTTTCAATCTAAGCAATTAGGACAGTATTTAGGATTTTCCCAAATGGGAATTTTAGTTTCACAAAATTTACATATTATAACTGAAGATCTTTTATTTACATGCCAATGATTATTTCCAGCATGAGATCTTTTAGCCGACAAATATGCCTTACTGCGAATTTTATCTTTTGTATTTAATTGTTTGATTATCTGTTGTTTTTTCATACTTAATAATTATTATTGCTTCCGCTTCAAAAATCAAGCAGAAAAGATTTATGGACAGTTTTCATCTATAACCCAAATTTCATTATCTTCACTGTCCGCAACAGAACCATACCAATATTTATCTTCTTCATCATATGAAGGCCCAAATAATATAGAACCACCATTATTTTTTATTTTATTAAATAATTTTTCTAAATCATTTGTAGCAATTTGAAGAATTACTGTATTCATTATTCTTTTAGA
>CAYSQB010000060.1:0-9194 GCA_964433085.1 uncultured bacterium
CCTGAAAGTTTATTTTTTTTCATGCGATATAAAATTTCTAATCCATATGATATACCTATCCCCGATAATGCAATAGTTTGTTCTATATCGCTTCCCTCTACTTTAGGGTTAAGGTCATAAATATTGTCATAGGATTTCTTATATACCTCTAACGAAAAAATATTACCCTCGGATATCCAATATTCACTTCCAATGATTAAATGTTGAGATTGTTGCGGTTCTCTACCCTTTGGGATGGGTTGCCAAAAGTCTACAATTCTTAATAACTCATCCTCTTGATTAATAGTATATAAAAACTGAGAATATTTCCCCCAACTAACTTTAAGTGCAAGGTCGGGAATCGGATTAAATTTTACTCCGATTCTAGGGTTAATAAGATTATCATCATAGTGGCTGAATTTTGAAAACCTAAATCCTGTATTTAAATGAAGTTTTAGAAAAGGTTGCCACGTACTTGTAAGAAAAAAGCTAGTGATTGATGGTTCTGAATTCAAGTTAACTCTATCAGTTCCAGCAAAAGATTCAATATAATCCATATACAATACTTTGTATTCCCATCCTGTTTTCAACGTTACTAGATCAGACAAGAAAATATTTAAGGTTTGGTCGAAGCTAACATCTGAAACAATATTATTTATATCAAGAGATAGATCAACATCAGTCTCTGACATTTCCTCATTATTGGTGTTACTGGTATCTGGATTAAAATCAATTGCAAAGTCCACATTGAACCTGTAATCGGTTCTAGATAAATTATTCTCAATAAAATAGTTTGAGTTGGGTATATATTTCCATATTAAACTTTTTGTTGAGTTTCCCCAGTCCCATGAAAAATCAATTCCGGGAAAATCTCCACCACCGAGGGTCAAAAATAAATCATCTTTTCCTGAGAATTGGCTGTAAACAATTTGATTATATTTATTTGGAGATGTTTTGAACTTAATATGTGTATCCCAAAAGTAATAATTAAACGGTGCGGGCTCATCTATTACTTTGTAGTAAAGTGACACAAATTGATCAAAATATGTACGCCTTCCGGAGACCATCCATGAACCATTATATAATGGTCCTTCCGCCAAAAATTTCGAAGATAACAAACTAATATCACCACTTAACTTACTGTAATCCCAATATTTTTTTATTGGATTTGAATCACTGAGCCGACCATTTTTAGAATTTCCCTCTCTGGCAGTAATTTGTAAAACTGAAGAAAGTCTTCCACCAAACTGGGCGGGAAACCCTCCAGCTAGGAACTCTGTATCGGATATCATATCTGCATTGAATGTGGAAAATACTCCACCAATATGGTAGGGATTATACACCTCAGCTCCGTCTAAAAAAATTAAGTTTTCATCAGGACTACCCCCTCTTACAATTAGAGCAGCATTAAAATCATTACTAGCGCTGACACTAGGTAATAATTGTAGTGTTCTAAATACATCAGCTTCAATAAATGCAGGAGCTCTTCTAATATCTTTATTAGTAAGATTTATCCTGCTCACATCAACACGACTCTCGAACCGCATTCGCTCTGCAGATACGCTTACCTGTTCAAGATTTATGGTGGTTGGCTCAAGCTCAAAATCAATCCTCAAATTTTCATTTTGAACTTTAAGTTTTTTCTCAATTGTTTTATATCCAATCATCATTACTCGTATAGTGTATTGTCCAGGGCTAAGACTAGGCAGTATAAAATAACCATTTACATCAGATGATGTTCCTATACTATTTTCATTTATAATGATATTGGTATAGGGGAGGGGCTCTCCCGTGTTTTTATCTCTAGAAAATCCCGATATAGATACACCATAGAGTGATGTTAAAGTAGAAAATAATAGTAGATATTTTCTTAATATTTCCAAAATGGTAACTACCTTTTACTCTTGAGTTTTTTCTTTATTCTTTTTTATAAAATTAAGTGCAGCACTATTGATACAATATCTTAAACCCGTGGGATTAGGCCCATCTTCAAAAACGTGCCCCAAATGACCATCACATTTAGAACATCGAATTTCTATTCTATGCCTAGAAAGACTATTATCGTCATATTCAGAAACAGAAGCTGAGTCAATTGGAGTCCAAAAGCTTGGCCATCCTGACCCGGAATCATATTTGGTATCAGAGCTGAACAAGAGAGCTGCACATCCTGCACAATTATAGGTCCCGTCTTCATTATGTTTGTAGTACTTTCCAGTTCCGGGAGGTTCTGTACCTTTTTGTCTTAAAATATTATATTCAGTTGGAGAGAGGCAGGATTTCCACTCTTTTTTGCTTATTTTTTTTGGATTCATATGAGATCCTCCATTAAAAGTTGATTGACCGTATAATAAAGTATTTATTAATAATAATAGCTTTATAGTTAAATGCATATTTAACTGTTATTGATTTAAAATCAAATCTGTTGCATGTGTCATTTTAATGTCCCTTTCTGTTAAACATCCTTGGTCATGGATTGTGAATGCAATGGTTACATTATACCATACAATTTCAATATCCGGATGCTGATTATTTTCTTCGGCTATTTTAGCAAGGTCATTTACAAATTGTATTCCTTTCATATGTTAATTGATATATAAGAAAGTTTCAATATAAAAAGGTTAAAATATAAATTCTAAAAATGTGACCAACCCCCAAGGGTTTTTAGTTATTCTTCTATATCAAATTTTTTAGGTTGTTCCATAGTAGTTAATAATTGTTTGATTTATTCAATGCCTGACTAAGGTCAGCAATAATATCATCCACATCTTCAATCCCAACAGATATGCGAACCAATCCATCTGAGAGTCCTCTAGCATGTCGTTCCTCTATAGGTACATCTACATGAGTCATAGTTGCGGGATGAGTGATCATAGTTTCTACAGCTCCCAAACTTTCAGCTAGTGAACATAATTTCACAGAATTCATCAATGTTTTTCCTGCAGGGATTCCATCTTTCAGTTCAAAAGATATCATTCCACTGAACCCATCCATTTGTTCTTTGGCAACCACATACTGTGGGTGGGATTCTAATCCAGGGTAGGTAATTTTTTTCACCTGAGGGTGTGACTCTAAAAATTCGGCCACCGCCTGCGCATTGGAAGCATGACGCTTCATTCTGAGATGCAGGGTCTTAACACCTAAAAGGGTAAGCCAGCAGTCGAATGGACTCGGGACAGCACCAATCGTCTTCTGGATAAACTTCATTTTCTCATGTATTCTCTCATTATTGGTAATAATAATCCCGCCAATGATCTGATTATGACCACTGATATATTTGGTGGTGCTATGCATGACAATATCAGCACCAAATTCAATTGGACGTAGAAAAACTGGTGTGGCAAAGGTGGAGTCCACACCGAAAAAAATCCCATGATCTTTTGCAATTTGTGACATGGAATCTAAATCGGTGACTTTCAGTAATGGATTTGTAGGCGTTTCCACCCAGAGGAGCTTAGTATCAGATGTGATTGCATTTTTCACATTCTCTGGATTGGATGAATCTACATAGGTAAAGGTCAGTCCATAGTTCACCAATATACTATTAAAGTGTCGGGATACACCACCATACACATCATCGGAACACACCACATGGTCCCCTCTCTTCAGTAATTTCAACACACTGTCCACAGCAGACATTCCGCTCGAAAAACAGGTCCCGAACTTCCCCCCTTCTATGGCAGCCAGATTGTTTTCTAATATTTCCCGCGTGGGATTGGCAGACCGTGTATAATCAAAACCCAGATCCCTACCAACTTCCGGTAAAACATAGGTAGCTGTTTGGTAAATGGGAGGAACAATAGCTCCGGTTGTGGGGTCGGGTTCAATTCCAGATCGGACGATCTTCGTATCAAATTTCATTAATTTTCCTCACTATTATATTTTAAAATACGTCCACTGTATACTCAGTGCTTGATTTAAGGGTAAGAAATTAGATCATTTAAAATTTCAATTCCAATATATGGCTATACCCTTTTTGGTTATTTTTATTGCATGGAAATAAGTTTATGGTTTCTAAAACCTTCGTCTTTTAGAGAAAACCTTTTTTCTGTCATCACTGCCCCTGGCATCACTTGGCCGTGAATATTTTGGTTGTTCCACATATCCTTCTGGTTTTGGGAGAAGCGCTTTCCTGCTGAAATCAAAACGTCCCTGATCATCTATTTTTATCAGTTTAATCTTCATAAGATCACCCGGTTTACATACATCTTCTACTTTTTCAACTCTTCTCCATTCCATCTCGGAAATATGAACTAATCCTTTGCGACCGGGAGCATATTCCACAAAAGCTCCAAAAGTCATAAGGCGAGTGACAATCCCATCAAATTCCTGACCGACTTTCGGGTCTCCAGAATGGGGGGCCAATAGGTCCTTCTTCTTGGATCTAAATTCTTCTTCAGTAATAATACCTTCATCTTTGAACTTGGAATACTTTCTGATTTCTTTTGCGGAATCTGTGGTTGATACCACAATTTGTGCCTTCATTTTTCCAAGAGAATCAGTTTGCTTTTTCCTGGGGATATCTTCTTGTTTTCCTTCATCCTCACATTTAGATGAACAGTAATGTGGATTTTTTGAGGAGGGTAATAAGTCTGAAGTAGTCCTTTTAAATATTTTCCCACACCAAATACATTTTGGTCTTAGAACGTTGTAAATCATTTATTTTTTTCTTCTAATTCTGATTATAACCTAATCAATCTGTAATCTGACAAACAAATCTTCCTTTAATTTACTTTTGCCACTTTATTACAAGAAGGTGGGAATCTAGTGGCTGACTAAGGAAATAAAACCCGAGCTGTTTGTCCTAACCCAATATCCTTTACCTGGTTCAATACTTTCCGTATTATAGTAGCCACCAGATGTGAATCCATAAACCGTGCCGGGAATAATGACTCCGTCCGGATCTTGTAAGTCAGAGATATTTATTAGAGTACTTATTCCTGATATGAGATTCCATCCTTCATTAAGGCCAATAGTGATTTCATTGATGCTATTACCAGAAATGGTTGTATTACCATTACTTTGAAAACGAAGCCAAAATCCATCTCCTGCTATCATAATTGAATCAGGTGTGTAGGCATCATCACCAAAAGAAAAAAGAGTGTTCTCTATGGCATCTGGGAATATTGTTAAATAGTTATTATCATCAACCACAAGGGGGAGCCCAACCAGATTCCAATCTTGGGAAAAATTGATATTTATTTCTACTGATATTTGGTGACTAAGATAATCAATTCCATACTTTATCGCTCGAGGTATAAACCCACCACTGGTATACTGATACTGCCACAATATTCCGCCAGTGTTATTGACTTCACTGATTAAATCTTGTGCTGAGACTGTTATTAATGTATTCCCATTTGGTAATCGGAATACTCCTGATTGATTAAAAGAAAAAAAATCTTCCTGATAAATCCATTCAAATGTTTCTGGAAGAAATGCTTCTTCCTCTCCAATATAATAGTTCCCATATTCATCATTAATTGGTATGATTTCTAGTACTGCTGAATTATGGATATCGTGTCTATTATTAAAAACTAGTATGTTACCACCACCTGGATATGTTTGTGGTATCCAATTGATTCCATGTTGAGCATAAAATATTTGATCTGATTCATCACCCCTATCATAATTCCCTGGATTCCCCCATCTATATAAAATATCACCTCCAAAGCCTGCATCCCCTCCAGTATGCCCTGAAGATTCATCAGTGGTTGTTGAATGGTCAATCACCCATAACTCACATAAATGTCTAACAGACAATATAATTTGATCTAAAGATTCATTATAAGAGATAGCATTTGTGTGCATCCAATCTCCATTACCTACACCAATTCCAATTAAATTTATATCAACTAATCTTGGGCTATCTGAAATATTTCCATAATTATCTAAATCTGGGTTAATATCCTGGATTACATGGTCCCAAATTTTCCATTCCCACACAATTTCATAATTATCTGACCCAATAGGTTGTATCTCAAGTATTTTATCAGGTTTAAAATCTTCAGTTACATTAATTCTACCCATCTGGGTTGCTTCATCAATAGTCTTCGTTTCCCAACCTATCAATAGAATATTGCCGTTTGGCAGAGGTTCTATATCATGATGTGGTTCTAAAGTATCAACGGGGATAGATACCTCCCAAATTATATCACCACCCCAGTTCAATTTTACAATTTTAGGATCGGTACCTTCATCAAAATCTGGTTTATAGCCAATTGTTAAAATACTATCTGGTGATAAATATCCAATACTAAACGGCACATAATTGTGATTCCATATATTGATTTCTTCAAAATTATTATTGATTAATCTTGTTTTGTGTTCTATGTTTTCAGCACCACCTAAATTTGTTAAAAGTGTTATACCTTCAAAGACCTCTGAAAATAAATAGGATTGAAATAAAAAAAACGATATGATTGAAATACTTTTCATCCCTTCAATTTATCCCAATCTTTTTACAAAGAGGTGCTACTTCAGCAGCAGCATTTTCTTTGTCTGCACAAACTCTCCTGACTGTATTTGGTATAGGTAGACACCCGCGCTTACAGGTCTACCCATCGAGTCGGTAGCATCCCACTGTACTGATCTGAAACCAGCCTGTTGCTGAGCGTTAACCAATTGATTAATCTCTCTACCTAACATGTTATAAACAGTAAGCATTACAAAGTTGTCTTCTGGTAGATCGTACCTTAAAGTCGTGATAGGATTGAACGGATTTGGGAAGTTCTGATGGAGTGTAAAGGCAGCAGGTACTACCGCTTTAAGCTCTAATGTAAATCTTTCAGCCGATAGGACAGTGATCTCCCCTTCCCCTTCAAGGATGTAGTTTGTACCACTTTCAGATGTTAGTACCCAGTTCATGTTCTCAACAATATCTATCTTAATATCATAGGAAATAGTAAAAGTTTCAGCAGTAGGCATCACCTCTACTTCTCCGTAATCTTTAACTAATCTCCAGCCATCCTTGAACCGTACATCAAATGCTCCCTCAGGAGGCTTTGGTGGCAAACTGTAACTGAATTGTTCCTCTGAAGAAACATCCTTGCCAAAGTATAATGTTGTGTTATTCAACACCAATATATTCGCATCTTCAGGCTTCTGAAATACTCTGACACGCCCCAAAGGGGCTGAGGAGGACAAGGTAATTTCTCCATCTCCGGTACTTCTAACCCAATATCCGTATCCCGAATCTATTGTTTCCACCAATGCATATCCTTCTTCTTCAAACCCATAAACGGTACCGGGGATGATGAGATTGTCAGGATCAATAATTGCGTTTATATCCAGCGGGTAGGAAATTCCAGAAATAAGATTCCAACCTTCAGTGATAGGGAGGGTAATATCATCAACAGGAAGTCCTGTTATAGCGCTCGTTCCATTTTGAGTAAATCTTAGCAAGTAACCGGCTCCCAGCTCCATATCACTTTCCAGTTCATAACCACCATCAAATGAATATAAAGTAAATGGAACGGCATCAGGAAACAAGGATTCATAATGGGTATCTTCCAAATTAACCGGCAGACCTACCATGTTCCAGTTTTCCATATATTCTACAGTAATTTGAAGTTCAGATGGTCCGGAAGATGTAGAGGATGGAAAAATAATATAATCGACATAGGCTGCATCTTCGTCGATATACGTACCCCCATCGCTCCCATCTTTAACATATGCCCAGGAAAATGTGTGCGGTCCTGAAGTAACAGGGTGAGAAACATAAGTCCAGGGTGACTGACCATTGCCTGTGGGCTGGTAATGTTCAACAATATCACTGTCTATTGAAAAAATGAGACCATCATAGAAAAATTCCCCAGAGGTACTGTATTCACACGCCACACGGTAATAAAAACTGATCTCACTATCCTCCACAACATCCATCGTTATATGCATTATGGAGGCCTGGTTGTGGGTGATCTGTGCTGATCTTGCGCTGTATGATCCACTATAGTACTCTTCCGATTCCAACCCCCATTCTGCATTTGCAAGCGTATCTACGATGTTGTAGTCCTCTATAGGATTTACCCCGGGCCATTGAATATTGTATCCAGAAAATTCCCACGGATAGGAGGTAAATCCGCCGCTTTCAAAATCTTCTAGAGCTAATCCTATTGTCACAATGAATGAACTTGTGTTTGTATAATTATTATCAGCGGTAACTGCTATATCAAAAACGATTCCTTCCCCTAGTGGTATATCTGAGGATGCTGAAACCAAAAAAGAAACAACACCTGTGGAGTTGTTTTCTATTTCATCAAGGTGACTCTGATTTTCTGTAATGGTAATATTTGGATTATCGCAGGAAAGAAGTACGTTGATATTTTCAGCATCTCCTCCCCCTGAATTACCAAGTGTCACACCAAGGTCTGCTGTCTCACTGGGATCAAGATTTCCATTGTCATTATCATCATTTGTTACAGAAAATCCATCAGCAGAAATGATCGGTGCAAAGGCCGTTAAAGAGATAGTCTCTTCCCATGTCTCTCCAAAAGATTGAATGTTTGCTAAAAGTTGAAAATGGTGTTCATCCGGGACTTCTGTGGAGACTAAAAATGTACAGGCAGAAGAAACTGTCGAAGTTGAATTTGGATCAACATTTCCAAACGATGCGGAACCATTATCAATTTCAATATATTCATCATCTGATGAAAAGTAAACCATGGCATTTTCGGCAGTTTCTATACCAATGTTTTCCAGGGTAATTGATAGAGTAACATCTTCACCAAATTCAATTATATTATCATCACTTGTAGTTGCGGAATAATCCGATATAACAAGAAAAGGTCCACTGGGTGCGATGACGGAAACCGGTTCAATTTTGGTTACTCGGTTGTAGCCCGTTATTGTTAGG
This sequence comes from uncultured bacterium, assembly GCA_964433085.1. Classification (GTDB taxonomy): domain Bacteria; phylum Fidelibacterota; class Marinisomatia; order Marinisomatales; family AB-629-J13; genus AB-629-J13. The sequence continues at coordinate 8,828 of CAYSQB010000060.1, forward strand.
GTTAGCTCTGTAGGAGAATCTGGTGGCGGAGATAAAACGACAACCACATCCCCTGATTCGTCTGTGTATCCTGACCCCAGAAAAGTTCCATTGTCCGAAATAGCAACCAGAGCATCAGGCACATTAGTGATTACTTCATATCCTTCATCTCCGATAAATAGAGTTCCGGTATGCGATGCAGAAATCTGCATAGGAATATCAGAACGTATGTCTAAAGAAACATCCCCAAAAATGATCCATGTTAAAAACATATCAATTCCTGATGAGCCGTACACATCCATCATATTGCAGGAGCCGTTGTACCAGAGTCCGCCTATGGTATATTTTTTATCTAAAGGCTGGTTGTTTGAATAATTATATCCTACCA
>CAYSQB010000061.1:0-9191 GCA_964433085.1 uncultured bacterium
GAGCTTCTCCATTTCTTCCAAATAATGCCTGAAGTAAATCAGCCTGCTCCGTTTTTGTGGGCATCCCGGTGGAAGGTCCTCCACGCTGAACATTTACAATAACCAGCGGAAGCTCAGTGGCAATTGCTAGACCCATGGCTTCTGATTTAAGCGCAATACCGGGACCGCTAGTTGCCGTAATTCCTAATGCACCTGAAAAAGACGCACCGATCACACTCATGATTGCAGCGATTTCGTCTTCAGCTTGAAATGTCTTTACATTATAATTTTTTTGGCTGGATAAAATATGCAGTATATCACTCGCTGGTGTAATAGGGTATCCCCCATAAAATAATTCACAGTTTGATTTATTGGCTGCAGCCATCAGTCCATAACACAGGGCTTGGTTTCCCATAATATTTCTATAAACTCCCGGTTCAAATTTTGCCTTGGGAACTTTATATGAAGATTGAATAGCCTCAATTGTATCTCCATAATGATACCCCGCTTTCAATGCTCGCACATTAGCTTCTACCAATTCTGGACGTTTACCAAATTTTTTATTTAAAAATGAAATGGTCGAATCCATGGATCGGTCATACATCCAAAACATGAGCCCCAGTGCAAACATATTCGTGCTGCGGGAAACTGTTTTTGATGAAAGGCCCATGTCTTCCACTGAATATGCTACAATCTTGGTCATGTCCAAACCAATCAACTGATAGTTTTTTAACGTATCATCCTCAAGCGGGTTGGAATCCCATCCAGCCAGTTTCAGGTTCTTTTTGGTATAATTTGCCTTGTTCGCAAGAACGATACCATTCTCTTTTAAATCCTGAAGATTTGTTTTTAACGCCGCCGGATTCATGGCAACCAAAACATCGAGGTCATCTCCAGGAGTTTGAATTATATCACTGCTAAATTGAATTTGAAAGGAACTCACCCCTGCCAAGGATCCTGCAGGAGCACGAATTTCAGCAGGGAAATCTGGGAAGGTTGCCAAGTCATTCCCCATAACCGCAGTAGTTTCTGTAAACTGAGATCCGGTTAATTGCATTCCATCACCGGAATCACCCGCGAAACGAATGACAACACGATCGACTTCTTTCATATTTTTATATTTTTTTTCTGACATTGAATTTCCTTATTAAATAGCGAAGAAGATATTTGTTGTTCTATTCGACAGTAATGTTCTTATATATAAAATTAAATTTACCACAGTCATTAAAAGCAAATCAAAAAGAATGAACCGAAGTGTAGAATTATTTAATTGGATCTAATCCTTCATTTAGCTTGAAAAATGATAAACTATTAGATAAAAAACAGCAAATATTTTTCCATTTTTACAGTTTCCAGTAAATATTGCTAGATATTTATTAATTGTGTAAACTCATATCACAATGATTAAAGATATGCTCGACCCATGTCAACTTCCTCTTTTTCCTGAATTATCAAAGGAATCGGATATCGCATCTATCACTTCTCTCCCTGAGTTTGATAAAGCCTTAAGCAATCTGATAAAGATCAGTGATCTAGGTGCATTCATACAGTTAAATATTTCGGGACTCGAACGGGGTTATTCACTGAATATCAATGAAATGGTGATTCCTAATGATTTTCTTAAAGACGGTTCTCCAAGATCGGCTAGTCATCATTTATTCCCAGATAAAATTCGAAATCAACTTAAAAAATACACATATGAGGTAAAATCCTTTTTCAACTCTAAAAATTCATTTCATACAGACTACGGATATTTTTTATTCAGATCCCATTTTACCATGTGGAGACATTTCATCGATCAAATGGAAAAAACTGTCAGTGATTATCTTTATTCTACCTGTAAGGGAAATCAATATGGAAAATATTTTCTGAACACATTTCAAAACGGATATGACTTTTTGTTCACCATTGCAGATATCACCGCACCTTGGGAAAGACGAGATGGTGTTTACCTGAAAGATATTGAAAAAATCAGAACTTCACTGAAAAATAATCCACAGACAGGATTTCATACTCCCACAACAGATATTGATTTTCCGTTCCATATTATGGTAGCAAAAACGGAACATATCCCAATGACCATCTCCAGATTTGTTTCTCGTGTCCATATCACTTCTGTGTTTAAAACCATTCATCTGGAATATCTTGCTGATAAGACCATTAAAACTACAGAGGACATAAAAATTTTGATAAAATCAATTTAGCAGAATTTTTGTCCCATTAAATCAAGAGAAGACTGTAAAGAATATTAAAATCCGTGTCATCTAAATACAGACAAAACGTATTCATTTGGTCACTCTATGACTTTGCCAATTCCGCATTTACAACTCTTGTGGTTACGTTTATCTATGCCACATATTTCACCAAGGCAATTGCTGAAAATGAAATTATAGGCACTGCTCTCTGGTCTAGAGCCGTTTCGCTTACGGCTATTATAGTGGCAATTGCATCACCAATCATGGGAGTAATTGCAGATAAGGCTAATCTCAGAAAATCCTTTCTGGCCTTCATGACATATATCAGTATTTTTGGATCTATCATGCTGTATTTTGCGATGCCAGGAGAAATAATGAAAGCTCTTACATGGTTTGTCATTGCAAATATAGGGTTTGAACTGGGCGGGGTATTTTACAACGCATATCTTCCGGAAATTGCTCCTGAAAATAAAATTGGCAGAGTGTCAGGATACGGATGGTCTTTTGGATATGTGGGCGGTTTACTTTGCCTTGTTATCGCTATGGTTGGATTTGTTAATCCAGAAATTCCCTGGTTTGGATTCTCTAAAATAGCTGGAGAAAATATCAGAGCAACAAATATCCTTGTGGCAGTTTGGTTTGGAATTTTCAGTCTTCCAATGCTCTTGAAATTAAAAAGCCACCCACCTACAAAAAATAAGAAGTCAGAGTTTAATGTTTTGTCTGGAATAAATGAACTAATTCATACATTTAGAGAAATAATAAAATACAAACAAGTTATAAATTTTCTGTTAGCGCGAATGATATACAATGACGGTTTGGTTACTATTTTTGCTTTTGGAGGAATCTACGCTGCCGGGACATTTGGATTTTCTTTTGAAGAAATCATGATCTTTGGAATTGTGTTAAATGTAACAGCTGGCATAGGAGCATTCACCTTTGGTTTTCTGGATGATAAATTAGGTGGAAAATTAACTATTCAAATTACTCTTATTTGTCTGATTGCTGCGGGGTTGATGGCTATTTTTGCCAAATCCAAATTTATCTTTTGGATTTCGGGTATTATGGTAGGGATTTTTTCAGGACCTAATCAAGCTGCCAGCCGATCCCTCATGGGAAGATTTACTCCGAGATCAAAAGAAAATGAATTCTACGGATTTTTTGCTTTTTCAGGAAAAATGACCGCTTTTATTGGACCGCTATTTTTAGGAATACTAACTCAGGTTTTTGATTCTCAACGAGCAGGAGTTTCCATTGTCGTTATTCTTTTTATTCTGGGATTGTTTCTACTAAAGAATATCAATGAAAAAGATGGAATTGCAAATGCAAAAACTATTTCAATAAGATAATTTTTTGAGTGTGAATGTTCCCTGAATTTTGGAGTTTGATAAAATAAACTCCGCTTGACATCCCTTCCGCATTCCACTGTATGGTGTGATCACCTGAAGAAATATTTTCTTCCACAAGGGTTTCAACCAATGTTCCGGCAATATCATAAATCTGTAGAGACAAATGGCTATCCTTCTTTGTTGAATAACGAATAGTCGTTACCGGATTGAATGGGTTTGGATGTGCAGAATATAAGAAAAACTCCGTAGGAATTTTGGAAGACAGGGTTTTTCTCAAAATAATCGTTTCAGACTTACTATTTAATTCTAAAATTTGAGTATCCAAATATTTATCCGGGGTAATTAAAAAAAGTACGGTCCCAATTTCATCAACAATTTCCCACACCCCATCGTTCTTAATATCGTACTCAAAAGCTAATTCCTGTCTATTATCCATTCTTTCAATCACACATTCATCTGAATTACACAGTTTGGTGTCACCAAAAAATCGGATGTCTTTTGATGGTGCGATGGGCTTGGGTGGTAGACTGTAGTATATCGTTTCTTCTTGAGGCACATCGGCACCAAAGTATAAAATTGTATTATTGAGGGTTAAAGTATTCAAATGTTCAGAAGGATGAAAATTTATTTTTTGTCCTGAAAAATTCAATCCAGATAACATAATCTCACCACTGTTATTCGCATTTAACCAGTACCCTTTCCCAGGTTCTATGTCTGATGCCTGTATATAACTATCACTAAACCCGTACAGGGTACCTGGAATAATTATATTCCCAGGATCAATGGCATTATTGATATTCATAGTGACAGAAATACCGGAGATCAAATTCCAACCTGATACCAGAGAAATTGTTAATGAATCAACAGATTCACCTAAAACAGCCTGATATCCACTTTCATCAAAAAAAATCCAATAACCTTCACCTAGGATCATTTCATTTCCAGAGATATATGTACCATCAAACCCGTACAGGGTACCTGGAACAGCATCCGGAAATACATCAGAATAAAGCGATGAATTAACAATCATGGGAACACCTACAAGATTCCATCCTGAATTATAGGGCACAGTAATCTCAGGGAGGTCCGGCTGTTCCATTGTTAGGTAGTACAATCCACCAGAATAAACCCCTGCAACAAGGTTTATTTCTCCCAAATCAGAGTCATAGTATGTAGAAAAATTTGCGCTGCCACCTATGTATGGAATTGTCAAAGTACTATCTGCCTGAAAAATCGGATTGGTATTATCCCCCACGTTCCGAAAAAAGTAAACGGTTCCTCCCTGACTTCCTACAAACAGATCCAGGTCGCCATCAGAATCAACATCAGAAAATTCAGGGGCACTGTATTCCCCTACATCTATATCTGAGAAATTATCTGAAACAAAGGAAAAATTATGATTTTCAGGGGTACCGTTGTTTTCATAATAATGAATGACACCCCAGTTCTCACCGATAAAAAGATCCAAGTCACCATCACCATCTATATCAACTAGGTCCGGATGGGATCTTCCTGACAAGTCAATGCTGTTCAACTCTTCAATAAAGATATATGAAGATTCATCAGGCAGTTCTCCTATCCTTTCATAATAATAGATTTTCCCATTATAATCTCCGATGAGGATATCTTGATCGCCATCATTATCCAAGTCTCCTGTACAGGGAACTAGATTATAACCGAGATTGGTTCCCAAAAAATCTTCATCAGCCAATTGCCATATAGGTTCTGCAATAGAACCAGTATTTTCAAAATATTTAATTTTCCCCCTGAAAGGTGACGTAGAAAAATCTATCTCAGTCCCAATAAATAATTCCAGATCACCGTCACCGTTCATGTCAGCCAGTTCGGTTACAGTTCCTGCATAGAGATCAAGAGATTGAAAAAAATTATCTGTCTCGAATTGGTAAAAGGGATTGATTGCAGAACCAATATTCATATAGTAGATAAAATTATCCACATATTGGGTCCCATATGCACCCGATAAAACAGCAACAAAAAGGTCCTGATCACCATCACTATCCAGGTCAGCAAAAGTGGGCATATTCTGTCCTGAGGTCTGGAGGGGATTCAAAGGCGGATATTCAGTGATAATATTATCGATATCCATTTCAGGGTTCTCAGATGTTCCTATATTCCAAATAATATAAAGGCTGGGCTGAAAAAAGTCTCCCCAGCTCAGATCCAGATCGCCGTCACCATCCAAATCAATAAAGGTGATGGCGCTTGCTCCATGTCGGGTAGAATCAATCTCTTCTCTCGATCCAATAATTGAAAGCTCCTGCCAAAATTCTGTAATAAACGAATACATTGGAATACCATTCTCAACCCCTGTGTTTTCATAATACGTTACCGTACCTGATAAATTCCCTGTAAAAAAATCATCATCACCATCATTGTCAATATCTGCGAATGTAGGGGTTGACTGTACACCACTTAGCATTGGATCTCCAGAAATTGTAAACAACGTATCAGTTTCCACTTGGTACTCACCATTTGTATTAGTATATAATCTGATACCTGAATAACTGCCCCACAGTGCAGACATATTTTGGGTTGCTAGATCCAGATCACCATCCATGTTTAGGTCACGGAAAGCAAACCATCCGGCAGGTATTATATTTTGAAAATGTGAATATTTCAGTATAAAGTTATAGTCAGAAGGATTTCCGATATTCTCATAATAACGTATGTGTCCATCCATATCTGAAAGGAAAAGATCAATATCACCATCTTCATCATAGTCAAGCCACTGGATCTTTGGCTTATTTAACCCTCCGGTAAAAGCATTGGATATCTGCTCATCGTTCATAATAACTTGAGGAAATTCTTCCGCAAATTGGAATACTTCATTTGCTTTTAATCCTACGGATAAAAATAAAATTATTAAAATATACTGAAACATAATTCTTCTCGTGAGAGAATAAATATTTTCCGCTATACTATGCTAATAAATAATTGGGAAGAGTTTCAAGGTCATTAAAAAACTGTTTATCTTTTTCATGGGTAAGGAGTTCACACACATTTTCCGGTAACACCCAACGTGCTTCGGGATTTTGTGGGTCAACGGGATTCAAGATCATTTGATCAGTTTTAAATAGGAACATGTGAATCTCTTTCAATTCTGACTCGTCATCTTTACCATATTGACCGATACGGTGGCGGGTATACTTCCCCAAGTCTTTAATATATATTAAATTTTTAATACCTGATTCTTCATAGGTCTCCCGTTTAGCTGCTTCTAGGATTTCTTCTCCCTCTTCAATATGACCTTTTGGCAAAGACCAACTATTCCCATGCTGACTAACAACGAGTATTTCCCCATTTCTATTCAGGACAACTCCACCGGCACTCTTTGTTTTTCTCACACTAAAGAATAAATATATGATTAACCAACAACATACCAACTGCAAATATTTAATCTAAAAGAAAGAAAATATTATTTTAGACCTGCGAAATTATTTCAATAAAACCATTTTAAGAGTTTTTACCAATCGCCTTTGTGATTGATTAGACAGGTTATCCACACTTATCTGATATAAATATACACCTGCACTCACTGGTTTTCCCATGCTATCAGTAGCATCCCATCTCACTGACTTATAGCCTGCCTCCTGTTGATCATTTACCAAAGTGGTTATCTCTTTTCCCAACATATCATAAATGGTGAGGGTTACAAAAGAATATTCAGGCAGTTCATATCTCAGCATTGTGGTAGGATTGAAGGGATTCGGATAGTTCTGGTGAATTGCAAATTCCAGAGGTATGGCCTCTTTTCTTTGCAAATAAGCCTGGTCACAGGCAGCTATAATAAATTCACCGGTACCATCAAGAATATTTTCTTCTCCATTCGCTGAGGTCAATACCCAGTTCATATGTTCACCCGCATCAATAGAAATGCTATACTCAATACTAACATTTTCTTCTGCATGCATCAGTTTGATCTCACCGTGTTCTTCGACCACCCTTAAGTCTCCATCAAATCTGGCATCTAAAGCACCGGCAGGCGGTTGAGGAGGCAGACTATAGCTTAACAATTCATTGTCTGGAATCTCCACACCAAAGAATAAATCCATTCCGTTGAAGCTTATCCTGTTTGCTGTGAGTGTACGGTCGCTAAAAGCAATATTTGTTCTGGCACTAGCGTTGTTGGTTAAAGTAATTACTCCATCAGAAGAAGCATTGATCCAGTATCCTTGCCCATTTATGATTTCATCTGAATTAAAATAGAGCTCACTAAACCCATATAGTGTGTTTGGAACGATGATACTCTCCGGATCAATAACCGCAGACAGCGGGACCGTACCTGTTATACCGCTTATAATATTCCAGCCTTGAGTAAGGTTGATCTGCAGTTCATCCAGATTGAATCCGTAAATAACCGGATCAGAATCTGAATTAAAAAACAGCCAGTAGCCATTGCCATTTATCAGTAGGTCAGAATTATAGTATTGCCCATCGAACCCATACAATGAATTAGCTTGAGAACCAGGGAACAGCTCTGTGTAAACGGCATTATCGATACCAAGTGCAAGACCAACCAAATTCCATTTTATATCAATATCCATGAGATACAAATCATATAAGGCGGTCATTGATAGTGCGCTCTCATTTCCATTAAAATCCGTTGCAGTAACATTATAGGTATCTCCAACATTAAATGGTCCATTATCATCAATATATTCCGTCCCAATGGAATAATCTAAAACTAAATTGTTCTTATACACACTGTAGTACTGGAAGTCCTCAGTTTCAATCTCATTCCATGATACCCTGTTATAATCGTTGCCGGCTAAGCCTGTGAATCCAGATGGAATCTCTGGGATCAAATTATCAACAGAATATCCTTCTGCAGAATCACTTGCCCAGTTCCCCTCATCCATATTGGCAATTATTCTGAATATAGTGATCCCTGGATCAGACTCCGTTGAATCATGACGGGTGCTCGCTTCAACGGTGTATGAATCTGCTCCATAGGCACCATAATTTGTGTGTCCGACCCAGACACTGTCATCAAGCCGTTCAACCTGGTATGACTCTATGCGTAGGGTATCTGTATCATAAAAGCTTCTGTTAAATGTAATGTAAACCAATCCACCCTGATCATTAGGAATATCTGAAATATCCGTAATAACCGGACTACCATCTGCCTCATCACCCAAGTCAATTGTAAACGTTTGCCAACCGCCTATACTCTCAGAGGAACCGCCAAACTCATCATTAGCACTCATTTGCCAATAATAGGTTGTATTATTTTCTAAGGGATGTTCGAAGGAATAGGATGTGTCCGTACCTGCATCAATGGTTGTCTGGTCCGGGATTGTACTCCCAAAATCTATTGTGTAATAAACATTATCCATAGTATCGGGATCAAACGCAGGATCCCATTGAAGAGTCGGCTCAAGATTTGCAACTGTCTCTCCATCAGCAGGATAGACAAGCGCAAATGACGCTGGAGGGGTGTTTATAAATTCTAATACAGTCATGTTAAAGGTTATTGTTTCATCTATCATATATGCAACATCTCTCACATGAACATTAACCGAATAATCACCTGGTTCGTTTCCCTCTGAGTTCAGCACTGCTTCAATATTATGAACATCTCCCGAGGGCAGTGAACCTTCCATGGGGGACAGTGTGAGCCATTCAGCACCACCAACTCCCTGGATCC
>CAYSQB010000062.1:0-6334 GCA_964433085.1 uncultured bacterium
AATCAAACGTGCAATACGAGAGTAATCATACTCTTCCTTGTTTGTCTTTAACTCATAGGGACGTTCTTCATCATAATAAGGATGGTAATCTCCTGGGTTGTTACCTCTATAATTCAAGTCCGCAGGCCAAAGACATTTCCACAAATTTCCAGAATCATCTGAAAAATTCTTTTCCAGAAATTCTTCATCAATATGTTCTACCGAAATATACAATCCATAAAATACTTCATTTATAAAAACTGCAGTGTGGGTGGAACGGGACGCTGCCATCCCCAAATCCTGATAAATATCCCAGCAAAGTTTGCTTCGGATAATAGAGGGATCATTATGCTCTCCATTAAGGTTTAGTTTTTCTACTCCATAAAAACTGCGCCCTTGTTCAAAATGATTAAAATCCAGTTTAAAGGATTTTTTAGCTGAAACTCTTGAGGTATTACCCCGAAGACGAAATCCTACATTGTTAAGAGTTTCATCAAACCATTCAGACACATAACGAACTGTTATAGGATGAATTGAATCGCTATGAACATTTTCATAGATCCAGTCTAACCTTACTGAGTCAATGGTTATATATACTTCATCCACCTGTTCATCATCATACAGCTTCCAGCTATCATCCTGTGAAAAAAGTATAGAGTTAATACTGATGAGAAATAATATAGTTTTAAGCATTTTTATTTTGCCGAAAATAAACCATGACTAAATGGCTGAAGGTGAAGCGTCATATTTTTCCCGGTCATCGAATATGGGATGTTATTGTTCAATCTACTCCAACTTGAAATAGGTATAGGGCATTCAAATGAAATAGATTGTCTCTGTTCACTCTGATTTATAGCAACCAGGATAATCTCATCAAAATAAACTTTAAAGTAAGCCCATACATAGTTTTCTGAAAACACTGTATAAAAATCACCAATAGACATTGCAGGATGTTTTTTTCGCAGGTGTGCTAAACTGGAAACAGTTTCCTTCAGCATAGTTTCAGATGCTGTTAACTCCTTACCAAACTTCATTGGCCTTCGATTATCTGGGTCTCCAGCTCCAGGCAAACCGATCTCTTCACCATAATAAATTACAGGAATGCCTGGCATTGAAAAATTAAATGAGGTGAAATTTGCTAATTTCTGATAACTTGTAAAATGGTTTATCCTCTCAGGAGGGTGAGAAAATGATCTTTCGTTTCCATCTTCATCGTATGTCATCTGGCCATCTGCAACAGAAATAAATCGTATCTGATCATGACTGGAGGTAAGGGTTCCCATCAGATTTATAGGTTGAAAAACTAGAAAATTTTTCTCTACAACTTCTTTTAAAGATTCTAAATCTCCATTTGAAGATGTGAATACTTTTCTCGCAGAAAAGTATATATCAAAATTAAACTGTCCATCTAGCTCCGAGGGGTTTACATAACTTAAAATTAATTCATTAGAGCCAAAGGTCTCACCGATTTGGAAAATATTATTATCAGGAAATTCCTCTTTTATTTTATGAGTTAATGATTTCCAGAATACATGAGGTACATGCTTCACCGCATCCTGCCTAAATCCGTCAAAATTGTATTCTCTCAACCACCAGATCGCATCTTCTACTACTGTATCCACAACTTTGGTCGAACTCATATAATTGAATGATGGCAAAAATGTATTAAACCAAGTAGTTAGCCTGGTTTCACCATCCCAAAGACGGATATTCAATGATCCATCCGGTAAATTGATATCCCCAAACCATTCTCTATGTTTTGTAAAATAGGGATGGTTTTCATGAACATGGTTGCTGACAAAATCCAGACACACCATTAAGTCGTTTGAATGAGAGGTATTGACAAGATTTTTCAATTCTTCCGAAGTCCCAAACCTAGAGTCAGTTTCCCTTTGAGATACAGGCCAATAACCATGATAACCAGAATAGAGTCTTTCAGGATTATTCCATTCTGAGTAGTAAGATTTTGGCTGCTTTTGCACCGGCGAAATCCATAGCGCTGAAACACCCAGGTCAGAGAAATATCCGTCTTCAACTTTTTGAGTTAACCCGATAAAATCTCCCCCATGAAATTTGGTTAGAGGATGTATATCTCCTTCTGTTTTTATATTATTAGTTTTATCTCCATCATAAAACCTGTCTACCATTACACTATATAGTACTTTGAAATGCCAGTCATCAGAATTTTCTTTCAGATTTAAGGGCCTCCCTTCAGATAGAATAGTATGATTTTCCTTGATAACCCTTCCTTCACTATCCAGCCCTGTAATTCTTAATAATCCATCAGAAAGATTTCCTATATTTACGTTCACATCTCCGTTATTCTGAGGATTAACCTGATCCGGATGAAGAGGAATATTATTAAACATAACAAATGTTTTTACCGGCAAGGACATATCAGAAGGAATAAAAATGAATTTGAGATGATTGCCCATTTGTGTCCCTTTTATCCATTCTCCAGATTTACTTTTTTTAAAGGGTGTAAGATCTAATAATGAATTCCAACCTCCAATATTATTTGATACTACATTTTTATTTTTTGGGTCTAATAAATATTCCTCACCAACTATGAATTTATATTGATAGGATTCCGGTTTTAGATGCAAAGTCATCTCATAAATTCCATTTTGATCTTCATCCATTAATTTGTTTTTACCCTTTGACCAATCATCAAAACTGCCTATAACTGCAATAGAAATATCTTTTTGAGTTGGAGTAAATTGAAAGGTGTGTGCGATAGTTGGTTCAATTCTAACCAATAAATGAAACGGATCGTTATCTGCAGTTCCATTGAGCAAAATTAGGTTTGAAGAAGATTCTTTTGCAAATATGTATAAACTGTCTTGGGCATTATTTATTGTAAGAATTAAATCCGGGTGAAACTCAAAATGTAATTTCATAGTAGGCTTTGATTTATATACAGATAAATCAAAGCCTACTGTTTCTCCTAAAGGTATTGAGAGGGTGGGTACAGTATGAAAATATTCTCTTTCTGGATCAACTCCACACCCAAAAAACACAATACATATATTAATGAAAATCAGTTTTCTTATGTATATTTGACTGAACACATTCTAAATTTAAAGACTCAATAATAAGTTTTTAAGTAATAAATCATTTTAAAATATTGTTTGAATTGTCAAAAAAAATATTCACATCTATTCTTTTAATCCTTGCATTATTAATCATGATTCAGTGTAGCAACAAAACCGGTTCATTATTATCATACGGCGCATTTGTAAATGGAAAACAAACAACTTTTAAATTATATGCACCCAAAGCAGATAAAGTATTTCTTGTATTGTTTGATAATTATAAAGATGAAACCGGGATTGAATTAATTATGGAAAAGAACGCTAAAGGGGAATGGCTTTTGTCCACAAATAAAGCAAACTATGGTTCTTTATATGGATATCGTTTAGAAGGAAATTACCTTGGCAATGACCCTGAGGTTATTATAGCAGACCCATACTCTCTTGCATCTGTTACTCAAAACACTGATCGCCATGTTGCAAAGTCTCTTATCATTGATACCTCATATGAATGGGAAAATGATAAATGGATTAACATTGATCCACGTGATTTAATCATTTACGAAATGCATATTCGGGATATGACTGCCCATTCTAGCTCTGGCTCAAAATCTCCGGGAACTTATTTAGGGCTTGTTAATCCCAATCAGAAAGGCGGAATTACCCACTTAAAAGAAATGGGAGTGAACGCTGTCCAACTCCTTCCAGCTCAGGACTTTGCTAATATTGAGGTTCCGTTCAAAGATGAGGATGCATCCATTTATAACGACTGGAACCCCTACGCAAGAAATCACTGGGGTTATATGACAACTTTTTTCTTTGCTCCAGAAACATATTATTCAAGTAGCGGAACAAAAAACCTTGGAGAATGGAATGGAAAAGATGGCAGGGCAGTTCAGGAGTTTAAAGATATGGTAAAAGCACTCCACAATGAAGGAATTGCGGTTATTTTGGATGTGGTTTATAATCACGTTTCAAATTATGACTATCACCCTCTAAAATACATAGATCGGGAAATGTACTTTCGTTTAAAAGAAGACGGTAGTTTTATATCAAAGAGTGGCTGCGGAAATGATACGCAATCAGAGCACCCAGCAATGAAAAAACTTATTTTGGAAAGTGTAAAGTATTGGATGACAGAGTATCATATTGACGGATTTCGATTTGACCTTGGGAATCTCTTAGATAGTGATACACGGAGGAGAATTATTGATGAATTGAGGCGGATCAACCCTCATGTTATTGTTTTAGCTGAACCATGGGGGGATGGCTATGACCCATCAGGATTTTCCCAAATGGGATGGGCATCCTTCAATGATCATTTTCGTGATGGATTAAAGGGCAGTGTCTTTAATATTCATGAAAAGGGATTTCTGCTTGGAGAATGGAGAGAAAACGATAATCATGAGTTTTTAAAAAGGATTATTCTCGGATCACGAAAGGAATTTGGAGGGCAATACTTGAATGCTGCTCACAGCGTTAATTACCTTGAGTGCCACGATGGCCATACACTTGGAGATAGACTACGAATTACAGGAAAGTTTATCGAAGAGGATGAAGTAATTAAAGATAAAATAGCACACTCAAAGGTGAGTGGAAAATTATTGGATATGAATAAACTGGGCGCTCTTTTTCTTTTTACCAGTCAGGGAATTGTTTTTATGCATGAAGGACAAGAGTGGGCCAGAAGTAAAGTTATTGCAAATACAGGAACACTTGATAATCGTATTGGTCAAATAGATCACAATTCTTATGAGAAAGACAATGAAACCAACTGGATTAACTGGGAAGAAAAAATATTGAATGAAGAGTTGGTTTCATATTATAAAGGATTAATTAAAATTAGAAAGAATTATCCTGAATTTAGTTATAGTGAACCAGATAACTATGAGTTTATGGAACTTGGGGCAAAGACTGCTGTAGCATATGCTTTGAATGATTACATTTTTGTGGCATTAAACGGAGACTACAAAGACCCTCTTAAACTCAATTTACCTTTTGGATATTGGCATGTTCTTGTAGACTCCAAAAGTGTTGACCTTAAAGGCCACCAGACTCTTTCTAAGTCAGTTTCTTTGCCTCCAACAAGCGGTATGATCTTGGTCAGATCAGGTAATTTAAAAAACAGCTAGATTTGATTGATTATCAGTAAGTCCTTTCACCGGTGGTATCTATTTTATTGGAAGGGTTCAATTGTTGAACAGAGCGGGGTTTGGTCTCCATTAGTACTTTTTTCCATGCTTCCTTAATCACTTCCGGTCTAAATGAATCCAATGCTGTCCGAGCGTTTTCTGCCATAGACTGTCTTTCATCAGAAGACTTCCCCCAGAAAACATATAGAGCTTTCAAAAAATTGTCTTTATCTTTTTCAAAATCCATATCTACCTCATATTCAATAATTGAATCCTTTACAGATTCGGCTATCTCAGATGGCCCACCAATATTCTGAACAATCGCTGGTACCCGCCGGTCTAAGGTTTCACACATGGTATATCCAAATGGCTCATAAATCCCAGTAATACAATTTGCTCCTATGCTATTCCAATAGAAATTAACTGTTTCTTTATTTGAACTAAATGGAATTATTACAAGTTGCTTGGGATGTTTTTTCCCCATTTCATCCCAAAATGGATTTCCACTCTGCGCTCTATAGTCTACGCCCATATTAAATACACGTACATCATTTCTATGAGAACTCTCAACTGCTTCAATAGGAAGATCGGGTCTCTTCCTAGGAACATGACGACCAATATAACCAATATCATCGGAAACATAACTTGGCTTCCAAGACAATGAATCAAATTTGGGTTTATAACTGTTATAAATCACTTTGGGTATAGCAGCATATTTATCGTATCCAAAGTTCCTGTAATGATCTAGCTCTGAATTACTAATGAGCACCACTATATCTGAATATTGAAACGTAATCTCCTGCTCAAAATAGTTCTTTGTGATTGGACCGCCCATATTAGTTAAATGTTCCATACGAATCAAAGAATGGCAGACCGTTATCAAAAGCCGATCTGAAAAATAATCCTTTATCATTTTTGTCGTGTCAAAGGCAACCCAAAGATTATTGATACAGGCATCAATATCTGAAAAGGCTTTAGCAATATCTTCAGGCCCATGAATAATTCGAATCCCTGGGTACCGTTTAGGGAAATCATCAGGCGGCTCATCTAATTGAGCCAAAAATATTGGTATAATCTCAATATCTGGATCTCCATCAAACATTTCAATAAAGTTGAGTATCCATGTAGCTACACCTCCATATACTATAGGCGGCATTTCATTTGTAAGCAAGGCAACCTTCATATTTATCC
>CAYSQB010000062.1:6344-9012 GCA_964433085.1 uncultured bacterium
AGGGCCAGAACTGGTAAGAGGATTGTGTAGTGAATAATCTAAAACCAAGGAAAGTTCTGGCCCCCTGTAGTCAAAAGCTACAAATTTTAATTATACCATGCTGTGATATACAGCACAATGAAACTTTTAATTAATTAAAGTATGGACTCAACAATGCAACAGCTCAAAAAAACATTTGACTTTTAAATAGCTATTTTAATAAAATTAATTTATTAGTCATAAAAAAATTATCTGTAGAGAGATGGACCAGATAAATACCTGCAGAAACTCCCGCTGCATCCCAAGCTATTTTATGGATACCTTTCTTCAAATTCCCTCTAACCATCTCTTTTATTTCATTTCCCCGCACATCATAAATAACTAAAGACACTTTTCTTTCAGATGGCAATTCAAAAGAGATCGTAGTGACCGGGTTAAATGGATTAGGATAAGCGGAGTGTAATAATAATTCATTTGGATAGTAATCATTTGTCAATTTTTCTAGTCTATAGGGAGATTCTCCTCCTTTTATCTCAATATTTCCTGTGCTCTTCAATAATATCTCATCCCCTGAATCATCTATTAACACCCATGTTTCATTTTCGCTCACTTCATATTTAACATCTACAAATTTAGTATTGGACAAAATGGTGAATTCACCAAATTCTTCACAATGTTTTGAGTCATTGAAAAAACGAACATCCAAAAAGTTTTCAATTGGTTTATCATAATGTAGTGGCGGAGTGGGCGGCAAGCTAAAGCTCTGCCTTTCTCTATCAGAGATTCTAGTTCCAAAAATCAACTCTTGAAAAATATCTTTGTGTTCTGATAAGAATATTTTCAGTTTATTTCCCTTAACTACAGGTGCCACAGGAGATTTTATTTTCTCGTTTATAAGTCCAGATTCAATGGTTATTTCTCCTGAAGAATTTGCGTTTATCCAGTACCCCTTTCCGGGCTCCAATACTACAGCATTAACGTAAGTGCCATTAAATCCGTAGATGGTACCTGCAATAATTATCTCACTGGGGTCAAAGATCGAACTTACAGAAGTAGCTTCGGAAATTCCGCTTATGAGATTCCAACCTTCAGAGATTTGGATAGATATAGTTTCTAGAGGAGCTCCAGTTACAGTTTGAAGGTTTTGATTGTTAAAATATAGCCAATATCCATTCCCATAATTTAAATTATCGGTTAAAAAATATGTCGCATCAAAGCCATATAAGGTCCCTTCAACTGCATCTGGATAAACTGAATCAACACCCATATCCTGAACTTCCATAGGAAGACCAACAATATTCCACCCTGAAATAACATCAACATTTATTTCCGTTTCTCCAACATTGGACCAGTTACTGTAATTAGTAAATATTCTCGCAGACGAACCTGGAATTAAATAATTACTGAATGTCCCTGAATCTGTTTCCAACTGCGTATCTTCAATAAATTCATACCAGACTCCTGCATAAGGAAACGGTAAATTTGAAATGGTTTGTTCAAAATTATTAAAATTCATCACACAGTATACCGTCTGCCCTAAGCTTTCGTCATGGCGTTTCAGTCCAATTATTTTTTGATTATTATTTAAATATATGACTTCAAGATTTGGTCCTCGAATAACCTCCCAGTTATTCCTAAGCCATATAATATTTTTGAAATAATCATTTAAATCCTCTCCTTCGGCAGTGCTGAGGTTGTCCCATTGTAGCGGTTGTGGGTCTAGGCTTACAGGTGAACTCTGTCCAAACTCTTGGCCGTGGTACATCATAGGTGTTCCCGTTCCAGTGAACAACGCTGCGACCCCTAGTTTTGATTTTTTATAAGCTTCCTCCAAGCTCATTCCCGCATAATTCACTCCTTCATAGATCAAGCGAGTTTCATCATGGCTCACCATATAATTACAAGGTTGTGTGTGCTCTGACCACCCTTGAGACCACCACTGCAAATGATTCTGCAGGTCCCACATATTTGATGCATATCCCATTAGATTGTTAAAGAATGAATGGTGATAAGAATAATCCCACCCTGAATCAAAATCTGAATTATTTACTTGATATGGATTGTCTTCTTCTGCAACTAAAATAAAGGATGGATCTATCTCATCAAGCAGGTTGGCATAAAATGAAGACCCATTCTCATTCCCTCCCCATCCAATACCTGCTGTAACATCAAAACGAAATCCATCGGCATGATAATCATTTACATAAGTCAATAAAACATCCCTTACATGTTTCCATGCTCTATAATCTCTTCCATCTACTTCGTGCCAATGCTGAAGTTTATATCCCCAAGGAGATTCCTCATTGTGAAAATATGGACAATGGTCGAAATTATGATCTTCATAATTCCAATTATCAATTGGATGATAGAGTTGAAACAAGGGTGAAGAACCCCAGAGATGGTTAAACACCACATCAAATAAAACAGCAATTCCATGTTCATGAGCTGTGTTTACAAGTTGTTTCAATTCATAAGGAGTGCCATAGCTGGATTCAGGTGCCATGTAAAAAGATGGATTGTATCCCCATGACCAATCACCCTCACATTCATTTACAGGCATAAGTTCAATTGTGTTAATTCCCAAGTCATTGAAATATCCTTCCTCAATTTTATTTGTTACATCCTGAAACTTTCCCGTATTTACTGCATCCCCATTAAAATCCCCGATGTGGAGTTCATAGATTATCAA
>CAYSQB010000063.1:0-8452 GCA_964433085.1 uncultured bacterium
TCGAATGTAACGTTGACACAACAATGAACTGTTTTCCTTTTTTCTTCCACTGAAGGCTCTGATCTAAAAGGAGAATATTTAGTGCGTCTTCTAGAGTGCAGTCAACACATCGTGCTGAAGTTTGTTTCCCTTCCATATGATGGTCCTGATACACAACAGAAACCCTTTGGGCCTCTATAAGAGAATCCAGGGCAGTTTTTAGAGGGACGTTTTTATAATCAAACCCTATGGAATGATCCAAGGGTTCTGACTTAGCGGGGTTATAGAAAAATAGGGAAAGAAATATTCCGATAATTACATAGCGATCAATAGAATATATATCGTTCTTTTTCAAACTTGTATGGACGTTTTGTCAGTAAGGAAATTGTTGCCAAAACATCACTGAGGTTGTCAGCTTCCATAACACCTGTTACAATTATGGTTCCTAAATCGGTACTGGCAAGATCAATTTCAACGTCAAATTTACGTTCAATTTCTTTACAAACGTTTCCAAGATTGGCTTGATCAAATATAAATTTTCCATGAATCCACCCGGGGAATTGGGTGTTCGAAAATATCCGTGGCGTCTCTGGCTGATCATCCGTGTCAAATGTAACGATCTGACCCTGTGTCAAAATCACTTCCTTGTACGAGCCCTCATCTATATCATTTCCCACCTTAACAACTCCCTCATTTACAGATACCTCAATATTCTGCTCTCTGGCATAGACATTAAACTTAGTTCCAAGAACCTGAACCTCAACATGGTCATAGTGTACCACAAATGGAAGTGTCCCCTTCTTTACATCAAAATATGCTTCTCCCTCAAGTGAAATCATTCTTGATTTATTATTGAACGATGAGGGATATGATACACTGCTTTCAGCATTTAACTGTACAATAGAATTATCTGGGAGGGTTACGCTTAAGGTATTGCCCTTCTGGGCGGAATATCTGGTGGTTGTCAACCAAGAATAGAGAGTTGGAGTGGTGATAGCGATCAGCAATATCAGCGCAACCGCAAAGGTATATTGTGGTCTGAAAAATAAAAATTTTGATTTCGGTTTATTTATATCAGTATGTTTCGTCCGGGGGTTTTCCTCCAACCGAATTATTTCTGTCATGACTCCATCAACAAATCCTGCCCCAAACGACGGATGATCGGTTTGTGAAACCGTCTTTCTCAATAGGACAATATCTTCTTTTTCTTTTCTTAATTCTTTAGAGGCGGACAATCCCTCTTCCAAATGATTCTTTTCCTGTTCACTCAATTTTTTATCAAATGATTTATATAATAAATGTCTCAGTTTCATAATAATCCCTTAACCATGGGTGACAATAATTTCCTTAAGCGTTTCTGTGCACGGGAAAACCGTGAGAGAACAGTCCCCTCCGGAATATCAAGGATCTCTCCCGTTTCTCTTACAGAATATCCATCTATCAATCGCAGTACAACCACTGCTCTGAATTTCGGCTTTAACTGTGATAGTGCATGCTGCACCATATCCATAATTTCCTGTTTTTTTAAATTAACATCTTCACTACCCTTATCTGACATTTTATTGTCAAACGCAAATAAAATTCTTCTTCTTTGTTGTCTTTTAATCTCATTTAATGAGAGATTGATTGCAATTCGGGTGACATAGGTTTTCACATTTGAGTCTCCCCGGAAATTCTTTAAGGCCTTGTAAAAACGAATAAAAGTTTCCTGGCCTACGTCCGCCGCTTCCTGACAGTTTCCCAACATTCCTATAACCGTTGAAGCTACCGCAGGTTCCAGAATTTTTACCAATTCTTTAAATGAATCTTGGTCGCCGGAGGCTGCTGATTTGACTAGTTCTAATTGCTCCACCTGATTTCAATATTCTTTTTTCACATTCTATTTTACAACATCAGCCACCAACACACCTAAAAGTATTGTTGAGAACAGGAAAACAATTTGAGTCATTCAGTGGAACCTGATTAAATAAAAACTATATTTATAAAATCATTTCCGATAGTATGATTGCAATTCACCCAATTTCAAAAAGCAGAAGAACTTTCTTTCTTCGGTTGTTGGACAATCTCGAAATTTGGATTATTCCAAAAATAATTTAAACTAATATATAAGCATCCATTAATCTGTTTATGTAACATTTGGAGAGACTACTTTTTATAATAACAATGGAAGGGAGTTCTATTTTATTCTCCAATTATGCGAACACATCTATCCGATCTACCCAAAAGGATCAATTTTCAGTTAATCTAGAATTCTCCTTCACATTTATTAGAAATTGCCATTCCTTAATAATAACCACGGCAAGGTCAGGGATTTCAAGTGTTTGAACGGAAGAAGTTGGGTAGATACGTTTTTCTATACCATTTATATCAACATCCAGCGGCATTCGAAAATCTGGGTTTACATCAACCCAGCGGTAAAACAGTTTTTTTTCTTTTTGATAATACTCCAATTTAGGAGACCTGTGATCAAAAAAATATTGGTCAAAAAAGTACCCAAAATCTTGATCGGTCCTGGACTCTACATAGATTTGAAAGTCATCCGTTTTAACATGTTTTCGGGCATTGTCAACTGCGAACGATTTTAAAATATCCCACCATAAGCTATCATTGTTGACCACATGACGGAGGGTATGCATTACCCATGCGCCCTTATTATAGGAATCCCCGAAAGCCCAGTAGTTTTCACTCTCTGGTCCAACAATCGGGAGTTTGTTTTGGATGTTAGTACGCTTCCGCAACATAAAATCTATCATCACGTTATAGCCAAGCTGATCTTCAATGAACATCGATTCGCTGTACACAGCCATTCCTTCATGAATCCACATGTGAGCAGGGTCTCCCGCAGTAACACTGTTCCCCCACCATTCGTGTGCGGTTTCATGGAATAAAAGACCATCAATTATGCCGTAATATGCTTTTGTCCATTGACGGGATCCACCCCAATTATTCCAGGAATTTCCATAGGTTACTGCTGACTGGTGCTCCATGCCAAGATAAGATACCTCAACCAGCTTGTAGCCATCCTCCCACCATTGGTAATTTCCAAAAAACTTTTCGAAAAACCGGATGATATTCTTCGCCTGCTGAAAATGGTTTTTTGCAACCTGCTGGTGATAGTCCAACACATAATGATTTAATGATTCAATTTTTCCATTTCGGTGGAGAGTGTCCTGAACCAAAACATAATGTCCCAATTGAACAGATATATTGTAATTGTTGATGGGGTTGTTCACCTCCCAAGTATACACCTTTTTCTCATTTTCTAAATTTTCAGCTGTGCTGATAAGTTGACCATTACTAACACAAAACAATTCCGATGGAACTGTGAATGTCATCTTGGCACCATTATCCGGTTCATCCATAATATGATCTTTTAAGGGCAACCATAGCCCAGCCCCATCTCCTTCGCAAACAACAGAAACAAAGGGACGACCCTTTTGGTCCTCTTCCCACACAAAACCACCGTCCCAAGGTGGGTTTGAAGATTCCCGGGGTTTTCCCTCATAGTGGACACTGAAATGAAACATTGTTTCACGATGGATCTCTGGAAATTTCACAAAAACAGCATCTTTCTTACGTGTTATCTCGAGTTTGTTTCCGAGATAATAGATACCGTTTAACTGCATATCCTCTGCAAGGTCAATCTGCAAAACAGTAAAATCATCGACAGCAAGTGCAGTAAAATCCACATATCCTTTTACATACTTTTTTTCTACATCGATATCAATATTGATATCATAATGCTGAACATCATAGCAGGTTCGCTCCGTTGATAATGCCCCCAGCAGTCTGTTACGCTCCGTTAGTTTTGGAAAGGATACAACATTTTCTGTAGGCTCGCTTATGGGTTGAGCAAGGTGTACAGGCAGACACCCTGTAATCAGCACAATAATCGGAAAAAATAAAATTATTTTCATGAAATAGTATAATCCTGACGGGCTCAATCTACTCCTGCACTTACAAATAAGAAAACTGCTCTTTATCCCAACCACACTTTTTTATATTAATCTCTTATACATAGGAAATCATTTATATACAATAGTATACATCACACTTGATTAAAACAGGAGGAAGTAAGGTAAAACCCGCTCTAACAGGAAGCGGGAGACTATTTCAGTTTGTTTTACAATTTATCCTTATTTCTTTTTTGTAAATGCTGGTCTTTTAGATGCTTTATAAATGAACCAGTCATCACTTGTTATTTCATGGTAGTAGTCGGACTCATCTATTAAAATATTCGCAGTATTTCGTTTTACAGCTGCAATTTCAACCCTTACACCTTCTGCTCTGAGGTGTGTTACCAACTCGACAAAATCTGAATCTCCTGACATAATAATGATTGTATCTACTTTAGACGCCAATTGGGTCGCTTTAATTGAGAGCGGAATATCAGCTGATTTATGACAAGGTATTACTGACCCATAATAATTCTCATGAAGTCGTTCAGCAAATTTTTTTGAAATAGATCTCCCTTCGCGAAAATAGATCAGCCTGTTTAACCCTCTTCCATTTAAAAGTTTAGGTATAAGCTCATCGAAATTAATCATAGCCTTGGTTGATTTAGACATATCATGAATACTTCGCTCAATATTATTACCATCACAAAGTATTGCCACTGACTGATTGATTATTAATTCAGTCATTTTTATTGACCCAATTTAGTATATATGAAATAACTAGGTTTAAAATCATCCATCAAGGTACTCCATATCCACTTTTTTACAAAGAGTTTACTTCAACAGCACCATCTTGCGGGTCTGAACAAAATCCCCTGCCTCTATCTGGTAAAGGTATACTCCTGCACTCACAGATTTACCAACGTTATCTGTGGCATCCCATTTGATTGACTTAAAGCCTGCTTGTTGGGTCGTGTTCACCAGTTGGATTATCTCCACCCCCAGCATGTCATAAACTATAAGAGTAACAAAGGCATCTTCCGGGAGGTCATATGGTAAAGCAGTGATGGGATTGAAGGGGTTAGGAAAGTTCTGATGGAGTGTAAATAACTCAGGAGCAACTACCTTTTTCTCTAAAGTGAACCTGTCCATAGACGGAACAGTAATTTCCCCTGCCCCTTCCAGAATATAATCTTTGCCATGACCTAATGTTAGAACCCAGTGATTGTTTTTACCTGTATTTAAACTAACATCATAACTGATATTAAGACTGCTATAAGGACTCATGACCTCTATCAAACAATCACCTGTTGTGCATATTTTTGTATCACCTGAAAAACGGACATCAAAAGCTCCAGATGGCGGTTTTGGCGGGAGAGTGGATTGTATCTCAACTGAAGGAGAAACCTGCGAGTTTAGAAACAATTTTCTTCCATTGAAGCTGATGAATGATGACTCAGGAAATTGTTCCAAAGGTGCATCTGATCGTGCTGATAATTCACTGGAAATGAAAATTGTCCCTTGTTCATAAGAACGAAGCCAATATCCCTTCCCCGGCTCAAGTATCCACGATTCTATGTAACCACTCTCACCATAACCATACAGTGTCCCAGGAATAATCAAGCCGTCAGGATCTGAAATATCATTCAAATATACAGACTGGGAAACCCCACTGACTAGGTTCCAACCTGCGCTCAAATTTATTGCTTGATCTAAAATATTCCCTCCCGTTATATTAACGGAACCACTATTTTCAAACCTCAACCAGAATCCACTACCGGGGACCAAGATATCTTCGCTAACATATGACCCGTTGAATGAATAGAGGGTGTTGTCGATTGCATCAGGAAAAAGGAATGAAAAATTAGGGTTTTCAACCTGGACAGGAAGACCAATTAAACTCCAATCTCCCATAAAAGAAACGGGTACGGTTACATCGGAAAAATCAATATTCGGGCGGGTCGTAATAAATAGTGCATCATGATCATCTAGTTCCATTGCAGCAGTAGGATAGTCATTGTAAAAAGAATATTCAAGACCAATATTTGATGCATGATTTTCAAGCCCTATAGTTGCATATCCGCCATGGTTTGGCGTGTATCCTGCATAACTTCCAGAAGATGTGTTATTGAAGGTCTTGTACTGTAGTTTGATCTCATTGTCATCATATGGTGGAGCGGTTTGGTTATACAAAATAGCCTGAAAGCTATTTAGTGAATTATAGTTCTGTGTTCTCACATTTGACCATTCTACAATAAAATACTCGTTTTCTGGATCAGAAAAAGTGTATACATCTCCACCATTGGATGTTTTTAAATCATCCCAAAATACTGCCAGCATAGGTGACGGCCCTCCTGCTCCGGGGATGGGATAATTTCTGAAGGATTCCAACTCAGAATCTCCAAAGGCAATCCAGCCATTTGAAGAAACACTGACCGATGAATAATCTAAACCATAAAATCTAAATGAAAAAGGTAGGTCCACTTCCTGTGTTGTCTCCGCAAACACACAATATCCATAATAGGCTCCCCCCCAGGGATCACAATCTGCATCACTATCACACATTACATTACTGTTTTCAGAGCAAACTCCCCGACCATTTCCTACATCATAAATGTCAAGATTGTCCCCAATAGATGAGATCTCGACCCAGTCATAATCAGGAGAAAGGTCATATCCTGAATCTCCGGAATCATAAATGTAATAGCCATAGCTATCTGGCCCAAAAGGATCTGAAACGGAAACTTCACCCACCTCTAATGAAAAATACAGATCTCGATAAAAACCGTTATCCGATTCCACAATAAGTTTCATGCCTAAAACTGTGCCAGGGATTAAATCTGCCAATGGTTTAATGGTAAACCAATCCTGGTTGGGAGCTGACAATCCTGAGTTGATAGGATTCCAGTTACCCTGTGGTGAAATGATTTGAACTTCCGGACCAATTGAGAGCAATGTTCCGGTTAGATTTTCAGTAGGCATAAAACCACTATTATAAAGGGTTAACTGAATATCCGAAATCTCTCCCGGCTCAAGTCCATTGGGGTGAAACACAGAATAACCAGATACAATTAGGTGAGTTCCCACACAGTTCATATTTAGAATGGAATGCCATTCCTCCCCGCTGTCATCAGATATTATAAGATATAATTTCAATTCTTCCCGCTCCATTGCTGAGGGAGAGAGGCTCACAGTGAATGCCTCACCATACTGACTTTGTCCCACACCCATAGACCCATAATTTGCCGATCCATCAATGATATCCATATATTCAGCAGTTGTAGTGATTTCCGCTGTAACACCTGATACCCCTACAAATCCATAATTATAAAGGGGAATCGCTATTTCTGCTGTTTCACCGGGGTTCCACAGACCATCCCCTCCCTCATCATTGATCTCAATTGTTTCAATGTTATCTAAATTAACTAATTTACCTTCGGTTATAATGGTCGCTGTTCCAATGAAAGGCTTGCAATCCTGTTTTGTTACAGTAACAGATAGCTGACCACCATATTGGTAGTCAAGATGGATGACCGCTCTTCCATTTTCATCTGTAAGTCCATTAATAAAAATTTCATCATTTCCTTTTAGCAGTGTCACCATCGCTATATCAACAGGCTCTCCGGTATCTGTTAAAACTTCAATTTCTATGTAATTCGTTCCAAAAGGAATATCTTCATTATAATTAACCTGCAAGATCTCTGGGGTGTCTGTCCACAGATGAGTTGAGGGATCCCCCATTAAACTGTTCCACTGACAAAATGCATTGACCCAGTTGTACGGATTGTTCGGATAGGCACTGTATAACGTTAATTTCCCATTTGACAACGCAGCTCCGGCTGTGCCAACCTTTTTAGGAAATATTCCATCATAAATTCCCATGGCGATGATGTTATTGAACATGGTGTGCGTATTCCCAGTTGCGGTGCTCACCGCCGCAACGGCTCCCTTAGGACTTGAGACTGACCCAGCTTTTAAAAACTGTTCTGATAGACAGGTAGTCTCTTGAGCAAATGATCCTGTCCCACATGTCAAGACAGTGGCAAACGGAAGTCTATGCCCATTGTTTGCATCATCTATATCTCCGTTATCAAACCCGCTTACACCATAAAACCCCCTGTATTGAAAATAGGCAACTCCTTCTTCAAGCCTGTTTTCCATCCAGGATGTCCAACTGCTTCCGGAAATTTTTATTCGAACATCTTCCATTCCGTAGGCTTCCATAATATTCTCCACATAGCGCGCGGTTATCACCGTTGATAGCCCTGAATCTCCAGGATCACCCATAACAGCAGCTCTCTCATAAAATTCGTTTAGATCTCCCATATAAGTAGCTTTTTCATAATGAATAATCTTATTTACGATATTGGATATATTTGATGACGACCTAACAGAAATTCTTCCAACAAAAACTTCTGGAAATAGGTCGTTCCCATTTAGTTGACTATAGGGTTGGTCTCCCTCGCACTGATCGCCCCAATAATCGTGACCCCAATCTTCATAAAAAGTAGGAACACTGTAAGAGCCACCCACATCACCCACAAAAGCAACATACTCCGGAGAAGGATCAAAATTGT
>CAYSQB010000064.1:0-8306 GCA_964433085.1 uncultured bacterium
TGAACGCAACTCCGCTTTGGGCAGATCCGGAAACAGGGATTCTGAAGGACTTTCGCCTATTGAAAGTATATCCGAACCCATTTAACCCGGTTGCATCTATTTCTTATGCGTCGGATGTTGACGGTAATATACAAATGGACATTGTTGGTATGAATGGAAATGTCGTTAAGTCTCTAATAAATGACTACCATTCAGCAGGTTCTTACGAACTTGATTGGGCGCCTGATGAATTATCTGCCGGGGTGTATTTCTGTCGGATGATATCAGAAGAGCATCAGGTAACACGAAAATTTATCTACCTGAAGTAAGCGGAACATAAGTTAGCGCTACCGGTTTTTAAAATAAATCGGTTTCGTGTGCTCCATATCACAGATAATATAAAATAAATTGATGTAACTTTACCAGGGAGTCAGAGCTCTCCTTGGTTTTAGATTATTCACTACACAACCCTCTTACCAGCTCTGGCTCCCATTTTTTGTTTAATATCTTTATAACTTTCCCCCGAAACAATTTTAATTTCTAACTTGAAATTAGAAGATATATGAAAGTTGCCCTTCTCACAAACGAAATGCCACCAATAATATATGGAGGTGTCGCCACATGGATTCTCAATTTTATGGAGATGTTTGAGGGGGATCCAGATATTGAGATCATTCCGGTATTTCTTGCTCAATTGGATGAGCCTCCTGATGATTTTCCAGAACGATACCCGGGAATTCGAGTTATCCATGGTCCTGAAGATATTGAAACAACATTTTCAGATATTGATGCCTGTATCAATAATCTTTGGGTTGCCTTCGATACAACAAAATCAATTAAAGAATATTTTTCCGATCGGCTTTTGATAACGGTCTGTCATTCCTTGATTCGTATGGAGCACCTGACCAATATGGGTGGCCCCATCACAAAGAACTATTTTGAGCAGGAGATTACGTTCCAATATTCAGATGTAGTGGTGCTCATAAGTAATTCTGAACTGGAACACTACAGGTCCTTTGGATATGATAAATATGCTGCCACTCCTCAAGTGATTTACAACAGCTATAAACCAAAATTTGACTCATCGTCCTGGAGACCGAATTATGCTTGTGATAATATTGGCTATATCGGTCGTCATGTTCCCAGGAAAAGACCTGATCTCCCCATTGAAGCAGTGGAGCGATCTCAAAGAAAAGATGTACGGGTATTTAATATGGGTGTGGATTATAGGGCGCAAAGCGGAAATCCATTCTGGGATGAAATGGGGAGAAAACATCCAAACCAACTTGTGATCATTCCATTCAGTTCCAATAAAGAGACCGTGAATTTCTATTGGAACAGCATTGGAGCAAATAGTATTACCGGAATTTATGAACCCTTTGGGTATACCATGTGTGAAACATTGGACCGGCGGGTACCG
This sequence comes from uncultured bacterium, assembly GCA_964433085.1. GTDB lineage: Bacteria > Fidelibacterota > Marinisomatia > Marinisomatales > AB-629-J13 > AB-629-J13. The sequence continues at coordinate 1,400 of CAYSQB010000064.1, forward strand.
GCAGTTGTTCAGAATATTGGCGGACCGTCTGAGATAGCTGAGTCCGTCAAGGATTCAATTATTGAATATGAAGTGGATATGGATTTTGAAAAAGATAAAGATAATTTTTTGAAAGCTGTAAATATTTTCTGGGACACACTGGCTGATGATAGACAGTCCATGGCAGAAAACGCTCGGACAGCCCTGGATCATTTTCGTCCGGAAGTGATCAAGGAGACATGGAAAAAAGTTCTAATAGAGACCAAGCCCCGTTCTGTTCAACAATTGGATCCTTCCCAAAAAATTGATACCACTGGTGAGAGGACCTACGGGTATTAGTTTAGGTCTACCTGTTTTTTCAAACTTTCAGATCTGACCAGGATCATACCGCTTGTTGGTGGTAAAGAAACTATTTTTGACAGAGTCTGATGGCCTTCAGAATCAATGCTTTCAGAATTTGCAAGAACATGCCACTCTCCCACGGGTAAATTGAGTTTTAAGGATTTTTCGTAATCTCCGTTTATTACAACAAAAATATTATCACCCAATGAATAGGCCACTGCAATTTCTCCCTCAAGGTCCATAAATTTATAGTCTTCTGGTTCACTGTGACGAAATTCAGGATAATTTTTCCTGATCTGAATTAATCCTTTATAATAGGAAACTAATCCTTTGTTTAACTCTTTTTCATCCCAATTGATCCAATTGGTTTCGTTGTCTTTCTCATATGAATTGTGATCTATTTGACCAATACGGTTGTCCGGTGCTTCTGTTTCAGCAATGATTTTACTTCTAGCCCACTCCTGCCCTTCGTGCATGAACACAATCCCCTGGCTGGTAAAAAGAAAAAGGGCGCCCAGTTTATTCATGTCAAGTAATTTTCCGTTCACCTGTGAGTGTGCCAATTTATCTGTAATGACTTCATTTTCTCCAATGAATCCCCCTGTAATGCGCAGCCTGTCCCCCAGTGTATGGTTATCATGACACTCAAGATAGTTAACGCTGTGTGCAGCATCCTTATATTGTCCTCCAAAGTCTTTCCGAGATCCGAGAATGATCCTTTTTAAAAAATCATGGTTGTCCTCTTCCCGCCTCTTTCCAAATAGAAACCCCCTATCATGGACATTAAACACACTGCCTTTTAAGCCATCACGAAACTGGTCATTGAAAGATGCCCAGCCCATTTCCGAAAATCCAGAAGGGTCGTAACCATCGCCCCAGGGCTCAGCCAAAATAATCACGTTAGGATTGATTTTCTTTAATTCATCAATGATCTTTTGTCTTGTCTCGGAGTCAATTAGATTTCCAATATCAAAACGAAATCCGTCAATGTGATATTCGGTCATCCAGTAACGCACACTTTCCAAAATCATCTGACTCATTGCTGGATTTTCTGATCGGGTATCATTTCCGCAGCCACTTTTTGATATATAGCTTCCGTTATTTTCAAGGCGGAAATACATTTCCCGGTCAATAAACTTGAGAGGATGGTAATCGTAGTTTGAAACGTGATTGTATACCACATCCATGATCACAGCGATTCCTTCTCGGTGAAATGCTTTAACCATATCCTTGAACTCGCGAACAGCTCTTCCATCCGTACCGTTCCATTTCCCCGGTTCATCTGTTCCATCACTTCCATAATATGTTTCCGGTGCAAAGAAAAATGTGGTCATGTATCCCCAATGGTTTCTGGCGTAGGGATTCCAGTTATTGAAAACACTTGCTGATTTATTTTTGTATGGAACTTCCACATTTGCAAACTCCTGTGCAGGTAATAGCTGAACAGCATTGACTCCTATTTTTTTCACATGGTCAATTCCACCTTTTTGATCTGGATCTACAAGGCCATGGTAGGTTCCGGGATTTTTTGATCCTGAGGTATGGTGGGCGGTCATATCCCGAATATGCATTTCATAAATGATGAGGTCTCTGGGGTTAATTTTGATCCAGCTGTCATTTTCCCAATCAAAAGATGTATCTATAATGAGCGATTTTGCCACATGGCGATAAGTGTTTTGGGTCACAGAGGCCAGCGAATAGGGATCAGCAACGATGACATCAGGGTCATTCCCCAAGTAATTACCTTCCAAGCGGTAGCCGTAGAGTGTACCGTGACCGGCTTTTTTTGTTGTGATAGTCCAATCGTCCCCTGTTTTTTTCATCAGGAATTCTGACCCGGTTTTATCTTCTGGATTTTCAAATAAAACCAGGAAAACACGATCCGCTTTTGGTGCCTTTAGCTTGAAGGTGGTTTTATTGCCCCGGACAAACGCTCCGTAAGAAAGAGGTAAAGTAGGTCTGTCAGTACATTGTGTCATGATGCATATCGTGAATGAAAGGATTAAAAAAGTATGTGTGTGTTTGGCCAATCCAATCACTATGGTATTAAGAAATTTATATGAATAACTTTTTATTACATCGTTAAATTAAGAATATGTTTGGTCAAAAAAACATGCGAAAACTAATTTATTTTTGTTTTTTATTTTATTGTTGTACCATCGAGCAACAAAAACAATATTTACATAATGTCCCAACGCTCACAATTCATCAAGGTAGGACAAAGGGGTTTGATCTTTCTATATATAAATCAGACCCAAAGATCAAGCTGTATATAGATTCTCATCCTGATCTAATTATTATGTTTGATCCATCTACAGATAGTCTGTTTATTGCACCAAAGGAATCTGCTTCAAATTTGATTTCTGTTATGGGCTCTACCGGTGCAGAGCCGTTTAATTTACTGGTTCGGGTCGAACCTACAAAATCACATGTTTTCCGATTTACTCCAAAGACCGATAATGGCCCAATTTCAATAATGGGAAATTTTAATGATTGGTCAAGAACAAGTGATCTATTAAGTGATGAAGATAGGGATGGGATATTTGAAACAACACTGTATCTAAAACCCAATTTATATGAATATAAATTTGTTATTGGAGATTCAGATATACTTGATCCTGCAAATGAGGATATAGTTTCAAATAATATGGGCGGATGGAATTCAGTTTTGGACCTCACTAGCTTCAAAAAAAAATCTTCCGGTCAGTGGATTAAAAACACACAGAAAGGCAGTTATCTTTCATTTAATTTTCTTTCTTTAGATAAGTCACTACCGGTAGAAACGATTGTAGTGTGGAACAATATTTCTCTCCATCCCGATGTAGTTGACCCTAAAGAAAACGGCGATGTCAGTGTAAATATTAATAATCTCAATGAAGGATTACTTAGAATTATGGGATTAGATGACCAAGGAAGAGTGATAAGGGAAAACCATACGGTAATAAAAAATGGAGTTCCTTTGAATGTAAAAACAAATAAAGATAACTGGCATTTTAAAGTTATTTATAGTCTAATGGTTGACAGATTTTTTGATGAGGATCATTCAACTACAGATAGATCAAAAGGAGAAACACATCCTCTCACTGAATTTTATGGTGGGAATTTTTCTGGACTCCTTCAAAAACTTAGTGAAGGCTATTTTTCAGACCTAGGAATTTCTGCGGTCTGGATTTCACCTGTTCAAAAACAGCCAGCTCGTTCTTTTTCAGAATGGAGCCCTCCCCATCGAATCTATAAAGGATATCACGGCTATTGGCCTGTTGCTTCCCGCGAAATTGATTCACGATATGGAACTGCAGAGGAACTAAAAAAAATGATAGACACTGCTCATGATCAAAATATTAAAGTTTTATTAGATTTAGTGAGCAATCATGTTCATGAAGACCATCCCTATTACGCAGAGCACAGAGAGTGGTTTGGGGATGTAATGCTACCGGACGGTTCTATGAACATCCGAAGGTGGGACGGTGAAACGCGGCTTACCACTTGGTTTGAACCGTTCTTGCCATCATTTGATTATACTAATCCCAATGCAATTGATGCAGTCGTAAGGGATGCTATGTGGTGGATGAAGGAATTTGATCTAGATGGATTCAGGCAGGACGCAGTAAAACATGTTCCCCATTCATTCTGGAAACATTTAACTTTTGAATTAAAAAAGAATTTTCCGGATAAAAATGTGTATCAAATAGGGGAGACATTTGGTTCAGATGAGTTGATCCTGAGTTATGTAAACCCTTCTGAGCTGAATGCACAATTCAATTTTGATATTTATTTTGTTGCACGGAACATTTTTAAATCACCAACCGGAGATATGGCATCATTGAAAGAAACTATGGAACAAAATTTACAGGTTTACCAACCAATAAATCTCATGGGAACGATTACCTCCAGCCATGATCAGGTGAGATTTATTTCTGTTGCAGATGAACAAATGACATACGTTGAAAATGGAACGGAGCGGGCATTTTCCGATCCGCCGGAAGAGGTAGAGCATATGTCAAGCTATCAGAAATTAGCAAATTTCACCGCATTTAATTTTTCTATTCCAGGTATTCCCGTTGTTTATTATGGTGAAGAAATTGGACTTGAGGGGGCAGGAGACCCTGACAATAGGCGCCCCATGCGGTTCGGAAAAAATTTAAATATGGGAGAATCTATGCTCACTGAAAAAGTGTCCTCTTTGGCATATTTACGACGAGAATATTCCTCACTGTCCATAGGAGATTTTTATTCAGTTTATTCAGATGGTCCGGTGTGGGCATATCTGAAGGTATATTTTGATGAAATTATATTGGTTGCAATAAATCAGAGTGATAAAAACCGATCTATTTCTTTTGATTGCCCTGTTCCGGTCACAAGTTGGAGAAGACTAAAAAATGATATCCCATTTTCTTTATCTGACACTAAGACAACAGTCCATTTGCAACCTTACAGTTATGGATATTTTTTAGGGGAATAAGGAGTGAAACGATTAATGTATATTTTCGTAATGATGTTAGCTGTTACACCAGTGATATTTTCTCAGGATGACAGCTGGAAACTCTTTGATGATACAGAGGTGGATGAAGTGCATATTACTATTGACTCCCTCCGATTGGAATGGATTTATGAAAATGTATATAGTGATTCCTTGCACCCCTCAACGGTTCGATATGTGTCTGAGTGGTTTGATGAGACACTAGACAGCGTGGGATTTCGGTTACGGGGGAACACATCGAGAGTATCTGAAAAAAAATCTTTTAAACTGGACATAAATTGTTTTGAGCAAGGGCGCAGTTTTTATGGAGTAGAAAAACTAAATTTGAATGGAGAGCACAATGACCCCTCTATTATTCGCAGTAAAATCTGCTGGGATTTGTACCGAGATTTAGGGATGGTTACATCCCGCTCCACCCATGTAGCTGTGTACATCAATGATAAATTCTATGGGCTATATATTTCCGTTGAACATATAGATGACGAATTTCTCGAAAAGAACTTTTCAGATGATTCCGGTAACTTGTGGAAATGTATTTGGCCTGCAGATTTGACTTATAGAGGTGGTGAACCTGAAGATTATCATCCTTACTATGATGATGAGCGTCCCTACACCCTGAAAACAAATAAAGATTCATATGATTTTTCACAATTAGCCAGATTGATTGGAATCATCAACCAGACACCGGATGGCGAGTTTGCAGATTCGCTTGAGGCGGTACTAGATGTTGCGGGGGTCCTAAAATATTTTGCTATGAATGTACTCACCGGAGGCTGGGATGATTACTGGTTTCTCAGAAATAATTATTATCTATATCATCATCCCTCCGAAAACCGGTTTCACTGGATTCCCTATGACTATGATAATACATTGGGAATTGATTGGTTCGAAATTGACTGGACCAACAGTGACCCATTTAATTTCCCTGTGATTGATGGGGATGGGCGTCCTCTCGCTGAGCGACTCATGGAGCACGATGAATATCGAGATCTCTATGCCCATTTTATTGATTTTATTTCAACCAATATTTTTGAATTATCTCACTGGGAAGAGCGAATGGATAACTTAAAAGTTAATATGGATCCGTGGGCAGAAACTGATGAATATCGCACCTACGATTATGGTTTTACCATTGCAGATTATCATGGATCATTTTCATCAGACCACTATGAAAATCTACATGTAAAAAGGGGAATCAAAGAATTCGCGAATCTGCGGATGGGTTCCCTCCCGAATCCATTACCATTTACGCAAGCTTCTCCTGTAGTATATGATTTTTCTTGGGCCCCTACGATTCCATTTTCTGATGATAGTATTTTTGTTTCAGCCTCTATTTTTGGGAGTGCAGGGCTTCAATTGGTTGAGATCTATTTTTATGAATCTCCTGAATCTGAGCCTGAAAATTTCCCCATGATATTTACCCCAGTCCCGGATACTAAGATAGTTGAAGAATCAGACCTGTGGACTGGGGCAATCCCTCCTTTTACCGGTTCTGCAGGTTATTTTCAGATTTACTGTGAGGATTCCAATGGTCAGTCCAATCTATTTCCTAGAGATGAACCGGTAGAAATAATAGTATCTGGATTTGGGGGAAATGAGTTTGCCCTAAACGAATTTCTTTCCAGCAATGATACAACCAATACAGATGAATCGGGTGAGAACGATGACTGGCTGGAGCTCTATAATACCGGGACAGAATCGGAAGACATAGGAGGACTATACCTCACAGATAATGTTGATAACCTAACAAAATGGATGATCCCTGATGGGACAGTGATCCAACCTCAGGGCTTTCTTTTGTTCTGGTGCGATGAGGACCAGGACCAGGGTGAGCTTCATACAAACTTTAAGCTAAGTGCAGGAGGAGAGTTCTTGGCTCTTGTGAACGTTGACGGTGTAACGATCTTGGATTCAATAACCTATGGTGAGCAGTCACCTGATATTTCTTATGGGAGGGTTTTTGACGGAAGCAGTAACTGGGATTTTCTCAGTCCAACCCCTGAAAGCACAAACAGTTTATCAGGGATGGAGGTTTCTGTTTCATATAATGATGGATGGAACCTGATAGGTTTACCATTATATACTGAAGACACATATTACCAATAC
>CAYSQB010000065.1:0-7997 GCA_964433085.1 uncultured bacterium
CAGCCCTTGCCGAAAAGAATTTCTGCTGGTGTTTCTTATACACCGTTCACTGGATTGATGACTTCATTTCTCTTTGAAAGAGTGTTGGGAAAAAATATTCAGATCAAGGGGAGTGTCCATTTTGATGTGAACCCTACACTGCGTATTATATCAGGAGTACAGTCCAATCCCAATCGTTTAGGTGCTGGATTTATTGTATCGTTTTCAAGAATAAAGATCGGGTATGCTTTATTGACACACCCAGTGCTACCTGTGGTTCATCAAACCGAATTAACCTATATTTTCCAAGAATAGTTCAAGATGCGATCGTTTTTTTTATTCATTATTTTTCCAATGTTATTAGCAGCAAACATTAATCTGAATTCTGCATCAAAAGATAAATTAAGCGGACTGCCTCTCTCTGCCTCGCAAGTAGATGATATTTATTCATTTATTAATCAAAGAAATGGGATAGTAACCATTTATGATTTGCTTGAAATTGAATCGTTGACTATCAAAGATATAAATAAGTTAAAACCTCTGGTAGACATTAATCCTTATGAAGAATCAGCCTATGTTCGTGAACAAAATTTATCTTCATATAAAGTCAGACAATGGCTGGCAGCGGAAGGAAATATGGAAGGATTGTCCGATGTCTGGCTGGATAGAATCTATAGACCCGGTAATGTCAACACGATGTCGTTTGATGATTTAAGTGCTCTTCCAAACCTGAGCCCTGTGGACGTTGCTGCTGTGATTAAGCAACAACGGAGAGGAGAAATAAAAGGATCATTTGAATTGAGGAATGCGCCGGGAATCAGCTACTGGGGCTATAAAAATTTAGTGGATTTTGTAAACTTCGAAACTCCATCTAAAGAAAACCCTTCATTTCATGGTCGTTTTTCACAAATGGTTCGAACTGTACCTGTCACCACAAATCCGGATGATGAAGGATCCATTACTGCATTTAGAAATTCGAATCGTCCTGAGGTGTATCAAAAATTATCTTTTCAATATGGTTCACATCTGAAGTTTGGATTTTCACATCATCAAAACATGGGAAATCCGAAAGGAATTTATACTCGGAAAAAATTTGGACTTGTGGAAAATGTTGATATGGGTTTATTTCGATTGGATAGATTTATCCTTGGACATTTTTCTGCATCTTTTGGGCAAAGTGTGATTTTTGAAACAGGCGATTTCTTTTCGCCCCGCCGAACGGGATTTGGATTTACAAAACGTGCTAGAGGAGTGTTTTCCGATTTAACTCGATCAAATCAATATATATTGAATGGAATAGCTGTGCAAATATCTAATCCATATTTCCGCAGTGCATTTTTTATGTCAAAAGCTCCCCGTGATGCCGTGATCAATAGAGACAGCTCATTTTCTACATTGATTGTAATGCATCCTCGCCTTCCTATGGGAGCGAATGAGGATTCACTGAAAATTGTTTCTCCGATAACCTCTTCTGTGAATGAAGTCACTTGGGGTGGAAATATAAGATTTATGCCGTTTGTAGGAGCACACATAGGTCTTACTGTTTACGAAAGTCTTTATGACAGGGTTCTCGATCCCAAAGTTGTGGAAACCATCACCGGTGGGGCGGATGACAATGAGCCTGAACTGGATTTAGCTTCCAATGCAAATGATTATGATGAATATTCAGGTGATGCTTTTTACCTTGCCTATATGTCCAATTCAGCAGACCCGGAAATTGCTGCCATGTATAAATCTTCCGGTTCTTCCTCCATTTGGGATGAAGCTCAAAGTTACCGAAGAGTTTTAGGGTTCAATTATGGATTTGTTCTTGGAAATATTTCTATTCAGGGTGAATATGGTGAATTGTCTAGAAACTTTGATTTTTTTACTTTTAACGATGAACCGAATGCATTCCTGACCAGTCTATATGCACAATTTGATAATCTTACCTTTTTAGCATTGTACAGGGATTATGACCTTGAATTTGACAATCCCTATCAACGGTCCTTTTCCAATTATCAGCGCTACAAAACGTCTATTTTAGAAGATGGTTATTGGTTGGAAGATCCGGTGTATAGTTATTTATACTCAGGGAACCCCCAACCTCAGTCAGAACAGGGATATTATTTTTTCACCCGTTATCAATTTCATAGGTCCTTCGTTGGATATATGAATTGGGATACATGGACAAGAAAGGCAGATGATGCAAAATATTACCGCACAGTACTCACAGTAGACTGGAGACCTGTTTTCAATTACCGCATCAATATTCGCCAGAAATGGCAGGAGAGGGGGTCCTTTGATATTTTTCATCCAAGTCCATTTGATTCAAGAGAAACACGAATCCGTTTTCGTCTCAGGATGTCCCGTTTTAATCAAGTGGAGTTGCTGTATTCACGGGGATACACAACATTTTCCCCGAGACCAAGGCTTACAGAATCTGTTAGCCCTGGTGCAGAAATGAAGGTGGGAGATATCGGATCACCCGACGAATCTATTGGAATAAATGGCATCCACAATTTTTCTGACCAAATGACCTTGAAGGGAGGTGTATTATTTCTTCAAGGATTTTTATGGTATTTTGAAGATACAGATTTCCGACTCTTCTCCGCGGACCATGGAGCTGTACACTCTTGGATGTCTTGGCAGTTTTCGCCTTTAAATAATTTTTCTGTTAAATTGAAGGTAAGTCACACAAATTATAGTTCTTTTTCTACAATAACCTCAGGAAAATCAGGAGATGGGACTTGGGTTTCAAATCCTGTAGTAAATCAAACTGAATCAGATTTTAGATTACAAATTGACTATGCGATGTAAAACACAAATGAATAAATTTCTTCTGGTTCTTTTAGCAGGATTTACATCTGCTGGATATTCCCAGTTTCTCTTTAATCGTATTACCGGTACAGACCCATATCTTGTCTCTGCACGATCCTTTGCCTTAGGTCAAACGACCTACAGTGATAATTCAACCCGCCTATTATTGATAAATCCTGCAGGATTGTGGCGACTTGGAGATGGCTTTTCATCTGAGTATCATTTAGGTGGAAACATTGGTTTAGAGCGTCGAGGGTTTGATCTTAAAGATTTTTTTGGAGATTACCTTACAACATCAGACTATGTCGTAAATCATACCAATAGATCATTTTCAGGGTTGGGTATTTTTGGTTCCAGAACTTATGGGACTACTCAAGTTTCAGCAGCTCTTTCCGTTGATCCGTTAACTTCTTTTGCATATAAATATGTGGAAGAAATTCGGGGTAAAGATAGCTGTGATGATGGAATTATATGCAATAAGGATCCACTATTGGGATATCATCGTTTAGAAACTCGTGGTCAGTTGGACCGTTTTTCTTTTGGTTTAGGTATCCGATACAAATTAGATGATCGGTTTACATTGAACTGGGGTATTGCCTATCATAAAATTCCTGAGTCATCAGTTCATGATATTTTTATGGCAGATACATTGCAAATCATGGATGGGTATTTGGGGGAAATACATCCAGCTGACAGAGTTGAGAATACACCGGGAGATGGTTTTTTCAGTTATGGGTTTGAACTAAACACATGGAAGGGATTGCATTTTTCTTTTGCCTTTGATCCAAAGTTAATAATTGAATCTGATTTTAACACTCCTTCTGTTTTGGACAGTTCTTCCGGGCTTCCTCTTTTTATAGCGGGAGACACATTATCCTTTCAAATTGATGGAGTTCATTATGTGAAACCATCCCGTTTATCTTTGGGAGTTGCCTATACAACTCACGGAACAACACCTATATTGGTCACTGTTGATTATACTGTTATCGATTCCTATTCCCTTAAGTTGGTCAATAATGAGATATTTCACATGCTGAGATCAGCATCATGGCATTTAGGTCTTGAATACATGACAATTTCACAGATTCCGGTAAGGGTTGGATTGGTTTTTAAACAATCCCCGTTTCAGGTGTTAGATCCTCAAACGATCTTTACGGTTGGTTCCAGCAAATCATTTGGGGATCTTCAAGTTGATTTTGCTGCAGGATTCCAATCAACCCAATACAATTACCCAGATCTGTTCCCGGTTGAAGATGATATCCGACCCTCACTTGATACGGTATCAGAATCCCTATTTAATTTTATGTTTTCATTCAAATATAATCTTTGATTCGCTTGAATGAATCACATTTCGTTTTTGGCTATTCTTTTCCTCATTTTATTTAATCATCTCAGGTTAAATCTAGCAATATTTAGCACCTCATTCCTTCTTGAAGAGGAAAAATAAAGAGGGTATTATGAGAAGTGTTTATTATCAATTATTTTCTGTCGCAATATTATTTACGGTGCAAATTTCTTTTGCTGGAAATAATAAAGGCCACTCTACAATTCACCTCATAACGACCAACGATCTACATGGACAGATTACAGGACAAAAGGCCACATTTATGAATCCAGAATATCCCCCTGATATTTTAGATGCCTCTGCCATGTATCACTATGTTAGTGAACTACGAAAGGAAGCAGAATCAAAAAATGAGGGTGTTTTGGTGATAGATGGTGGTAATTTTTTTCAGGGGCATCCGTTTGGTATGGCAGATAGTGGAAAAACAATGATTGAGTGGATGAACCAGGTACAGTATGATGCTCTTGTACCGGGGAGTTATGATTTTATTGGTGGAGCTGATAACCTAAATGAGTTGGCAAAATCAGCACAATTTCCGTTTCTAATTGCGAACTTGGAAACAAGTAATTATTCCGATAAAATCAAACCATTTACAATAGTGCCCGTATCGGGAATTCAAATTGGAATTATAGGAATTATTCCACACAAATTGAATGAAACAGTGTTAGAACAAAATAGAAAGGGATTCTCAGTTTTACCTGAAATTGAGACGTTGAATCATTGGATCCCCATCATGAAAAAAGAGGGGGCTGAAATTATTGTTGTTTTAACAAGTTTGGGGATTCCATGGGATAGGGATGAGGTGTATGCTGAGTTTTTGGATTCATTGAAAACAGGGTCATCTTCAAAATATGATATTAACAATGCCCTAGAATTAGGTTATTTTTCTGAAGAAGTGGACTTCATTATTTCGGGAGGTGTTAGTAAAGGATATCCAACCATATGGTATGATTCTCACAGCCATGTATTTATCACTCAGAACTATGGAAATGGGACTGAGTTTGGTCATCTACTTTTACATATTGACAAAGGCTCTCACCAATTTGTGGGGTATGAAACTGCAGTGGATGGTAGAATAGGTCAAACTATGCTGGCAGATGATTTTGTTTCTGAACCGAACATGAGTCAATGGATAAGGACAAATGCATCAACTGCATTAGGTGAAGTATACAAAAATCCGGAGTGGATGCCGATCGTTGAAATCCCAACTCAGTGTGATATGAATGTAGGTGCTAGAGGAAGAACAAAAGTCCCAAACCTAAATTTACCTGGAGAGATTGAGATCATTACATGGAACACAGAATTTTTTCCCGCTCACAAGGATTCAACGCTCCCTGTTTTAGCAAATGTGATTTCTGATTTGAATGCGGATCTGATCGCATTTCAGGAGATCCGGTTTACCGGTTTTTTCAGTGGTCTCATGAATCTCCTGCCTGATTATGATTTTATTGTGTCTCAGCAGTCTTCTTTTATGGATCAAGCTATTATTTTTAAAAAAGATATGTTCACATTAGTTAATCAATCTGAATTGTTTGCAGAAAATGATTATAATTTTGCCGGAAGGCCACCGCTTAGAGGTGATTTTCAATATCGATGCGGGGATGATATCTTAAATTTCTCTGTGATTAATCTCCATATGAAATGCTGTGACTCAGGATTGAAACGTAGACAAAAAGCTGTAGCAATGCTTCATGAATATATATCAGATGAGATGGATTCCGGATATGAAAATTTTATAGTCTTGGGAGACTGGAACGATGACTTGAAAGATAAAGATACGGAACACAGCTTCCACCCATTTCTGAATGATAAAAGATTTTATTTTGTGAATGAACCGCTGGTTTACGATTTGTCAAAAGCATCTTATCCAAAAGAACCTTATGTCAGCTTTTTAGATCATATTGTCGTAACTCGGCAAATGGTTCCTGAGTCAAAACTCAATCGAATTGAAACACTTTTTATTGAAGATTACATTGGTGGTTATTCAAAATATGAACGATATATTTCGGACCATCGTCCGGTTATGTTAGGGTTTGCTCCGTTCGAATAATTACAAAAGGACGGGAAGTCTTTTCTGTCTTTTTATATTTATATCTTGTGCGGTAGAAAAGGATGATGAAATACCAGCATCCCAATTTTCAGGATTATCCTTCGGGACCGAAAATACAATTGAGATCCTGACATGGAACCTTGAAAATTTCCCTAAATCAGGTGAACAAACCGTTGAATATGTAGCCCAAATTCTAACTCATTTGAATTGTGATATTGTGGCTTTACAAGAAATAAGTTCAGGATCTTATTTTAGTGTTCTTGTGAACCGTTGCAATCAATTGGATGAGGGGAATGAATGGGTGGGAGTAAAAACATCCTCAGGAAGTTATGGGCTTGCATATATTTATAAAGCAAACAGGATAAATGTTGAAGATATATTTGAAATATTTGAGCAAGAAAATATAGCATTCCCCCGTGAGCCTTTTATTATTGATTGTGAGATAAATGGGAGTTCATTTGTATTAATCAACAATCATTTAAAATGTTGCGGTGATGGTACGATTGACAGTATTGATACGAATATAGATGGTACCCCGGACATACCGAATGAAAATGATGATGAAGCCCGAAGACAGTCTGCATCATTTTTACTTGAAGAGTACATTTTGAATAATTACTCTGATTCAAACGTTATTGTGGTAGGGGATCTGAATGATGATATTCATGAACCTAGGCTCTCCAATGTGTTTTGGAACTTTATTGAAAATTCTGAACAATTCAAATTTGTTGATATGCAATTAGCATTAAATGGAGAGAACGAACAACACTGGTCGTATTGGTCTTATCCTTCTTGGCCCAGTCATATTGACCATATTCTTGTCAATAAAAAATTATTTGATGAATTTGAAGGTAATGCCTCAATAGTTACCACTGTTAAATTAGAAGATTATTTTCCAAGCGGTTGGTCAGATTATGATGAGTTTATTTCCGATCATCGACCAGTCGCCTGGAAATTTTCATTTTAATTTTGTTTAGATATTGAAATAGAACAACACCTTTTTTACATTCTTAGTCCTGCTTTTAATAAAAACGAAGGTGTTCCATTTGAAAACAATCAGTTGTACATGAGGAAAGGTGTCCCCAATTTTTTCCTAAGGATCCTAATCCTGGGATTTATTTCTTTCCCTAAAGCCCAGTTTTCACCGGATATATTTGATAAATACACTTCCGTTGGACAGTTAGGAATGACGGTGACCAATTTTGGTGTTTTGGGTAATGGATGGGAAGGTAAAAATTTTCCGTCCTGTCAATATAAGCAGCATACAACAATTCAAAGAGATCAGGTGGAACATTTCTCTTATGCTGGTCTATGGATCGGTGGTATTGTTAATGGAGAAAAAAGGGTGTCCACATCAATTGTGGATGGTGTTTTTGAATCGGGGGATGAGGGGTTTGAATATTTTTCTACCTCTGGAATAGACATACGATCTTCAATAAGTTCAACATCCCAGGATTCAATGGCTCAATTTTACTCTCCCTTTGCAGTATCTCATCAAGATTTCCTGATTGATTTCCAAGATTATGGATTAGATACAGATGATAATTATAATATAACGAATCATACACCTTTGGGGATTGGTGTCCATTTAGAAACTTATGCCTGGAATTTTTCCTTTGCTGATGCTTTTGTGATTCTTAATTATACGATCACAAATCGGTCAGATGAAATTATTGATAGTCTATATGCCGGACTTTGGACCGATGCGTCTGTTAACAATATGAATTTTTATAACAAATATGAGCCAGGAAGTGGATTCACATGGTATGATAATTTAGATGGATTTGATGAATCTACTGATGAATCAGGATTTTCACGGGATAT
>CAYSQB010000066.1:0-7904 GCA_964433085.1 uncultured bacterium
TCAACTATTACATAAATACAATCATATTCTTCCTGTAATTCAACCCAGTTTTTTAGTGCCCCTAAGTAATTTCCTATACACAAATGTCCACTGGGAGCACTTCCACTGAGAATTCTCTTCATGTTTTGTTTATCTCAAAGCCTCCATAAAAAGGTATGGTTTCCAGGAGCTCTTACCATTTTTTGCAAATTGTTGAAAATATTGAATTCGGTTCGGTCTGTTCGGTTTTTTTTGAAGGTGTAGTCCAGCTGCTTCTGGAGAATGGTTACCTTTTTTTAGATTACACTGAAGACATGCAGTAACTAGGTTTTCCCAATTATCACCGCCTCCCTGTTCTTTTGGAATGATATGATCCACAGTTAATGAACCGGAAGAAGTACCACAGTATTGACAGATATAATTATCTCTTTGAAAAATATTCTTTCGGTTCAAAATTACAGCCATACTGTTGTATTTCACAATTTGTCTTAATTTAATCACACTGGGAACCGGAACCTGCACTGATGGAGAGTGAATTTTTTCTTTACAGGATTCGATGATTTCAATCTTTTCTAAGTAATGAAGACAGATTGCCCTTTTTGCTGTACAAATGTGCAGGGGTGCATAATTGGCATTCAGCACTAAAACTGACTGATCTAATATATATCCGTTATGTGATAATTGAAATGGAGTCATGTAATTACCAAATGCTCTACTGAAACCGAAAACTTAAATATTTGAAAACATTCTTCATTGAAATTATCCCGGAATTTATCCAAACTTTCCTCTTTCACCCAACCCTGGGAATGTAAAAAGTTGGGCCCGCCCGAAGAGAGTGCTGTATGAATTATTTTTTCATTTTTCCCAAAAAATAAAATGTCGCCACATTTAATAGAATCTAATGGGATTATGTGGTCTTTAAAATAATCTACCTGCTGCCATACATCTCTGGGAAGTTTAATGCCCACCGATTTAAAAATGGTTTGAATCAATCCGGAACAATCTATACCGAGTGACGATTTCCCTCCCCACAGATACGGAACTCCCAAAAACCGTCTACCTTCTTTTAATAAATTATCTCGGGATGCTTTAAAGGAAATTGATCGAAATCCTTTTGGTGCTGAACCTTCCCAACCATCAGGAAATAATAGCTCCTCAGTATTCGTTAATTTCAATTTTGTCCCATACACAATTTTTCTGCTTTCTTTGATATGTTCTGAAAAACCTGTCAATTCAAAAAAAGAATGGGTCGGTTCATAGTAATCTTCTGATTCAATACCATAAAATGAATGTATCCACCCTTCATAGCCATCCCACTGCCTCACATATCTCCAATTTTCATGATTTTTTAAAAGGGTACAGGTTTCCCCTAAAAGTGCCTGGGTGACCATTTCAGATTGAAATTTAGGTTTATTGTGTACTGCCGCAACAGGTGAGTTGATAATAAAATACTTCATACAAAAGGAAAATTACGAGAATTACTCTTGTATAAATAACTAAGAAAATAAATTATGTTGTTTTTTTTTAAATCCAGCACATTATTAATAAAAAAGAGACATTTCTCCTTGCTGGGATATCTATTTACTTTGCCTTCTTTAGATAGCTAAAATGGTTAATAATCACCTTAGGTCCTGTTTCAGGTATGCTAAACTAACACAATTCATATAAAAAAGGCCGGTTCTCCAGACTTTTTTATACACTAATGTTGCTGTAGGCTATCCGGTTAAATCAGCGTAATTGAATTTTATCACACCATCGCTGTACTCTTCAAAAAATATTTTATAAACTTTATGAGTTGCGATTATATATACAAAATATGTTGATGTTGAAGTGCTGACTGTATGTGAGATAAAATTGTAATTTAGGATCTCGTTTAAACCACCATAGCTAACCATTCCGGTACTTGTACTGTAGGAAGATGAACTCGGCCCGGTAGTAATATCAGTAAATGCATTAACTGTATCTACTGCCACCATCAACTTGGTGCTGTCCAGAATAATACTGGGCATATAATAATTACCCACAACAATATTTTGCGCTGAAAGATGCCATGTGGAGGAATCTTCCGCTGCTGAAGTGAAATTGTAATAATATGCTCCGTCATCCATATCGTTTGTTATCACCTCAACTACCGTGAGTGTTGTATCAGTATCATCTTTTTTATCCTCACATGCTACCAACAAGAAAAGCAAAGGTGTAGCAATTAATATTGTTATGTGTTTCATGAATAATTCTCCTGTTTATTTATATGTTTGTTAAAATTTCTATGTAAAAAGATCTTCCGATGAACGGTCCGTAACGGTCGTGAGTATAATTCCCGGCGTTTCGAATACCAATTCCCAAGTTGATTTGTTTCCATACATTCATTGATCCGTTTATATTTATGATGGTATATGCATCCAGTGAACGGCTTGCTTTTTCGTATTCACCAGTGTCCGGGTTATAATCCTGCGGTGCGTATGATCCCACCCATTTCAATCGCAGTGCCCCGTTCCACAATCGATTCTGACTTTTATATGTCAGCCGGGTATATGCTGATAGCGGTTGTGTGTTGGGGATGAGATCACCGCTAGCATTTCGGTTGTCAATAAGATTGAAACCCCATGAGGAAAGCCAGGAATGTGAAATGATCCATTTTCCCTGCAATTCCAATCCGCGGTAAGTAGCTTGCTCAATATTGCGGTAACTAAGCAATCCTGGCTGGAGAGTATAATCCTCTATCAAATTTTTGAAATCAGTAACGTAAAGCATCAGGCTCACCTTATACGATGCAGGATGATAATATTCAACTCCCGCAGTAAAGCCATTTGAAAGCTCTGGTTTAAGTTCAGCATTCCCCAAAACGCGGTAACTAAACTGAATATGATTCCAATCGATGAAGCGTTCCATAAATGAAGGTGAGCGGAATCCCTTTCCCCATGTTGTCCTGATTTTCCAGCGTTCAGCGATTGTGTACATCAGGCCGATTCTTGGACTGCTGACAGCATCATACTCCGAAGAATGATCCAACCGTATGCCTGCAACCATATTGATCGCCTCTCCAATGAAAAAATCATATTGCCCAAAAAGGCTTGCGGCTGTAACGCTTTGGGTGCCGTTTTGTAAACGGTCACTTGTATAGGATGCGGATGATCCCTCAAATCCTGCATTTAGTTCTCCGGAGTTAGACTTTTTCTGAATCAGATTTTCGTATTTGATACTTCCTTCTTTGGTTAAATCATCAGTAACCAAATCTCCCCACGGCCGCTCTTGAACATAGACCCTGCCGTAGTAGCTGTGATTCAGCGTATGGCTCAAATTCCAATCATTTCTGAAATGCCATCTGTGGTTAAGGGATGCAGAATTTCTTTTGATGCGAGTAGAGGCATTCATCAGGGAAGAAGCTCCATTTTCATCATGATTGTAATGGATATCTTTGAATAAAAAGGTATGCTTTGACGATGCTTTCCATTCCAAATCAATTGTACCAGAATATTTGCTGATATTATCAGCATCAATTTGCTGAATTGTTTTATCGGTCTCAATAAGCTCAATATTTCCACTGATGGTCGCAGTAACAGTACCCATTTTCCTTCCCAAACTGAACTGCAAGCTCTCTGATCCGTGATTCAATCCTTCCGACTTCAGTTTATTTTCTGAGCCATTATAGCGAATATTTATAGATGTAACATTATGTTCGCTGTTATCCAGGGTAATGATATTGATGACGCCAGCCATCGCCTCACTACCGTAAAGCGATGAATTGGGGCCTTTAATGATTTCAATTTTTTTCACCTGACTTGCGGGAATCTGATTAAGCGATACATGATTATTAAATTTGCCTGTAATCGGCTGTCCATCGACTAAAATCAAAATATACCGTGAATCCATTCCGAGGATATTCAGTATGGAGCCTCCATCCACGGATGTTTGAAGGCTCACACCGGAATACCCATTCAGCAAATCCTCAACATGTAAGGATCCGGAATCCATAATATCTTTGCGCAAAATGACCTCCGTTGCAATGGGTACATCCTTGTTCAGTTTATTTGTCCTAGTGCTGGTGACAACAATATCATCCATTGCAAAGAACATATCATCCATTGCAATAACCAAGGATGTAGACGCAACTCTAATTGGAATAGATTTATCGGCATAGCCGATATGTGAAAAGGTAAGAATAATTTTTTCGGCATTGGTATAGTCAAGGCTAAAGGTTCCGCTGGAGGATGTTGCCGTACCAACATTTTGACTTTTAATATATACATTAACATTTTGGATCGGAGTATTGGTGGCCGCATCCACAACTGTACCGCTAATAGTCTGTGATGAAGCTCTGCTAATCCAAATCAAACAGACAGTCGCCCAAATGCAAATCTTTTGCTTCATTTTTGAGTCGGATCCGTAATAAGCTGATTCAAGAGTTCTTCAATATCTTTTTCAGAAACCTGTTTTTTTCTATCTCCCATAAGAACCAATCCCATGAATAAACCGCCCATTGCTTTGAATAAAAGCTGCGGATTGATATTTGGAAATTCTCCAGATTTTATACCGTCTTCCAAAAGCACTTGGATGGTTCCATACATCCTCTCTTGATACCGTTTCCAAGGCTGTTCCTCAAAGGTGATAACTTTGGGAGCATTGAATAAAAACTCATAAAGACCTGGACGATTCCTAGCATTTTCTGCGATCTTTAATAAGACATTAATAAAGGTTTGTCTTGGGCTATCATTTCCCGCAATAACTAATTCAAGGCTTGCCCAGAGTTTTTTCCACCCATCTTCTAAGATTGCTGCAAATACCTCTTCTTTTGAATGAAAGTAGTAGTAGAGTGTTGCCTTTCCGAAATCTGATTTCTGAGCAATCTCATCCATAGTGGCACCATCGAGACCTTTGGACTTAAAAACTTCTAACGCACCCGTGAGTATCCGCTCTTGGCGCATTTTTCTTTCTTCAAGTTGTCTTTGAGATATAGTCAAAATGTAATAATAGTTTAAAATTCGAATACTCAGTCGAAAATTAAAACAACGAACTCAAATATTAAAAATAACTTTTTTTATTTTACGGGTTTTTCCTAGGGTTCCGAGACAAATCAGTTTTTTTTCAGCAGTAATTCGTATAATGATACTGCCACCATTAAATAGAAACTCAGATAGGTCAGGATTCCAAATAATATAGTGGAATTCGAATAAATTGAGGAAATATATCGCACACCCCAAATGGAGCCAAATGTAATCAAGACAGAGATGAACGGTTCAATTATAATAAATGTCTTCCATCCACCCGTAATAATTGAATTCATATAAAAAATAGAACCTAAAAAAAAGAAAATTAATGAAAATGAAATTAGATGAGTATGAGTTGTCAGGAGCATACTCTCAAACTCCTTCGGATATTTTTCAGGGATATCCATGTCATCATCGAGGATTGATCCTGCATAGTGTTCTTCCGTCCCATCTGCAGTCATTTCTGTAGTTTCATAAACGTAAACCAATCCAAGAGTAACACCCAAGGATATCAACAGTAAAAAAGCTGACAGAAAATATTTTATATTCTGCGGCTGATCTACTAATCTTGGGATAACGTTATTCATCAATCTTTTTTAATAGATATTGGATGACAAATGTACTACGATGAATCCCACGCGTCACAGCATTGACCGAAATTGTTGCACCGCTGATACTGTCAACATCGGATCCAATCTTATACTCTGAAGAGGATGATTTACCAATAAATTGTTTAAGCCAGTGTCTATTTGAAACTTCGCCCCCAATAGGTTCCCGATACTTAATTATATGAGATTGCTGAATTTTACCCTCACTATCGAAAAAAACAGCATATGTAATAGGTTGCGATTTCCCTTTTACATTATCCAAAAAAACTATCCCTATTAAAGAATCGCCATCTAAGATTTCCCAAAAATAAATCTGATTCAAAGTAAATCGAAGATGGGCATTTTTTTCTGCAATTGACTTGATCTCTGTTGGAACAGGTATCTTGTCAAAAATAACAGAAACGGTATCTCCATAGTGGTCATAGATTAGGGATTCTGTTTCTTCTCTCAAACCGGCAGTAAGGATAGAGACCCAAACTACCAGACCAATAAGAATGATCTGACACCTACCATAAAAAATAAATGGTAGGACATTGTTGTCTTTAATTTTGGAAATATTCAGAATATTTAGCTCATATACTTTTAAAAATTATAGCCTAAGCCCAAATTAATCTGAGTCACAGGATTGTCCTTATCCGATTTCTTGGTTATTGTTCCATAATCAAATTTAAAAACGACACTATCAATTGGCCACCAAGTTATTCCGAATCTCTTATAATCCTTAATCTTTGAATCATTATCAATATTAGTTGAGACTTTTGATAATCTAAACCATGGAATAAGTTTATTTGTGTTTACCATCTCACCAATATTATAACCAAGATCCAAATAGTATCCGCTTGATTTAAAATCGGTCATAGAATGAACATTATTTCCCTTAAAATCATTCATACCATATTCAAATAAAACATACATATTATTAGCATAATATTTTGCATTTAATTCCATCATTTTAACGCTTACAGATGTATCAGGAACATTATTAATTGGGGCATTATTTAATGTAAGTGAGCCTCCTATTCTTAAATCTTTTATACCGCTATATACAGCGCTCATATTTTTTACCAAGCTATATCCAGTTGTTTTATATCCCTTGCCCCTTCCACCGCGGATATGTCCATCATTCAATATCCCTTCACCTTTTAAATCCTCCAATAAAGCTAGACGTAACTTGAAATCACCCAAATTACCATAAATAGACAATCCATTACCAAACCAAGTTGTTGGGATTATATATTTATTATAATCTGGTCTTTCAACACTAAGGAAAAGAGGTGGTTCATGGTATTCATTAATAAGACCAGCAGTTGGAAGGATAACACCCCCCTGAAAGCCCCAATTTTCTTTGTGATAATTGACATATGCCTGTTCAAGTTCCAGTTCACCATTACTACCAGAAACAAAATTATGCTCCAATTCTAGCTCAGACTTAAAGGACCATTCTTCTGTCCAATTGTAACCGTAATAGATAATGAAGCGGTGAAAGTCCAGCATTATAGTTGGAACCTCATCGCTTGTTTTGGACTGGTTATAATGCAGTTCACCGTAGCCACCAATGCTGTAGCCTGGTTCAAAGAAATCGTCTTGAGCGAAAAGCACACAACTAATAATTGATAACAATTTGGCTATATTTTTCATTTTATTTATTCTCTTTTTTAATAATAATCCTTATTGAGAACTAGTCTCATTATCAATATTAATAATAATTTTACTAATTTCAAAATGTATTTCTTATATTTTATAAAAACCTTTTCAAACTGTACTTTTTTATAATTAAACTATACCGACTGGTCGGTTTATAATTTAACAATGTCTCGAAAAATTCAGCGAAAAGAACAGATTTTGGATGCTGCCCTACATGTCATCGTCCAAAATGGTTATCATCAAAGTAGAATGGATGATATTGTTTTAACATCCGGATTGAGCAAGGGAGCTATTTACTGGTATTACAAATCAAAAAAAGATATGTATTTGGATCTGGTCAATCACTGGGTAATACGATACAGCAATTCTCTTCTGAAACTTCCTCAAGAAGACATTTCTTCCGGTGAACAGCTAAAAAATTTATTTGAAACTTTTTTCAAACAATTTGAAAAAGATCCTATCGTGTTTAAAGCACTATTAGAATTTTGGTCCCTCGCAGGACGTGATACGGATTTTAAAATAAAACTGGAAAAGGTAACCCAAAATTTCATTCATTATATTGAATCTATTATAAAAAAAGGAGTGGAATCCGGGGAGTTTAAACAGGTCAATCCAAACATTGCTGCAATGTCTATCATGGTGGTTATTGAAGGAATATCATGGTTTACTCTGTTTGAAAAAAACAGTG
>CAYSQB010000067.1:0-7275 GCA_964433085.1 uncultured bacterium
CTGTTCTGGCAAATCATAACGGAGGGTTGTGATTGGGTTGAAGGGGTTGGGGTAGTTTTGGTGGAGGGCAAATTGTTCAGGCAATGCTGTCTCACTTTGAACAGAAGCCCAACTGTCAAGAGTTGCAGAATAAACGCCTATTCCGTGGGTAGCTGCTACAATATAGCCATCTCCTTCTCTTCCTACCAAAGCATCAACAACTACGTTCCCCATTAGGTCTGATCCTTCAAGCGCCCAGACAGTGTTATTTCCGTCTAATTCGTCCGTAGAATAGACTCCGATGGATGTTCCCAAGAAATAATATACTTCACCATCATAGGGCATAATGAAACTCGTTCTTACAGAAGGTCCGTAGCCTGTCCCATCTGAATTCTCCTCCAAATTACCGCTGATGTTTGTCCAGTTGTCTCCAGCATCAGCTGTGTGCCATACACTGATAACCCCGTAATTAGAAAAAGTCACCACTGTCTCATCACCATCGGAAGGATTAACAGAAATCCATGACACAAAACCCTCAGGAAAAGAGTCTGATGTAATATTTTGGGACTCACCTGATGTCCCCCCTTCATCAGCCCCATCCAATTTCCATACTTCTCCATTGCTTGTACCATAATACAATCTATGGCTTGGGCTATTCTTTGAACTGGCCAGAGCAGATACGGGTTCATCACAGCTAGTTGCAGTCAGTTCCACCCAGTGCGATTGCATATCCTCATTACCATCATTATAAAAATCGGAGATCCCATCATTTCTCCATATTGTTTGTCCACCCGCATAGTAAAATATGTCCTCATCTGATGCATCAAGTATAAAAGGTGTGATCCAGACCATTCCTATTGCATTCTCCGGGTTTAATTGAGCCCATGCACTCCCATCACTCTTCATAATAAGCGTGTTACCATTTTGAGAAGAAGCAATAACTACTGCACCTTCGTGAGCTATTGCAGAGTATCCACCATCTCCAGAGTATACTTCATTCCAATTAGCTGATTCTGAATTTGAATCCACAGCCCAAGTTCCATTATCCTGCATCCCACCAATAATCAAATGTTCTTCTTCTCCTGTAGGATCAATGGAAACATGATAAAACTGTGTGGTGTAGTATCCATTACTTAATGATGACCACACAATATCATTTTGCGATATGTTATCCGTTTTTGAAATCCCTCCATCGTGCCCAGACAATAAGGATGTCCCGTTAAAAACCAATGCATGTTGATCAGGATGATGATTCTCATATTGTGAAATATCATTTGCCGGGGAATAACCCCCGATCCAACTGGTATTATCTGAAGAAGAAAAACCATCTGTAGAACGATACAGATTTGTTCCCCCAATAACAACAAAATCTGGATCATCTGATTTTACTTTAATAACCATGTCGTAGGATCCCTGAGAATCATAATTACCAACGTCACCACCATAAGCTGGAATGTTTTCACTCCTGTTATCCCAAGAATCTGACGCAATTGTATACTGCCATAAGAAGTGATCGGTAGGTTGATCCCCGCTCGTATGACCTAGAAAATAAATGACACTGTTATCATCCGAGATATCAAGAACAATACGCTTGTAAAATGAGGGAAAACCAGAAGGAGTGATGGAAATCCAGCTATCTCCATTATCTTCACTAACATGAACGCCTGAGACGCTTGTCATATAATCAAGGCTTCCAATAGATCCAATTGTTGCACACAATTGACCATCTGTAGTGATATCAATATCTGTATAGCTAGGAAAATAATCAGTAGGCACTAATATTTTTTCAAACGTCTCACCTCCATTTGTACTTCTTTCTATACCCTGCCAAGTAGCTACATACACATATCCATTAACAGGACTTACTTTTATTGTCCAAGTGTAATCAAACCTGCTTACTTCATTTGGAATATCTGATGCTGTAAATGTTAAACGATCCCAGCTCTCTCCCCCATCTTCCGATTTGTAAATCCCATTGCCTAAATACAATGCACCTCCCCCACTTGCATCTTGCGCAGAGTTTCCACTTTTCTCTCCAGTGCCATAGTACCAGATGTTAGGGGAACTTGGATCTTGTGCGATCGCTGTAACACTATGGAGATCTCCAGGTTCCGTAGTCATTGTCCAGCTCTCCCCATCATCAGTTGATCTCCACATTCCGCCCGATACCCCACCAGCGAGAATAATATTTTCATTATTAATATCAATGGCTAAAGCACGCGTCCGGCCACCCACGTTAAACGGACCACGCCTATCCCATGAGACTGTCCGATTATCTCTCTCTCCCTGAGACCATCCTATTTCCTCCCTATTTGGAAGTGTTTTTGCGTAACTCAGTTCTTTCTCTCTGATTCTGTATGGAACACGACCTGTTTCAGGATCTTTTGTTCTTTGAAACTCATAATCAAGCCTTGCGTAGGGATTATCTCCGCTTCCCGTTGCCATTTTTTCATTGATAATTTTTGGACTTGGTTTAGTGAGGTCCAGACTCTTCAATTGCTTACTAACTAGGAATAAGAGTACGGCGAAAAAACCGGTAAAGAGTAGCATGTATTTTTTATTTTTCATGTTTATTTTCCCCATGTGTTTCATTTTGATCTAATTGTTAGTCAAAGCAATATACTTCTTTTTTCTTTTTCAAGCAAACTTCAAGCAAAAAATTAATAAACAATTATTTCATATTCACCTATAATATATTCATGTAATGTCTCCCCGCTAACTGAAATAACATTAATAGAATTTATATCAGCAGTAAATGAGACATTTTTTGATAGGCCGGGAAGATCTTTTTTTGAATCTGGATATACTTCCTTAGTGGGCCCGGTAGTAAACTGAAATCTAACAGAAATTTTATCGTTCAGCACTAGGGAAGATCCAAAATCTGAACCATAACCTATAATGGAGTCAATTCTTATTATTCCGGTGCAGGGTGCAATTTCACATGGTTTTGTGGAATGAGGAATCAATTCCAAACTATCTAATTCCACTACAGTAGCTTTAGCACGGCACGTATTAGGTGGAATCCTTGTAATCTTTGATAGAAATTGTTTTGTTGAAATTTTATCCTGTTTTGATTTAATCCCAGAATTTTTAGGTAAATGAGTACAATTTCCAAATATCAATAGACATATTAAACAGAATACAGTTTTACTAAAAACGCACATTAAAATAATTAACTACTTTTTATCTTTTTTGTCACAAAGTTTATTTCTTTCTATATAAAAAAAGTCTATAAGTTTTATACTTCATAAAGGCATCTATATTCTTATACCCCGAAAAATAGACCCGGTTAATTTTCTCGAACCTTTCCTTAAATTTCCAGTTCAGTAATTTTGAAAACCCAGGATAGTTGCTCTGAAAATATCTGCTTATCATATCTCTAAATGGAAATCCGACCTCACTAAGAAAATCATCAAGAATCTGAATAGTAGGAGCTGTTTCTTTTGTGATATCAATATTTTCAATTTCCTCAAAAGAAAATTGAGATAATATTTCTTGAAAATTTGAGAGGCTATGTCCTCCACCCAGCGGGCTTTTTCCTTCTGCATCTGTTCTAAAAAAATCACAGATTAAGAGGTAACCATTTTCGCTCAGTAATTCTAAAGATTTTTCTAGAGCTGCTTGAATATTGATATATTGAAAACTTTCGCTGAAAAGAGCCAAATCATAGCGTTTTTCTGTTTTGACATCTTCGTAAATACAAGGAAATACTTCAACAGACTCTCCTAATTTATCATGAATTTGATTCGTAAGGTATTTGCTTGGAGAGACACAATCTACCGAGAATTTCTTTTCAATTAATCTTTTCGCAAAATTACCGGAGCCACTTCCAACATCCAAAATTTTCTGAGTGCCTTCAGGAATATGAGAAAAAATAAAATCTGAATAATTTTTCTGTGCTTTTGGAAAATTTACTACATCAACTTCTGCCGTATTTCCGCTGATGGTGACATGGGTAAGTGTGGGATTGGAAGAGTATAAACGCATCCCGCCGCCATTACCTTCTGCCGTATTTCCGCTGATGGTGACATGGGTAAGTGTGGGATTGGAAGAGTATATAGACATCCCGCCGCCATTTTCTTCAGCAGAATTATTTTCTATATATAAATGTGATAATAAAGGTGATGAATTATAAATATATACTCCTCCACCCTCATATGCATATCCATTGGTTAAAGTAAACCCAGATAACACTGAACTTTGACTTTCTCCATTCATAAATATGACTACACTGCCACTGCTGTCACCATCAATAACTGTTTGAGCAATATAAGAAGTGTCCTGCGTAGTAAGGTAAAATGAACCAACCACGATATTCTTGCCGTTGTAGTTGATGTTCTCTGTGTAGGTACCAGCTGCTACCAGAACTGTGTCACCATCGCTGGATGCGTCAATACCAGCTTGAATGGTGGTTTGATCTGCTGGGACATTGATTGTTGTGGCAAACCCAAACGTGGCAATAAAAAGTGTGCTGATAAGTACTTTGTATAATTTCTTCATTTTAACCCCTATGGTTAAACCAATTGCAATAAATATGATTAGATTCTGGCTTTGGGTGTACCTCCGACTTCCAGCTCTTTTACAAAGTTGGTTATAATTAACAGTAAAACTATAAGTATAAATCTAATCCTCACATAAGAATGTAAGGATTTTTCAAATCAAAAGTGGAATAAACAAAAAAACCCATCGGATCGGGGCTTGATGCGGACTCAGACTGAGATATTCATCTAAGTAAAATTTAGGCAATCTAATTCAAGAACAGGGCGCCAATAGGTGCCCTGTTCCTGTTTACAATAAAATTAAATCATGAAAATATCTGATTCCATTTTTGGTGAACACACTTTCACAATCAAGCACTGCGCACCACTGCTGACTACCGAAATTGAAAACTTTGTGCTATAAGGAGGTATTATACATGACCTTTTAGTTTAGATCATTTAAGAACTGCAGTATTAACTGTTGCGCAGCTTTTTCCATAGCCTGGGCGGGTGGCAACTGGCTCATTCCTCCAACCGTACCGCCTTGCCCCAGTCCAGCAATCGTTACAATAGACTGTTTATATCCTGTCTTATTCACTGTTTCCCCATTGAGTATCAACTCAACATCCATCGTATACACATCTTCAATAGAATAACCGATCAACCCCCATGTAAATCCAGTAATTAATCCCTTTGAAGCCGCTTTTGCATAATCTGCTTTAAGATCAACAACGATATGCATTTCCCCATCAGGATTTTTACTGGTAGCCTTTGCAAACCCTACATCCGATAGAACTTCTTCTATAACAGCGAGAACTTCATCGTCGTAATTTGACTGAGATTTCCCATTGACTTTGTATTCTGCAGTAATTTTCAATCTGTGGGGATCTGAGAATGTCAGATCGCCTGGCTTAAGATCCATGTTAACGTGTGACAATTGAGCTGTACAGCCAACAAGAAACAACAGAATGGCTGGAAATAACACAAGGTTAACTAATACCTGTTTTCTAACTAAAAGAGTTTTCATTTTCTACCTTCCTTTATTATTATTTGATAAAACGCTTTAATCAACCTCAATTTTACAACTTTAATTGGATGCACATACTACGCAGAAACCACGGAAGTAACAATTCCTAATACGGAGGTGTGATATGGAGCACCCAAAACTAGCCTAATCTATCCGATAGTGATGGAACGCTATCTTAATACTATTTAGATAATTATAAAGCCCCCGAGGTTTCACGAGGGCTTTATAATTAACGCGCTATAGTACTCTATTTACTCCGGCCCATAATTGCTACATGCTGCCTTAAAATCATCGAAATCTTCTGCAGACCAATCTGCATAAATTGTAAAAGACTCGGGACAATCCGCTAAACCAGCTTCTGCAAGGTCGCTTAGTAATTCACAGAGCGTTACATAAGACTCCTGTCCTTCAAATCCATCTTCCAATGCTAACGCTTGGATATCTTCAAACTGCTCAAGCGCTACAGCATGGGAATCCACAGCATCATTACATGAATCTACGTCATCATCTTCACAGCCTATCGTAAAAATCAAAGCCAAAGGCAGTATTAACATTATTAAGTATTTCTTCATCGTTTATTTTCTCCTTGTGTATTAATTGTTAACGAATAAATTTAACGTCAAACATCCAACCTTGCAAACAAAAAACTTTTCAATATACCCAGAGGAATCAATTTGTGGTGTTCTCCCATTCTTGACTACTGAGATTGAGGACTTTGTGCTGTAAGCAAAAAGCCCCACGCTTGGTGAGGCTTTTATTTAAAAAGTTAAATTAATTTTCTTCTTCAGAATCTGGTATATCTCTTGAAAATTGAGTAATTGCACTGATTTTACCATCTAAATCAAAGTAATAAGTTTCAGAGACTTCGGCTTTCCAAGAATTTCCGTTTTTACCTACAACTTCAGCAGTAGAATAAACTATAACACCAGAAGCTGGATCAGTATTACTAATCTTTATAGGGAGCATTGCCCATGGCTTCCATTCTTGAGATTCTCTTGATGCAAAAAGCTGTTTAACGTCTGTCATTGAAAGTTCTTGACCATTGAAAGTGAAAGGATCAGTCATGAACTTCATAAACCCCTCAACATCTAAATTATTGGCAGCTTCGAAGAATTGTTCGATTACTTCAATTTCACCTCTATTTGAGAAAACAAAAGATTTTCCAGAGTTTTCATTGTCCTCATCTTTGCCAATAAACTTTCCTCCACTAGCTAGCCCGTGATCTGTAAAGTCAGGATTTGAAGCTTTATTAGTCCACTGATTCCATCCCATTAATTTATCTTCATCGTTTATATTATAAATTTCAAAAAGACGAAGTCTTTTCTTAGATCCATTTTTCCACTTTCTATCCTCGGTAGACCAGGTAAAAACCATTTTCTTGTCATCGCCTTTTAGATGAATTGGGACCATTGCAGAAATATTCATATCCACTGATTCCATTTCGTCAAAATATTTTGGAATATTTTCATCACCCCATTCTGCAAACTTATCATTATAAAGAGCTTTCATTGCGTCCCAATCTTTTGCATTATAAGCATCAGTTGACGCTTGAACTAAATCCATATATTTGTCATTCGCTAAAACATATGCATTCCCATTTAGTTCGTTATCTTCTCCTGGTATAAATTTTCCAGAAGATTCAACACTTTCATAATTACCTGTTGGAACACATGACATAACCATCAATACTGTAAACATAGTCAATAGTATTAGTTTTTTATTCATATTTTATCTCTCTCTTCCCTTTTTTATTTGTTATCGTTACTTCTTATTTTAATTAAAAAATATTAG
>CAYSQB010000068.1:0-7008 GCA_964433085.1 uncultured bacterium
TTGTGGGTAATAATACAGCATCCAATGAGGGGGGAGGTATATACCTTAACAATGCTGAAGTGGATTTTGTAAATGTAACCGTTGTGGGGAATTCCGCTATGACTCACGGTGGGGCATTATTCATGAAAGGAGGCGTTCTTAAGACCCGGAACAGCTTACTAGGAGGTGAAGGTACCTCCCCAGATGAAATATGGTATAACAGCAGCGGTGGATCGAATACAATGACCATATATTATACTGATGTAGCAGGAGGATTAGAAGGTATCGAAACCAATGACAACGGTAATGTTGATTGGGGTGAAGGGAATCTAGATATAGGCCATGATGTACGGGACAATTTTTGTCAGGAAGGTCCAGTCTGGGGGGCAGATGAAAAATTCCATCCGCCCTCACCAATCATAGATGCCGGGGATCCTGATTCAAAATACAACGATGATGAAAACCTGTGGTGCATTTATGTTAGTAATGCCGAATTATGGGCTTCGAACCCGGCTGTAATTAATACTCCAGACTCTACTACAGTAAGAAATGATCTAGGTGCATTTGGAGGTCCCAACGGTAGCTGGGGAATCAAGCATGCAACACCTGGGTCCGAATGGTAACCGGAAGCAAATTGGCTTACAGGGAAGCAACCTCACTTCCAACATAATTTGTTTCCCTAAATAAATGATCTCAGCTTGATTAAAAATTTCGGGCAGTCATCTTCCAAACTGTTAAGGGGAATATAACAGTCGCCTTATAGTAATTTTTGTATAACCCATATCATCACGAATAAACAGCATTTTGCTATTGGTTTATTAACAATGGGCACAATGACAAGTCTGCCACAAACGATAAATTTTGATGCTCTTTTTGGCGCTAACTTTTTAAATGTCTTCTTAAAGACTTTACTATTATAATAGCCTTTCCCAAAATATATTTACTAAACAAACTCTCCTTTCAGCATTAAAACACATTGATATAAAAGGCATTTTATTGAAGTCAGCTTAAGATGATAAAAAGAAAAAAAATGAATCGATTATAGAAATATAGTTTTTCGAATTAATAGATTTTTTATAGCCATTTCAAGAGGTTTTTTTATACTTTTTAATAGCCGTCTGATTGTCCAGGAGATAAATACCAATAAGCCACGGCTTGATAAAGACAGATATTCGGACAGTGCGTGCACCCTCGCTCTTTATCTCCCCATTTATCATCCTTATATTTTTCGATTACAGCAGTAAATGATTCCTGAAAGGGTATATTATCACTGATGTGAAAACGGCTAACAATAGTATGTCCATTACCATCAATTGCCGTAAAAGGCTGACTGGCAAAACCACTATCGAAAAGAGGGAAAGCAGGTTCAGCTGACCAGGCATAGCCAATATAGTCTTCACTTCCCGTTCCAAATGTGGAAGGAAACTTCTCTCCATCAACGTAGAACTTTTCATCCCCTTCGCCCCACCACCACCAGATATTACTGGCCGCGTACTTGCCATACCACCAGTTTACAGCTTTTTTTCCCGGCTCTTCCCATTCATTTTGAATATGAAGCGTCACTCCACAAAATCTTCCTTTACCTTTGGTTACCAGTAAAGGCCAATCTATATCCCTCCCTTGGGTTTGTACTTCATGTCTGAATTTTCCTTTATGCCATTTAGCGTGAAATCTAAGCAATTGATCAGCCGATTTTTTGAGATCAATATGTGCAATTTCATAAACTAAGTTGTGTTGTCCATCTCCTTTGTTTATTAGTTCGATTTTCGCCGCTTCGGAAAAAGGCATGTACCAGTTGGAATAAAGATAACCTGGGAGTGCTCCAATTGGAAGAGTTCGATTTGGATAAACGTCGGGGTAGGTTCCAAAAAACATACCTAGAGGAACAAAAACAGCTTCCTTTTCATCATTATCCCAAGTGATTCTTATCCAAACATTTTTTAGTAATTCTTCCCGATCAGCTTCATACTGATATATATTTTCCTCATATTTAATATTGAAATGGGTAATAGCACCGTTACCATGGATGGTAGTTACATTTTCACCTTGATTGGCATTTAGTATTATATTTTTTTGCTTAATAGTTTCCCTAGAGTATTGCTTTCTGGTAAATCCTCTATTTACTAAAACCCTATCAGCTTCCGCCAAGGTAATACAATCATCTTTTCTGTGTATACCGTCAAAATATGGTATATCTACCTGATGCTCAGGAAAAGTAGTGTAAGTAATGTGATAATACATACCCCATTCCTTTTCTAGTACTATTTTGCAATGTTTCTGATAGGGTATGGGAATAAATCTATTCCTTCCTCTCGAAAGCGTCGGCATTAAATTGGGCAAATTGATAGAAGGATAGCCAGGAAGTTCTTTCGGTAATTCAATACCATCTTCATTAATCTGTTCAAAAAAATCGGAAAAAGACATATCGATAATAGGTTGCTCCTGATGATCAACATAAATTTTGATGTGTCCACTTAGTGCAAGAGCACTCCAAACCCGCCAAATCACTCCGGGACCATCTTTCTCAAACACTACAATTCCATTCCCCTCTTCTCTGATATAACCGGTCCCGTCATAACCGGCCTCCCATTGATCATAAGTCTGGGTTTTGGGATTATAACTTGAACTCCGGTCAAAACTGGAAAAATTACCTGATTGTTCACCATGCTCTGGGGGTGTAGCCAGATACTCCATATCATATAATCTTTTAACTAGGTCGGGATAGGTCAGTTTCTCCTGAGAGAAACAAAACGTGAAAATGCCTAATACCAATATTTGAATGAGAACTCGCTTGTTCATGATCATTAAATTTTTTTCAGAAAAACCAAACCAGATGCTCGTAATGGGGAAAACTATCTCTCTGGAATAAACTAATAAGAGATAGTGATAAAGTCAATCAGGAGAGTTTAGAAACAAGAAACCGTCTACTTTGGTCCTGTAGATATGCAGATTACCACTTAGGGATCTGTCCAGGTCATCGGCATATACAAGAAGCTGTGGGCGCCAACAAACGGAAGCTCTGATTAACGAACCAATGGAAATTCAGTTATTCTAAGGGTCGTACAACCATAAGGTATGAGAGTTATTTCTTCAATGGGCTCATCACTTTCATAAATTCTTTTATCAGAAGACGGATTACTGAAGGGTATCGGGCCAGCTGAATTGTTGTATAATTTCCAGTCGGGTATTTTTTTCCCGCGGACCCTTAACTCGATCGGCGCATTTTTAATGTTCCAGGGACGATTTGATATATTCTCTTTCTTGATTACCCGATAGTTCTTTAATGGTCCGTCTTCATAGCTATAGATGATGCCGTAATTCCAATCGCTTTCCGGATACACCTCATAATAGTAATCCCCATAGACTGCTGGATCTTTTCCGTTAATCACTTTTTTCCATTTTTCCCCTATTTTCAGACCGTAAACGAGAGGTCCGCGTTCAACCGCGATCGAGTTCTCGTACCAACGGCTAGTTAAAACTTCCATGGGAAGTTTCAATACCACTGTATCACCGGGCTTCCATTTGCGGTCAAGAATGATAATCTGCCCATCCAGATTGTTTTTCCACAGCTTACCATTGATCTCAACACTTGCATTCTTACACCATTCGGGTATTCTCAAATGAAAAGGAAAGGCAACTTCTGATTCTGAAGAAAAAACGAATTTTATATTTTCATCGAATGGATAATTAGTCTCTTCTTCAAATGAAACATCAATACCATTTGCTACTTTTGCCTTAACCTTGCTTGGAGAATAAACAATGGCGGCTAATCCATCATCTGATGTCGCATACCAGAGGTTCTGTGTAAACTTTGGCCATGCTTGATGAAGATTTGTTGTACAGCACGGATATCCGGTAAATAAACCATAAACAAGATCTGTACCTTTGTGACCGTGATTGTTTGCAAAATTTCTATTACTCCTTGTGATCATTACTTGGTTTGCGGTTTGAAAATATTGTCTTAGAGTAAAGTCTTCATTGGTCTGAGTTGGCAATGCATTAAAGGTTACACGTTCCAGTTGATCGGCAAATTCTATATCCCCTGTGATGGATATCATGTGCTCTAATGAATACATCATTTCAGTGGCCGAGCAGAATTCAGAACCTTGTGTTGGATTTCTTCCATGAAGACTTTCGTCACCCCCGAACATACCTTGAGGCTGACCATGATACTTTTCTATATCAGCAAATGCTGTTTTCACAGCTGCAATATATTTGTCTTCAGGATGCTGCTGATAATAGATGATAGGTTGCTTAATACCCTGTGCAAGATTAACACAATGAAAACTTTGCCAGTCCCGGAGGGTCCCTTTCAGGAAATGCTCGGTCCAGGGATGTGTCTGCTCGTAGAGAATCTCTGATAATTCAAGAAGGAATCTTTCGCCGGTAATGTTATACAGCCAGTAAACCATAAGCAGGTTGTCTCCGCCGCGGCGGTTGCCCCAGAATGACCAATGATCCAACGGAGTCTTGGGTAATTCTCTCAACTGATATTTGAAGTACTCGGTAAACAGTTTTATGACTCTCTCATCGCTAGTTGCGTTATAATGCTGTTGCAATACTTTCAACATCACCATATGCGGCCACCAGTCCCGTCGCCTACTTTTTTGGATTCCTTCTTCTGCTTCAGGCTCAACTTCAAAAGGTACAGGGCCAAAATACCCGTCCTTAGTCTGGTTATTTATAGACCATTCGATCCATGGCTTAGTCTTTTCTATTAATTCTTTATCATCCAATATATAGGCCAAGGGAAGGAGCCCATCCAACCAATAGGGCCCTCTTTCCCATCCATCCCCGTCTCCTCCGAGCCATCCATTTCTGGGACCGAGAACCTTTGGATAAAGACTGTCCAGATTCCCTGTCATACCTGATGCCATTATCTGGAGCTGCTCTCTTAGCCAACCGGAAGGCTTAATAGATCCAATAGGAAGTTGGGTATAAGGCTGTACTACCAGCGGCGTACGATTTGTGATATAGTGGGAATTCCTCTTGGCCTCACTTATAGCACAGTTTGTTTGAATAAGTGTTGAGCACAAAAGAAACAAGGTAAAAAGAACCTGTTTGTTATTCATCCGGACCATTCCCCCATCATTTATTAGGTTGAGATGTTTCATCAAACCTGTTTGAAAACTAACTTATTGAACTTGAATGAAAATCGGGTTGGAGTAGAACCATAGATCTGTCCAAGGGTTCTCCCCTGGGGGATCTGGTTCAGGTTCCAACTGTGTTGTATTAGTCCCTCGCACACGCAGATAGAGATTGTCAGTTACATTTTTCAGGTTGTAAGTCATAGTTTTATATTCATCTATAAGAGACCAATTGTCCCGATAGAAGCGATGAAGTACACGGGTGCTGGGATTACGGTCATTATTAGGGTCAAGCCCTAGCCCAGAAACCTTTCCTGTGATGAGATCAACTCGTGCTACGGAAGGATTCTCCTTATGGTGGTTGTTTTTTTCAGGATCCTTCAGCTTAATGGTAATTTCTATGTCAGTACCAGGTGAGACTGAAAGACTACTCCCAATTTGAGCGGTATTACTTCCGAACTGCACTGATACATCAAGTAACGAGATCAGGTCGCCAGTAGTAACAAAAACACGGCCAGACCTAATTCCCTCTAGAATGGCATCATAGGATTTTTCAGCATAGACATAAGTTTTAGAGAATTCTCCAGGCCAGAAATCACTTCCGCCTTCGGTGTAGTGCACATGAGAATCAGAATTGGCCGTAATCCACCAATGACGACCTTCACCCAACATTGAATCCCAGAAACCGCCAAGCCGGGCAGTCATAGGATCAAAACCTCCCATAGTTGGTAATTGGTCATAAGCGCCTCGGAATTGTTGTGGTCTAGTGGTATTGTCTGGATTGAGTGTCGAAGCTTGGTGCCCTGGAGCACCAGCCATACCAACTGAGACTTCAGGAGCGGTATCATTCCATTTCCGGAGCTCAGCTGGATCATCTAATCCATATTGTTGACCTTTTTCGGCAGAACGAGAGGGATGATTTGCAATAATAATAGGCTTTGGTTTCAGCTTGTTCATTAATTCAAGAGCTTGAATCATTCTAGGCTCAGTATTCCTTTTTGGGTCAATGGGAAATACTTCATTTCTATCAAATTTTGACTCAAGTAGAAATAGTTGCTGTGCCTCATTATCAGCATTGGGAATTATAAGACTACTATGGTCAGCTCCTGGGGGATTCAACTCCATTCCAAAAAACTGGATTACTTCAGGGACAAGTTCCCTGGAAAGGATCAATTCTGGGTAAGCTTTTTCTAGATTTACCTTGCTGTGATTAGGTCCACCATGATCAGTGGCTACCATCCAGGAAAGTCCAAACTTTCTGGCCATTAGTGCATTCATAGGGATCGGATAAAAAGCATCACGACCAGTAATAGGTAGAGTCCTGAGAGGGTCGGTTTTAGAGTTAAAGCTGACGCTAAACCGGCTATGAATGTGGTGGTCACCTGCTATCCAACTAGCCTTTTTTTTTGCTGTAGTGTCTATTGCAGTTATGCAACTTTGGAATAATAAGAGAAAAACAGCTCCTAGAAAAAATACCCTAATAAGCCGATTAGATACTTGCATTGAGGGAAATGTCTCCTTAATGATTGAATTAAATGTAATTATAGTTTTATCGAAGCCAATAACGCAATAATCAAATTATCAATACCAGTCAAAATAAAGTATTTACTCCCATAGTTTAGCAATTATAAGTCCGAAAGAAAATCCCATTAATCCGATTAACCTAATTTCAATCTTTAGCTTTTTCATTTTCTCAAAAAATTATATCACGATGTGGGTGCTTCTTTCATTTTATCAGGTACCCGGGTCTATTACAGATCCGGTTGAGAGCATTAGGTTGAAGGTCTAGATTGAAATTGAAGTGTGTCCACATTTAAGTATTATATGTCTTAATTGGACTCACTTTGTCTAACCTAAGGCTAGATAACGGGAAAGTCAACTATCGATAGTATATAAAGAAAAAACCCCTCATTAAGAGGGGTTAATCTGGTGTGTGCCCGAT
>CAYSQB010000069.1:0-6792 GCA_964433085.1 uncultured bacterium
TAAATAAGTTAATAATATTTCCGGAATTTGAATAAGTGATTCATCGGAAAGATATATTTTAAATATCATACTATCCACTGTATCCGGACTGGCAATAATATCTGGGTATGCATTAAGCGCATAATAAGAGGTAAGATCGATTAATGTAAACTCACAGTTGTAATTATTTTTAGATCCAGAATATAAATATTCGTGATTACCTAGTTTTGGTGAAGTGATGTAGGACCTACCAGATACGATATTATCAACAGTGAGAGATTGGAATTCAAAGTTTCCCTCATAATTTGGGTTTGTTACAGTATAGTTTTTATCTGTACAGGATTGAAAAAATAGAAAAGAAAAATTCCCTATGATAATAAAACGTAATAAAAATTTTTTCATAAATTACTGAACGCGCTTTCAAGGTGTTAAGAGGTCAAAACCTCATTGATTTTGTCTGACAAAGCAAAATAATTGGGAGATTCTATATCATCCCAATCAATCACTGATATTTTATTAATATGCTTTTCAACAGCTTTTAGTTTCATAAAATCATCTACCAAAGAAGAATTGGGAAAGTTAAATAAAATAACTTTATCAGCATAATGAACTGCTGTCTCATGAGTATTCACCACATCATTATCTAAGTAATCAGGAAGAGTAAGACCTGCTGCATCAAACGATTCTCGTTTGAATTGACAAAATTGATCCATGGAATGGACTATGTACGTTGATTTTATATTTTTGTAATTAATATTTTTTAAAACCTTATCTTTATATTTCTGATGGTATAATAATGGAACAAGACTCGACTGCCAACCATGGCACAAATACATATCCGGTTTCCAAAATAAATGAGGAATAATTGCAAGTCCTGCACAAGCGAAATAGGAAAACCTCATATCATTATCAGATAAAATACGGCCATTTTTAGCTTTGTATAATAAATTTGAAATAGGTTTAAACCATTCTGAATGTTCCAAGAAATATACTTGTACACGTGTTTTAGGAATGAAGGCACTTTTGGCTGATGTATTTTGATCTAATCCAGAAAATTCAAATGGGATTTCTCTTAATCTTATTACCTCTCTTAAAATATATTTTCTCTCACTTATATATCCGTACTTGGGAAGCATTGTTCTCAAATCATGAGGTTTCCCCTGAAGAAGTAGGGATATTTTTGCAGAGTAATCTCCTAGCACTGAAGGTAAAGTAAATGGTGTTATTTCCGATGTTAAAAAAAAGAGTTTCATAATTACTCCAAAGATATTTGTTCTAAATGATCACGAGCAGAAATTGCGTATTCACTATTAGGATACACATCTAAAAGTTTTTGAAACTGTATTTTTGCATCAACTAAATTATTCATCGCCAAATACGACATCCCAATTTTTAATTGAGCATCATCATCCTTATCAGTTCCGGGAAAACTGAATACATTTTCAAACTCGGAAATGGCACGTATAAACTCCATTTTTGAATAATAGCATTCTCCGAGCCAATATTGGCTGTTATCTGCTAAGCGATTTTGTGGGTCATCTCTTATTAACATAGTTAGCCCAACAACAGCAAAATCAAAATCTCCATTTTGAACATGTCGAAGACTTTCATTGTATTTATCAATATACAATTCTGGAGTTAATTTTTCTACCACATTATTACCTTTAGATTTAGGCTTCAAATTTGATATTTCTCTATAGCTATTTATTAGTGTCAAAAGTTTATTTTCAAGGTATGTAGTTTTATTTTCTAAAACAGCAATTTTATCATCCAAGTTCTGTATAAGGATTAATATATTTTCATTTAACGAATCCAAATAGGTCTGAGACTGTGTGTTATTTTGGATTACCGATTTAAGCTCCGGGATAGATTCCATATTTTTTGTTTCCAAAGAATCAAGTCGTACATTAGCACGATCAATTTTAGCATTCAGGCGTTTTAACTCTTTTTCAACATTGACTTGAGAAAAAACCTGGCCAGAGCACAAACAAAAAATAGTGCAATTAATAATAAAAACGGAATAATGTCTCAAAATATAAAATAGTGGGCAAATATTAATAGCGAATTTAACCCCCAATAAAAATATGGTCAAATGATTAAAGATTATTCAAATGTGTTGACCCCCATATTTAAGATTAATCCAATCATCATAAAACAAGATAACAAAAACGAACCACCTGCAGAAATAAATGGAAGCGGTAAACCTTTCACGGGAATCAAACCCACAGCCATGGCTGTATTAACAAATATATGAGAAAGAATGATTGTCCCTAAACCTATCAAAATAAGACTAGAAAATCTATCATTTGATTCAGAAGCTAATTTAAGAATTTGAAAAATTAACAAAGCAAATAAACAGAATAACACAGCTATAAATCCAAAACCCATTTCTTCACCTAAAACCGAAATCATAAAATCTGATTCTTGAACCGGTAAAAATTTCAGATGTGTCTGGGTTCCATTTCCCCAACCTTTTCCAAATAAACCACCGGATCCAATTGCGGTCTGACTTTGGATGAGCTGATATGCAGAACCTAATGGATCTAATTCGGGATTCAGAAGCGTCAATATCCTTTTCTGTTGATATGGGCTTAATAAACTCCAAATCCAAGGTGAAAACAAACCGAAGAGCAAAAAGGAAAAGTAAGTAATAACTCCACGAATTAAATTAGGACATACAACATACAATATACCAATCATAGAAATCCCCCATATTGTAAAAGAAACATTATGAAAGGCTGTGAGTAAACTTATGATTGGACCAATCAAAAGAAAAATAAAATATGGGTTAACCCTAGACCAGTAAATCATAGGAATCAGAGAAGATAAGATGATAATTGATGATCCTAAATCCGATTGTTTTATTACTATTGCAGTTGGAACGATCACCACAATAATTGGGATGATTAAGGTTCGAAACCTATTTAAATCTAAATTATAATCCGATAAATAACGTGCCAACACTAAGACAACAATCCATTTTGCAAATTCAGATGGTTGGAGACCTAAAGGACCGATATCAATCCATCGATATGTTCCAGCAATTTTTTCACCAGTAAATGGAACTAAAATGGCTAAAATGATAAACCCATATGCCAAATACGAATATTTATGATAAATAGATTTAGGTAAATAAAACATAATAATACACAATACAAATCCTGGGAAGAAAAAATATATTTGTTTTAAAAAAGAACTGGATTGTATAGTGCCATCCTGATGGATTGCTATACTTGAGAGTCCAACTAATCCAATGAGAAATAATAGAAATGTTACTCCAATAATAACATAGTTTGCTTCTCGAAACTTTTCAATTATTCCCATAAGTAAATTGATCTAAATATTTATTTGAAAAATATGTATATAAAGCTGATTTGGCAATGGGTGCGGAGACTTCACTACCATGACCTCCGTTTTCGATAAGTACAACAATTGAAATAATTTCGTCCTCATACTTCCCAAAACCAAAAAACCACCCGTGAGGTTCACCATGGGGGTTCTGTGCCGTTCCAGTTTTTCCATATACGTCCAGCCCTTTAATATTGGGATCTGCTAATTTACCTGTTGCGCCTGGCTGTGAAACTGCAGCCAATAAAAATCTATCAAGTAATTTCCAAGTTTTATTCGAATAGTTTATTGAGAGGAATAGCTCATCTTTATTTCCATACTGAAAATGTAACTTATTTGTATAACCATGAGTAGCTATAAGATTTGCAAATTGTAATAATTGAAGTGGCGTAACCAAGATTTCTCCTTGTCCAAGTGCGAGATTCAGCATAGTCCCCTTTGACCAACCCCATTTACCGTATTGTGTATTTAAATACTTTCTGTCCGGAATTAATCCATTCTTTTCTTCAGGTAAATCGATATGAGTTATTTTTCCAAAACCAAAATTTCTACAGGTTTCTACCCATTTTTCTAACGGAACAGACTGTATTGCTTGATAAAAATAAATATTACATGATTGTGCCACAGCTTTTTCCATATTGACTGCCCCATGACCCCCTTCTTTCCAGCAATTAAATATTCTATCCCCAAAATTATAGCTACCGCCGCAAAATGTTTCCCAATTTGAAAGAATTTTCTTTTCTTCAACAACTGGAAAAAGTGTAATTAATTTAAAAATCGATCCTGGGGGATATTGCCCTGAGGTATTTCTATTCAGAAGCGGCTTGTTAGAATCTTTAATGATATTAGCCCATTCTTCATTTGAAGTCCCACCAGAAAATACTTCAGGAGATAATCCAGGTGAACTCACGAAGGCTAAAATATCTCCGGTTTTTGCGTTTGAGACGAGTACAGATCCTTTTTTACCTATCATTGATTGTTCCATAGTCTTTTGTAAAACGGAATGTATAGTTAACCTGACATCTGTCCCAGGTGTTGGTTGTATGCTTCTATCTAGAAGTTGTTCTACGATTTCTCCTCTTACATTTACTTCAAAAAATTCCATACCTTTTTGACCATTTAAATATTTTTCATAATATTTTTCAATACCATTCCAACCGGTTAAATCACCTAAGTCATAGTCACCCTGATCACCTATATTTTTTAATATTGAACGATCTATTTCTCTAACATACCCTAAAAAGTGAAAACCATTTAATTGACTTGGATAAGATCTCTCTGGTAGTTTTTTGTAATACGTTCCAGCCAAGTTTATCTTGTTTTCCTCTAAAAGACTCAATTGCTTAAAATTTAGATTTTTGGCTAATCGGACATTGATAAACCTATTTTTATAATATCGTTTATAATTATTATCTAAAACTTCAAAGGGAATTCCTGTTAATTCATTAATCAAATTAAATTTAACCTGCTTGTTTTCAAATTCCTTAGGAATCGCAGAAAGAACAAAGGTTGGATAATTATCTACCAATATATTTCTATCTCTATCTAAAATAAGTCCTCTTGGTGCAGGAATAGAAATTGCTTGAATCCGGTTTACTTCTGCCTTTGCATGATACATTTTATGCATCACAATTTGAATATAAAAATATCTGGAGAACAAAACAAAAAAGACCACTGTAATTATTCCTTTTACAATCATAATTTGCCCTTGATATATTTTATTTTCAGCTTTTAACATTCAGGGTTTTTTATATAGAGGTGCTATAATTTGCAGAATACATGCAAAACCTAATGTATAAAAGGTAGTTAAAATCCATAATAAAATAAATTGAACTGGATTTTCAATTACGGTAGATTGATATCGAATAAAAGTTGTACAAAAAAAATGGAAAAATATTATACAAAGCCAAACACTATGGAAATGAATTTGTGAATGAATTTTGTTATGATACATTACTATTCCAAGTATATATCCCGTTAAAGTATACGTCAGAGGAGATAATCCAAATGATGTGCTCACACCTAATAAATCTGAAATTATTCCCAAACTAAATCCCAGCAATATGCCTTTAAAACTGCCATGTTGTATACTGACATATAAAAGATAAATAAGAAGAAAATCAGGTCGAATTCCGTTCAATGATAAAAAATCAGAAAGCAGGATTTGAATTACTAAAATAGTTAGTCCAATGATATATATCTTAATTTGATACATTATTGTCATTAAGTATAACAAAAACATCTAAGAGAGACTCTATATCCTCTGTAATGTGAACTAATATA
Source organism: uncultured bacterium (assembly GCA_964433085.1). Lineage (GTDB taxonomy): Bacteria > Fidelibacterota > Marinisomatia > Marinisomatales > AB-629-J13 > AB-629-J13. Next base: position 5,611 of record CAYSQB010000069.1, read on the forward strand.
ATTTTTTCAAAACTACCAGATTTATCTATTATGCCACTTACAGTACCAACAGGAAGATTTTTTGGATAAATATCACTAAACCCAGACGTCACCACACTATCTCCAACACGAACAAAAGCATTTTTTTGTACTTCCCTTATTTGACATTTATTGTCACCATACCATCTTAATATTCCTGTATTCCCTTTGGGCAAAATTCTAACACTCAAACGATAATTAATATCATTAATAATTTGTACTATAGAAGAATATTCTCCAGCAATTAATACTTTTCCAATGACACCTTTCGGAGTAAGAACGGGATCATTTTTTTCAACACCAGATTGTTTTCCTATATCAATTGTTAGTGAATTAATATTGGGTAATATACCTTTATTAATTACTTTAGATGGTAATAAGGTTAATTGATTTTCTCTTTTAAAAGATAACAAGTTTTGCAATCTTCGATTCTCATATTCAAGGAATTGCATCGTAGAGACTTGTAAAGATAAGTGAAGAACTTTTTCCCTTAATAGAGCATTTTCTTCATCCAAGGTGTATGAATATTTTACCCAAGTTACAGGTTTGTAAAATGTGGAAAAAAAATCAATTGCTCTAGCACGAAACAATTCTACATTTTGTGTAGAGTTATTCGAAAAAAGAAGGAAAAAGGAAAGGATTGTACAACTAATAAATAAACCATGATGTTTATTTAACACTAAAAATGAAAATATCTTTTTCATATAAACTAAATCAACACATCTCTATATTTCCTTACATTTTCAAGAACCATCCCTGTTCCTTTTACCACAGACAATAATGGATCTTCAGAAACATTAACTGGAATATTTGTCCGTTCCCTTATTATTTGATCTATACCGTTCAGCAAACTTCCTCCTCCTGTCAAAATAATTCCTCTATCTAATATATCAGATGCCAATTCAGGAGGTGTTTTTTCCAAAGCTTGTTTTACAGATTCCACAATACTATTTACAGGGTCTTTCAGTGCATGCCTTATCTCATCTGAAGAAACTTGAATAGTATTGGGAATTCCATTTACTAGGTCTCTTCCCTTTACAGAAATTGTTTCTGGTTTCATCCGCATTGCTGAGCCAACAGTTTTTTTAATGGATTCACTCGTAGGTAAACAAATTTCTAATTTATGCTCATTTCTAAACCATTGGACAATAGCATCATCCATTT
>CAYSQB010000070.1:0-6713 GCA_964433085.1 uncultured bacterium
TGAAGACGACCCTGATAGGAACTCACATCTGCTTTAGCAACTACTGCTTCTCCGGAATTAAATCTCTCACTGTATGAGTTCACCTTATCCCATATTTTTCCATGAACTTGACCAGTTTTATCACGAAGGACTAAATCAATAAATAAATCTCCAGTTCGGGTATGGCGGATATGTTTATCTACGCACAGATAAAATCCTTGTATGGTCATTCCTTTCTTAAATTTATGAATGGGAGTTATCTTTTTCATGCGACTGAAATATCACTTTCCTATATGTCTATTACGAAAATCAATTTAATAATAATACAATAAACAACTAAAAAAATATTAGGTAATTTTCCATCATGAAAATAAGGATTATTCTGAGAAAAATGAGCTATGAAAATTCCAAGCATAGAAGGATACTTAAATCCTGTCTCATTACTTGGTTTTCTAATCCAAAGGAGCTTCATCTCACCAATCCTAATATGACCTATCCTTTTCAATTTAACCAGTGGATGAACCTATCTTATAAGGGACAAAATACGGAAACATGGGTAGCTTTTTCAGGAGAATGGATAGTTGGAATGATAAGCCTGAAAAAAATCTCTGAAGAAAAACGGGGGCACCTATTTCATCTTTATGTGAATAAACAAAACCGAAAGCAGGGATTCGAACAGAAACTAATCAGAAAAATCGAAGAAAAAATGAAAGAGCATAACTTAAACATATTGACTTTAAATGTTGTCCCAAAAAATTCTGAAGCTCTTGCTCTTTATGAAAAAATGGGGTTTACCAAAATTGATTCAAATAAAAAGAAATTTACAATGTCAAAAAATGTATAAAAATATCATTCGAAAGTATTTTAACTACTTCCGAGTTAACTTATTTAACTCACCCAAACCCTAAAATTAATCCTCCCTGGTACACGATAAACGACATGACATAAGCCAATCCGGTCATATAGAAAATCATGAACAAGGGCCATTTCCATGTATTTGTTTCTCGGCGGACAACAGCAAAAGTAGCCATACACTGAGCAGCAAAGACAAAGAATACCATGATGGAAATTCCCGTGAGAACAGTATAAGCAGGTTTTCCCGTTTCGGGATTTTTATCCTGCTGTAAAGCATCCGTTAGTTTAACAACATTTCCATCGTCAGATTCCACATTATAGATGGTAGCCAAAGTACTCACCATCACTTCCCTGGCGGCGAAAGATGTCAGTAAACTGATGCCGATTTTCCAGTCAAATCCAAGAGGGAGAATGACCGGTTCTATCACCTTGCCAATTTTCCCGGCATAACTGGTCTTGATATTTTTACTGTTATCTATCTTAGGAAAGGATGCTAAAACCCACAAAACAACGGAAATAACCAAAATTATTTTCCCTGCATCAGTGACAAATTGTTTCACTCTCAGGTAAACCTGTCGGAAAACAGACCTCATGAGCGGGATTCTGTATGGAGGCATTTCCATGATAAAAGTTGATTTCCCCTCCACTTTAATCCATCGGCTAAAGATCACCGCCAAAATAAGAGCTGTGACTGTTCCCAGAAAATACATCATTACCATTGTCAATCCCTGTGCATCAACGATACCGAAAAACCGGACAGGTGGAATAAAAGCGCCAATCATCAGTGCATAAACTGGAAGTCGGGCTGAACAGCTCATGAGGGGAAGAATTAATATAGTAACCAGCCGTTCTTTCCAACTATCAATAGTTCGGGTTGCCATAATTCCTGGAATAGCACAGGCATACCCAGTCATGAGGGGCAGGACCGATCTGCCATGCAATCCTAATTTGGACATGAGACGGTCCAGCATGAAGGCAATCCTTGCCATGTAGCCAGTGTCTTCCATTAACGCCATGAACAACACCAGAAAGATAATTTGAGGCATAAATACTAAAACAGCGCCCACTCCACCAATAACTCCTTCCACCATTAGATCCCGGATTATATGTTCAGGCATCACCGAGTAAACCCAGTTACCAAATTGTGCCACCATATTGTTCACCCAATTCATAGGAAGCACCGCCCAAGAGAACACAGATTGGAAGATGAGGTACAATATACCAATAAGAATAAACGGACCCCACAATTTATGAGTCAGGATTTTGTCCACTTTTTCACTTTTGGATTTTTGCGAAAGATCTACCAAATCCTCTTTTTCTTTTTTTCGGAGAATTCCATCAATCCAGCGATAACGAAGTTGGGGTTCCAGAGTTGATGGGTCCTGTGTGTTTCCGTTCAAGTTTTGCTGAACATCTGAATGAATTTTATATAATTCAATCAATTTTTCTTTATTGAGTGAGAAATTATCAGAGTTTCCAGATTCATATAATTTTATTGTTTCTTTCCTACTGATAATTCGCAACGATTGTGCCCATGCAAACCGAGATGGAAATTTCATTTTTTCTGAAAAAAATTGAAACAAAGGACGAATGGCTGACCGTAATACCCCAGTAATTTCAAAAGGAATATCTTTATCATTTGGTTTCAGAGGAGAGTTTAGATTGGTTATAATGGAATCCTTCAGCCTATCTATCCCCTGATTCTCAAGAGCCGATACCGGCACAACATCTATAGCTCCTAATCTTTCTTTTAATTGTTCCACTGATACAGGCAAAGTGTTTTTTTGAATCCGATCCATCATATTGAGCACAACAATTACAGGTATCCCTAGGTCTAAAAGCTGTGAAGTAAAATAAAGATTTCGAGACAGATTCTCCACATCTACTACTGATAAAATAATGTTTGGTTTTTCCTCTCCATGAATCCATGAAAATATTTCATCTGATACCACATGTTCATCAAAAGTTTCCGATGTAAGACTATATGAACCAGGAAGATCTAGGATATGAATTGATTTCTCATCCAATAAATCTATGATGCCAAATTTCTTCTCTACCGTGATTCCTGGGTAATTTGAGACTTTTTGGTGAAGTCCGGTCAACAAATTAAATATAGCAGTTTTTCCAGTATTAGGATTCCCTGCTAAAACAATCCATTCTTTTGACAAGGAAAAGAGAGGATTCATTCTCGTGTCTGAACGGTAATATTTCCGATATCTTCCGGTCGTAAAGATAAATAATAATCTCGAACCTTTATCTCAATAGCACCGCTGAAGGGTGCCTGTTTTATGATTCGAATTATCGTTCCAGGGAGAAGCCCCATTTCCATTAGTCTCGCCTTTGATTTTATTTCAGATTTGAATCCAGAAATAACAGCAGTATCACCAGGATTTAATTGATTGGCATTCACTTATTGGGACAGGATTCATCCACACAATTTCCATAGAGTTGGAAGATATGTTTGGTGAGCTTAAATCCATACTCTTCTGCTACTTCTACCTGTAATTTTTCTATTCGATCATTCATAAATTCCATTATTTTATTACAGTCCAAACAGATGATATGATCATGATGTTTTCTCTCTCGGTTTTCAAATCGGTATTTACCTTCTCCCAAGTTCAACCGTCGAACTAAATTATGTTTCACTAAAAGTTCAAGGGTCCGATACACAGTGGCACGCGATACCTTTAATCCTTTTCTCTTCATGGAAAAATAAATGTCCTCCACATCCCGATGATCCTGGATCCGGTTTAATTCATCCAATACAGCCTGTCGCTGACGGGTGTATCGTAATCCTGACTTTTTTAGTATATCAGATAATTTGTTTTTATGAGAACCCATTTTATTGAGAACGATTCTCAATGAATTTAAAGTATATTTAAAAGAAAATAAACATTAATTTAATCTAAGAGGATTATACTCTACCCTAAGTAGAGAATCTGACTGTTAAACCATAATAATATTTAGATAAACACCATAAATATCGGTCAAATTTTTTGTTCAGTTTTTATTAAATTAGCAAATTTAACAATTAGTTTCTTTTTCATTCCACCTTTAAAAACCACTGCCACCCTTTGATTTTCTCCTGTACCGCTCAATGCCATAATTTTACCAACTCCAAAAACAGCATGCTCCACGAAATCTCCAACGGTAAAATCATCAAATGTAGTGATGCTTCGTTTCGATTTCAGTTGGGTGGACTTACCCCTTTTTTTGCTTACTTTATGCATTAAGGCAGAACGAAATGGAATTTTTTCCATATACTCCTCTGGAATTTCGGTTAAGAACCTTGATGCGAAACCTACATTATAATCAATGCCTATTTTTCTTCGGTTTGTTGCATATAAAAGATACACTTTTTCCATGGCACGGGTGAGACCCACATAAAAGAGTCGCCGTTCCTCTTCTAATTCTTTTGGCATATTAAATGTTCGCGACAATGGGAACAATCCGTCTTCCAAACCTGTTATGAAAATCACAGGGAACTCTAATCCTTTTGATGAGTGCAGTGTCATAAGAGAAACACGATTATCCTCATCATTCCATTTGTCAAGATTCGTAAGCAGCGAAACCTCTGCCAGAAAATCATTTAGGTCACTGTCAGTATCTTTATTTACAAAATCATCGATACTATTCAATAATTCTCTGGTATTTTGAAGGCGTTCAGCATCCTCTGGCATCTCAGAGGATTTATAATATTGAATAATCCCTGCCTCTTCAACCAGTGCACGTATAAATTCATTTGGGCTGAGTTTGTCTAATAAATCTCTATATTTAACAATCAAATTATGGAAATGTTTGAGGGAACTCACCTGTTTGTTTCGTAAATCCAATTCAGAGAGGTTGGGAAAAACATCGAAAAGAGGGCATTTCTTTTTATCCGCGAGTGTCTGGCATTTAGCAATGGTTTTTAAGCCAATCCCCCTAGGGGGGAAATTGACAATTCTTTTTAATGAAACCATATCTTTAGGATTGACAATCAATTTGATATATGAAAGAACATTTTTTATCTCTTTCCGTTCATAAAATCGGATACCACCGATAATTATATAAGGAATTCCATTGCGGCGTAAACTATCTTCCAACGATCGAGATTGAGCATTAGTTCTATATAATATTCCAAATTCATTGAACCTACGTTTGTTTAATTTTACTTCCTTTCCTATAGAAGAGACCACTGCATCAGATTCTTCCAATTCATCTATGGTTTCAAACAGTCCCAGTTTTTCTCCACTTCCATTATTGGCCTGCAATACTTTTTTCTTTCGGTGAAAATTATTTTGCACAACTTGAATAGCAGCATTTAAAATTTCTTGCGTGGATCTATAATTAGTTTCAAGCTGATAAATTTTACACTCAGGGAACAAATTTTCAAATTCCAATATATTACGCACTTCAGCACCTCTCCATCCATATATAGATTGGTCATCATCACCTACAACACAAATCTGTTTGTGCTTTTCCGCAATAGATGTTACAAATTTAAATTGGGGAATATTGGTATCCTGATATTCATCCACTAAAACATATTCCCATTTTTTCCTATATGCATTCAGTACTTTTGGATATTTTTCAAATATTACCAAAGGGAAAATTATTAAATCGTCAAAATCCAAGGCATCATTATCTTTCAATGCATATTGATAGGCTTCATAAATATCAATAATCTTACTTTCTTTTTGAGTCTTTATATTTTTTCGAGCTTCATTGGGGAAAATTAATTTATTTTTATAATAGCTGATTTTTCCCAATACTTCTTTTGGCGATGAATAATCTCTAAGAGCGCCCATGTCAGTGAGTATAATTTTCATAAGATCTTGCTGGTCCTTGGTATCATAAATATTATACTGAGAGGAAAAACCAATATGATGGATTTGATCCCTGAGAAATCGGGCACAAATTGAATGGAAGGTACCGATGGAAATAGAAAGCTGTGAATCATTCAAAAGAGATTCTACTCTAGATTTCATTTCTCCTGCCGCTTTATTTGTGAAAGTCATAGCCAGAATATTTTCAGGTTTCACAATATTTTTATTTATTAAATAAGATATTTTATATGTTAACACCCGTGTTTTTCCGCTCCCCGCTCCTGCAAATACAAGTACAGGTCCATCCACGGATTTAACAGCATCTTGCTGAATCTTGTTTAGTTGAGTTAAATCCATCTCCTGTTATTCCTTTTTTTTCATAAGTCTTTCACGACTAATTTTCTTTCGCAAACGATTCAATTTCCTCTTGGCAAAATTATGTTCTTCCTGCGTTCGAGAGAATGTATGATATCCATCTCCCTTGGCAACAAAATATATATATTCACTTTCTGCAGGGTACAATGCAGCAATAATGGATTGTAATCCCGGATTATTAATAGGACCTATAGGGAGACCTTCATTCAAGTAAGTATTATATGGAGATACTATATTTAAATCTTTATTCAATAATCTCCTAGGACCATCCTTTATAATATACTGGATTGTTGGGTCTGCTTGAAGACGCATTCCTTTATGTAGCCTATTATGATATACTGAAGAAATATATTTCCGTTCATCATCATAAATCGCTTCTCCTTCTATAATTGATGCTAGGGTTATCAATTGTAATTCGGAAAAATCCAATTCTCGAATACGATTGCGCATATCATCGCTTATATGATCTTGATATTCAGAAACCATTTTCTGTAAAATAGTACGAGGAGATTCGGTTTCAACAAAATAATATGTTTCAGGAAACAGAAACCCCTCTAATGTTGGGGCTTTAATTCCCATACTTCGGATGAACCGTTTATTCATACACAGAGAAATGACCTTATCCCGATGAATCCCCATTATATTTTCCAGTATTTCTGAAACTTTAAAAATATTCCATCCTTCCAATATAGTGAT
>CAYSQB010000071.1:0-6610 GCA_964433085.1 uncultured bacterium
GCGCTTCACTGTCCAGCATTCGTGCAGCAGCCCACGTAAAATGAGCTCGGGGATTTTCAGGAAAATTCTTACGTGCCTGGGATAAAATCTCCACTGCCTCTGCTGTTTGATAGTTATAAAACAACTCCACACCTTTCATCACTTCCTCATCCCCAGGAAAATGTACGGCCAATACCATTACGTGGGTTAATAAATAATGTATGATCTTGCGCATCAATTGATCCATACGAGAAATTATGCCAAATCCTAGTAACTTAATCATTCAAGGGGAAACTTTCTTTTTCCCCTTTAGAAAAATTCAGTTTAGATAAAGTCCTTATTTACCTGGAACACGGCAGCAGGCATCCAATTTATTATACGCTTCAATGTTCGCTTTTGTATCATTGGCATCATATCCGATTGAAGATATTGCATTTTCTATTGTTTCTAGATCGAGCACTGTGGCATTATAGGAAACATAGCCTACTTTCTTCTCTATGCTCACATCCACTTTGACAATTCCATCTAGGCCATTCAGACTATCATTTATTTTTTTTATACACATCCCACATTGAATGGTTTTGAGCTTTATTTCAGCTTTTACAGCATCACCGCAACTTGTAGCTGCAGTCAGAATAATGATGGAACACAAAATTGATAATAGAATTTTCATTTTAACTCCCTTAATTTATTTAGGACTGTGAATTTACTTTTACTATTGCATTATTTAATCAATTGAATCAATAATTTGAACCGGTCTCCTTCAGCAATTTTCTGTTCTTCAAACAATAACAATTCATAGGTGGTCAATAGCCCGCCCTTTTCAGATATCCGTTGTAACCCAATATCATGATTAAGTTTTTTTCTAGATGTCACTGCATCTGCAACGACCTGCACATCTTTTCCAATTGAGAGTAGATCTATGGCTGTTTGGTATACACAGACATGAGTTTCAATGCCACAGAGTATCACTTCATCTGGATCGTAATTGTTCAATACAGAAATATATACATCTGAATTGCCACAGCTGAAAACATTCTTGATTATAGGAGATTGGTCTTTCATTATATTTTTTATTTCCGGAATTGTGGGACCTAACTTATCCGGTAATTGCTCCATCCAGATAATAGGTATTTCCAAAAGCTGTGCTCCTTTCACTAGTATGACAAGATTTTCCACAAATTGAGTGTTGTTCTCCATGAGAGGAACCAGCTTTTCCTGAACATCGATCAAAGTTAAAATTTTTCTCATAGTTCTGATCTATTCGGATAATTTTTGGTTAAAAATACTGTTCCAGTTATCAACAGTTTTTCCCGTATTCACAATAGAAATACGGTTAAAATTAATATGATCTGGTAATGAAATTTCTGCTATGATCTTTTTCTGTTTTACATCTGAAACAATTTTGTACATAAGGCTCAAATGAGGATCAAAGTGGTATGGTCCTCGTTTAATAAACATGTTAGCTATTTTTTTCTGGAAATCAACTATAAATTTATCTTTTTTTAGCTGGATAAATAAAGATTTAAAGAGAGTTTTTTCACTCATGAGTTTAGAAACACTCAAGCTGATAGGTTTGGTCTCATTACAAAATGTTTTTATCCCATCAAATGAAAATTTCGGATCCAACATTATCTTTCCAACCAAGGTACAGTGAGGTACAAATGGTGGAGAATCGTTCTCCTGAGCCAATCGATTGATCAACTCCTGAAATTGCCCGGAGTGTTTTTCTTCAGGGATAATCCAGGCAGAGAAAGGCATTTTACCTAATCCAGACGAACCTGATCCATTTGATCAAAAATATCTGACAACTCCTTTTTTGATATTTTTAATGCACCAGGAAAGGCATTCCTCCTTTTCATTCTTGTCTTCAAATGATTTTTCGCTGAGCTGAACCGCATGCTCCCCAGAAGATCATCTGTGGTGATCTCAATCATTTTTTTCAGGTGTTCTTCTCCCCCATATTTACATAAAATATTGATCGCGGTCCAGCGAACCCTGTAATTAGGATCTTCCAAAAAATGAATCATGTTTTCAAGAGTTTCGGGGTGATCTTTAATATATTTTTCAAGCTCTCTGACAGCTGTCGTCCTTGAACTCCAGGACGTTCCCCCATAAGAAGCTAAATCCAAGAGTTGATGATAATGAGAATCTGGATCAATGACAGATAATTTTCCAATCCCGGAGTTTCGTACAATATCATTGTGAGACTCCCTCCCTAGAATAAAGTCCATATATTTTAGCAATGAGTCTTCATTAATCTTTGCAAGGGAATTCACGGCAGAACGAACGAGATAATCGTTCGGCTCATACAGAATGATATCCCTGAGAAATTCAGGTGCACTTTTTCCTTTTGCACCCCTGAATAAATTTATTATTTCACTCTTGACTCGCTCGTCCTGTTCATTTTGATATGTATTAATTAATTGTAATTCCTTACCCCTCACTTTTAATTTTGAAAGAGCTGCAGCTGCTTCCTTCCTTACACCCCAGAACTCATCAGTTTTTATCGCATGAAAAAGTGCTTTGACATTTTTATTTCCAGTTTTTTTCTTTCCCATCTCTTCTGCTGCCCAGACTCTGTCATTTACATTGGGGGCGTGGAGCAACTGGTAGGTCAACTCCCTATCTGATTTTTTATGCTTCAAAAACTTGGGAATCTGAAATCCCTCATCAAACACAACCATGAGGGGCTCTTTTGATGGAAAGAAAAATTCCTGCTTAGTTTTAATTAAATTTCCTTCAAAACGATTAACTGTGCCATCATCGATAAGAACAATAAAAGGAAGTTGGAATGTGGAAGAGACCGTGGTGTCCTGAGTCTGTTCAACAGATATAACTGTTCCTGCCTTCGCTTTGTCATATCGGTGATTAATGGTCAACTCTGGAAGTCCAGGGGCATACATCCATTGATCAAAAAACCAGTATAAATTTTTTCCTGTTGTCACCTCAAATGCTTTCTTTAAATCATGGGATTCCACATTTTTATAGGCATTTTCTCTGGTGTAATACTGCAAGCCTTTTTGAAACGGTTTTTCTCCCAGAATATTTCGAAGCATATTCATGACAACTGCACCTTTGGCATAAACATTTGAATCAAATAAATCATTGGAGTCCTCATAATGGAAAAAAACCATGGGCTTTTTATCAACATCAGCATATTTCACTCCCCTCACCTCCTGATATCTGTAGTACTCCTTTTCTGAAAACCCGTATTTGTGCTCCGCCCAAATGTGCTCCATGAAAGATGTAATGCCTTCATTCAGCCAAATATTTGCCCAGTTCCTAGTCGTTAGCAGATTCCCATACCATTGGTGGGCAACCTCGTGAGCAACCAGCCATTCACTGGAATGGTTGGGGCGTACTGATTCAGTGTGCATGGTTCTGTCTGACATATGAGAAAGAGTAATATTCTCCATCCCTCCCCACATGAAGTCCTCAATGATTATCTGGTCATATTTTTCATAGGGATAGGGAAAACCTATATATTCATTGAAAACAGTCAGCATTTCAGGAGTAAAGCCAAAAGATCGAATGGCGTCATCACGATCATGTTCTGGATACACCCAATACGAAACAGGAGTATCGGATGAATGATCTTTTATTTCTTTGTAATTACCTACTACAAATGAGATCAAATAGCTTACCATGGGTGCTGATTCACTCCAGTGAAAGGTCCGCCTTCCTTTAGATCGTTTTACCTCTATTAAGGCACCATTAGAAATGGCTACATAGGGAGTATCTACAGTAAGAATACATTCAAAAGTACTTTTATCATTTGGATAGTCATAAAGAGGAACCCAGTGCTGGTTGTGCATCTGTTCGCCTTGCGTCCATGCCTGAAAATGTTTTTCAGGATAAACAGAATCCGGTTGCACAAAAAAACACCCGAGCTTTGGCACAGCTTTATACTCAATATTTACAGTGACTAGGTCATCCAAGTTATAATCTCGATCTAAAGGTATGATTAGTTTGTTTTTGGTAACTTCAAATGACTTGCTATTATTCCCATCAATCGATATGGATCTAACATCTATATTTTTTGAGTTAAATGAGATACTGTCCATTTGTCCTGCCAAAAGTGATAGTGTATGAGTTACATTGCCCTCAACCGACCTTGCGTTCAAATCAATGTAAATATCAATGACGGAGTGAAGGAGGTCGTACTCTCTGTCTGGGGTAGGATGGAACGTATTATTCCCACTAACAATTGCAAAAAGAACAAACAGTAACAAAAAGTTTTTTATTGTAATCATTTAATATTTCCTTTGTAATCAGATGGAATAATTAAAGAAAATGTCGTAGTACTTATTAATAAGTATGTATATTTAACGATAGGAATTTCTTTTACTTTTCGCTTATAAGCTAATTATTTTTAGCTATATTAATGAGAGTTTGGATAGAAGGTAAGTTCATCAAAATAAACAAAGTAAAATAGATGTCTCACAATTTAGAAAGGAAAATCACAAACAAAACTGCCAAAATCGGTGTAATTGGGCTGGGGTATGTTGGACTGCCGTTGGCCTGTGAATTTGGCTATAGTGGGTTCACTGTAACGGGAATCGATATTGACGAGAAAAGAGTCAACTTACTGAACGAAGGTAAAAACTACATCAGTGATGTGGATGATGAAAAGTTCGGACAATTGATTCAAAGCGGATTGCTTAAGGCGACCACTGATTTTTCATGCATTACTGAATTGGATGCTCTCTCTATTTGCGTTCCTACTCCTCTGAACAAATTGAAGGATCCTGATGTTTCTTTTATCAATCACGCACTGACACACATCTGTCAATTTCTGCATGAGGGATTGATCATTGTTCTTGAAAGCACAACCTATCCCGGTACCACAAGAGAAATGGTTTTACCTAAACTACAAGATTCAAAGCTAATAATAGGGACCGATTTGTTTTTGTGTTTTTCACCGGAACGGGTTGACCCGGGAAATGAGACCTATACTATTTCTAACACACCAAAGGTAATCGGCGGAATCTCGGACAAATGTACTGAATTGGGTAAAATATTATATGAACAAATCGTCCAGGAAGTGGTTCCCGTTTCTTCCCCTGAATCTGCAGAAATGGTAAAACTGTTGGAGAACACCTTTCGCTCCATCAATATCGGGCTGGCAAATGAAGTTGCTATTATGTGTGAAAAATTAGGAGTGGACGCCTGGGAAGTATTTGACGCTGCGGGAACAAAACCTTTTGGCTTTATGAAGTTCTCTCCCGGCCCAGGTCTGGGGGGGCACTGTATACCCATTGATCCTCACTATCTTGCATGGAAAATGAAATCACTTGATTACCGGGCACGGTTTATTGAACTTGCCAGTGAAATCAATACGGGGATGCCCCAGCATGTTGTACATTTAATAGGACAGGGATTAAACCGTTTTCACAAACCTATTAATGGAAGTAAAGTTTTGATCTTGGGTATGTCCTACAAAAGAGACATTGATGACGTGCGGGAATCTCCGGCGCTGGATGTGATGAGATTATTGGAACAGGAAGGAGCTGAGGTCAAGTTTTTTGATCCGTATGTATCACAGATCATTTGGAATTCCAGTGAAAAATCTGGCCTGAAATCTTTAAAAAACATAGCTGATTTCGATGTAACTGTAATTCTCACAGACCACTCAAATGTGGACTATGAATTTGTCTGTAATAATAGTGACCTGATTATTGATACGCGGAATGTTTATCCAAAGTTAAAGGATAAAAATATCGTTCGCCTCGGTGTAGGTGAAATAAAATAATTGGTTCTATGATGGACTGTCAATGAAGTGACAAACATCACACTTGCATGATAACTAGAAATAATTATAATTATTATGTTGGATGTTTGTTATCGTAACTTATTAAGTTTCACGCTCATTGTACCGATAATAATTACTGATTTACTTTATGTTCAGCATAACTGGGGTAACATATGTTCTGTTTTATAGAATATTAATGTTATTCTTGCATTGTGTATTTCAATATCGTATTATTGGGAGGGTGCGATCTACAAAATTTTTACAATTAACCGTGAGGTTCATATGAGAGCTATATCTTTAAAGTTAATTATTGGTTGTTTAGTACTGACATTCTTGGGAACTGTACAGGCTCAGGAAGCGTCATATCCATCCTGGAAACATGAGATTCAGGATCGACTTGGATTGGAACAGACAGGTAAGGCAGACCGGGCTACGTTTGATGCATTGGTGTCATATCTTACCGAGCTGGATATGATGGACGAGACCTTGGAAAAAGGTTATGATGGTATGGGCGGATACCTCGGTTTCCAAATATACCTAGATAACAACCAGGAATGGCTTTTGGACATGTTGAGATATGAGGAAGAAGAAGGTTTGGATGATATCGAAGAGGAAGAAGACGAAATTCTTGAAGAAGAAGATGAAGATTTTGACCTTGATATGTTTGGTGAAGATGACGATGAAGACCTGGGATTTGACGATGCTGATATTGACATAAGTGATGTTAAGAAAGGATTCGCTGGCTTTGGAGGTGGAAGTGGTGGAGACGCAATATTTAGTGTCCATTCCATCGGTTTTGATGTAGGAATGTATGGTCCGTCCATGAGTTATTGGAACAATGATTTCATTAAAGACTCATTTGTTAATCAATCGACT
>CAYSQB010000072.1:0-6535 GCA_964433085.1 uncultured bacterium
ATTATTTCGTATTGGATTATATTGATCAGAACTCAGAAACGGTATGGATTATGGGAGTTGACCTTTTTGAAGGTGGTTCTGGTTGGATTGAATACAATGGATCAAACTCAAGTTTTCCCCGATACTCTCCTGATGACTCCCATCTCATATTCCAGAGAACGGATGGAGATGGCAGTACGACACTTCGTACATTGGCATTGTCTGATAAGATTACAGCAGACGGTCCATCATCGGAATTTACAAATAACAGATTGTTGCCATCCTGGTTCGTTATTGAGGGGCAGACAAATTCTGTTGAAGAAAACTCTCTAACTCCAGGAAGGTTTACTTTAGATCGGAACTACCCCAACCCATTCAATCCTGTTACTCATGTTGAGTTTCAGATTCCTTATGATGTTCAGGTGAAGGTTTCTGTTACTGATATTACTGGAAGAGAGATCAGGGTCCTGGAAAACAGCAGGTTCAACTCTGGAGCACACAGGGTTATGTGGGACGGGAGGGACCGGTTTGGGAAAAATGTCAGTGCTGGTATCTATCTCTGCCATGTGCAGGCAGGGGACCAAATACATACCGGCAAAATGCTGCTCCTGAAATAGGTCAGCCCGGTAATGTTTCCTTGTCTTTCATGAGGACCAGGTATATGGCAGATGATATCCCGGTAGAACCGAAGATCATGCACATGACCATGATCTGATATCTCACCGCTATCATTGGGGAGATCCCGGAAAGGATCATGCCTGTCATGGTTCCCGGAAGAGAGACCAGTCCCACTGCCAACAGGGAATTGGTGATGGGGATGAGAGATGCCCTGAACGATATATTCCTTCTATCCTCATAGGTAAGCCCTTTTCCGATCTCATTTTCAAAACGTTCTGCTGCAAGGCTGATGGAATTCATGCAATTAGCAAAGATCATTCCTCCCAGGGGAATTAAAAAATTTGGATTATACCATGGGCTGATCTTTATTACGTGTTGAGTAACTATATAGAGTGTAACGGATCCTGCAATGAAGATGGAAATGGTTGAAAATAAATAATTGAAAAATTGTTTTTTCTTCAAGGGTCTCGGTGCAATGTATCCAGCAATAAAGATCATGGTAACAAGGATAAGTAAAATAGCAATTGGATAATCATTATCGAAAATATAGTTAAGGCAGTACCCAATAGCAATGAGTTGAATAAACATTCTTGTGTGTGCATAGAGCACAGTAGAAAATTTTAACTTCCATTTGAAAAAGATATAAATGACGATAAGGACAGGTATAATAATATAGATGAGGTCAAAATAGGAAATGGATTGTGCGACTTCAGACATTAGTTAAACTTTATTTTTATTGACCATTTGACGAAAAAAATACTTCTAAAAGCGTGAAAACTTCTCTTTCATTTATTTTCGATTTTATTATTATAATTTATAATATACTTTAGTTTATTCATTACTGATATAACTTTTTTGACTTTACTCTAGATATTTCAATTTTATTAGTGATTACTCTACACACAATTAATAGTATATGAATCTGTTAATAATTGGAGATAATTATCCGATATTAAGAATGAACACAGGTCACTTTCGGCCATCAGATTTAGGTAATATGTTTAAAGTAAGATATTTTAAAAGGACCACACATATAAACACATATAATTTTTTAAGGAATGAAAAATGAATAATGGAATCTTAGGAATAAAAGAAGTCGCTGATTATTTGAACATGAAAGAACAGACAGTTTATCGTTTGGTTCAGCAGAGAAAGATTCCGGCCTTAAAAATAGGTGGTCAATGGAAAGTGAAAGCTGAACATCTTGACAAAATGTTTGATGAAATGCTTCAGGAAAAACTGAGGGAGATTCAGCTTAATTAAACACTAATTTATTTTTGTTTTTATAGTCGCACAAATCCGCTAAATGATAGACAGCTAGCGGATTTTTCTTTATAATAATGGTATTATCGCGAATCTCTAATGGGTGCATAAATACCTGATTTTACTTTAGAAATACATTCAAATATTCGACCAGTGTTGAGGCTGCAACTTCACTGCTCTCAGCACAAAAATAAAAGGGCTGCATTTGGGTGGGATCAAAATCCGTCTTTGCCATCACTTCAGGATCAAATGGTCGATGAGGATGTTCACCGATCGAACCTAACTCACCTATAGAAGACAATAGGCCTGCACCGATGGCTTTGGGTTTATTATTTTCTTTTACCAAACCGAATTCAATTGACCACCAGTATAAACGAATTAACTTTTCGGTCAATATATCATCTGCTGTAGTGGCGACCTTACCAAAAAGCCGATTGACCATGACAAATTTTGGTTCCACCAACATAGCTCCATGTCCCACTAGTTCATGAACCACATCAGGCTCGGGTGTGAACGCTGGCTGGGAATTGTGCCGAATATATTGTGTTACGAGCATTACATTTCGCGCGAGTTCCATTAAAAATGTTTTCGGCAAAACCAAACCACATACGGGTTCAAAACAAAAACCATCAAGAGAGGTTAGAAGCGCAGATGCTTCATGCATTTGCGGAATTCTGTTTTTAGGAAAGTTGATTTTGTCCCAATACTCTAGAAATTCCCGGCAGGCCCATTTCCCGTGGATAGGAGCCAGCAACTCTAAAATAGCACCCCACAGTTCGTTCTCTTCTTGAGTGTAGGGAGCATCCGGGACGGGTGTCCCGGGCTGATGCTCATAGGCAATCTGAGCAATTTGATTTCGACGCTCGCGATAAGCAGTGTCGCGAAAACCCGGATGATTCTGATCAAGTTCCACAATGATTTTTCGTGATTCGCCCAAGCTTAACTGTGCCTGACCATCGGATCCAGAAACAAGGTAGTCAATTTTATTCTTCACCATAATGTAAAAAAATTAGGAAATTTATCATCATGAAACCACGTTATTCTTTTGTGGGTTATACCAGATAAGGATATTCAGTCAAAGGGTTCTATAGGTATTGTTGAATCTGGTGGTTTTAGTGTCCATGATCATTGGAGAAAAAAGCTACACTATTCACCTCTTTGTAAAATAGTGGGGGTGGAGTAAATTGAAATAATGGCCAAATCTGAATTTCAAGAGATATATAATATATTAATTGGGATTAATAATGTCAGCAAGATATTATTACAGATGCATTTTTTGTTTTTTTAATTTAAATATGCTTGATTTTCGTAAAATAATCTTATTCTTTATATCTAATGGAATAATATTTTCACATGGGGTTTCTGAGTCCGATAAAACTCAAATTATTCATGGTACTTTGACAGATTATTTATATTTAGGGGCCAAACATATGATTACAGGGTATGATCATATTTTATTTCTTATTGGTGTTATTTTCTTTTTAACTCGCTTTTCAGACATTGTAAAATTTGTTACAGCATTCACAGTTGGGCATAGTATTACCCTTGTTTTTGCCACTTTGTTTAAAATCACCGCTAACTATTATCTAATTGATGCTGTCATTGCTTTTAGTGTTATTTATAAAGGTTTTGAAAATTTAGGTGGATTTAAAAAATGGTTATTTTTTAATCCGCCTAATTTAGTTTTGATGGTTTTTTTATTTGGATTAATTCATGGGTTTGGGTTATCGACAAGACTCCAACAAATAAATTTAGGAAGCAACAATCTAATCTATTCTATACTGTCATTTAATGTAGGTGTAGAAATTGGTCAGATTGCGGTTCTAGCTATTGTATTTCCCTTGTTACTATTAATAAGGGGCAAATATTTTGAAATAATATCTAAACTTTCTAATTGGGGAGTAATCATGGCAGGTGTTTTCTTATTAATTTACCAGTTAAATGGTTTTTTTGGAATTGATAAACACCAGAAGATTGAAAAAAAGATTAATATAGAACAACATAATCACAACCACACAGATGAGAAGCACGAACATTCGGATCATATCCATGAGCATAGTAAACCTAATCACAACCATCATCATGATGACTAACGTATTAGCTCAAACTATTTTTTGAGTAGGAGAGTTTGTTCAAACCAAGAAGATGGTGTTGTTGAACTAAGTCATTAAGGGTTATAAAATTCCCTAAATCCAATATTTCTTAAAAATGTGTATCTTTTAGAAAAAAGCGAAGCTCCCAAAGGAGTATAATGAAACAGTTCAAGGAGGTAATTGAGAGCTCCGCCAATAATTCTAATATAAAGGTAGACAAAAAGAACCTCCACTAAAAAATGGATATATGACATGAGCCATGTAAAAATTTCTTATGTCTAATTTTATATTTAGAACCTATAGACATTTGAAAACCCATAATTGTTCCAATAATATTTTTTTTAATTACAATTGGGGAAATATAATTCAAAATAGATATAGATTTTTTTGACACTCTCTAGCCTCATCTTAAATTGGTGATGAAGAGATTTTATATTTTTTGGAGGGATATAATAATGTACCCGATAAAGCAATGAATAATTAGAATGAATCGAGATAATTCAATAACAAAAGAAGCTTGTGTAGAAACGGTTGAAGAAGCAATTTTAGCTGAAAAACGAGGTGCTGACAGGGTAGAACTCTGTGACAGATTAAAATATGATGGTCTTACACCTTCAAAACAAAATATAGAAAAATTAATTATGTCTCTGTCCATACCTATAAAAGTTATGATACGACCCAGAAAAGGAAACTTTATTTATAATGAAAAGGAAATAATGGAGATGGAATCAAAAATCGATATGTGTAGAAGTATCGGTATAACTGAAGTTGTTTTTGGATTATTAAAATCAGATAAGAATATAGATTATATATCTACGGAACGGTTGGTTAAAAAAGCTTATCCAATGTCAGTCACATTTCACAAGGCAATTGATATCACTTCCGACATTTTTAATTCAATAGAAAAATTGGTATCAATTACAGGTATTACCAGTATACTTTCCTCCGGTGGAGAAAAAACAGCATATCATGGGAAAGAAAGAATGAAAGAAATAATTAATAGGTTTGGAGATCGTTTTGTTTTCATTGTGGCAGGATCAATAACAGAAAGTAACCTTCCAGAAATTCATAACTTTATTGGAGCAAAAGAATATCATGGAAGAAAAATTGTTGGTAATTTACTTAAAGAATAATGCAAATAATATGTCTTCCATATCTTAGAAATATTCACCTCTTTTAAAAAAAAATGGAGACTAGTTAATTTGAAGATCAAGCAGGAGAAATGATGAAATATCAAGACAAACCACACAAGAAAACTGAAGACAAGAAATCCTTTATAACAAAATTAAGAGAAAAAGAACAAAGGGAAATCGATAGGTTAAAAAAAACTAACGATAAGAAAAACGAAGACGATTCAGAAAAAGTAGATGATAATAGTTAATGACTGAAAAAGATTAGTGGGGAAGGATTCTGCTACATCGATAATAGCTTAGAAAGCCTCTTTTATAGAGGATTTCTTCTTTTGTAGATTGAAATATGAAAAAATATGAACTAGTTTTTCTTTTATTCTTCCTACCCGTATTTATTTTTGGTTCAAAAAATAAAAAATACTATATAACCAATGTTGATATAATAGGTCAGCTCATCGAAGATGGGAGTGTGGATGTAACTGAGAATCGAACATATAAATTCAAAGGATCATTTAAATATGCATTCCAAAAATTAAAAAAATCAGAAGGGATTAGATACGATAATATATCGGTATCTGAAGGTCAGAGTTATTATTATTTATCAAGCCAAAAAGATTTGGGTAGCTATCAAATAATTGAAAGTGATGACTACATAGAAATCAGATGGAATTTCAAGGCAAAAAATGAATCCAGAACATTTACCCTGAAATATATAATTTATGATTTGATTGAAAGATATAATGATGCGGCCACGATCTATCATAAGTTTGTTGGGAATGATTGGAGGAAAAGTCAGGAGAATGTAACCATAACACTTTTACCACCAGTAAATATATCTCAGTATGACCTGCAGGCGTGGTTGCATGGGCCATTGTGGGCCGAATATAAAATAACCCGAGAGGGTATTGTTGAAGCTTGGTGTGACAATCTTCCCAAAAAAACTTTTTTTGAGATTAGAGCGATATATCCTCAAAATTTATTTTTTAAAGTTCCTATTTCTCCTAATTCAGTTAAAAGCCAAATTATAGTAGAAGAGACAAAAGGAGTAGAGATTGCAAATCAAAAAAGGCAGAACGCGATTATTAAGGAAAGAGAGAAAGTAGAGAGATGGGAAATTGGAAAATGGGTTGTCATTATTTTTTGTATTACTTTTTTATTTGGTTGGATATATCTCTATGGTCAATTTGGGAAAAGACCTCAGGTGCCTTATAAAATAGGTATTTCATCAGATATCCCGGAGCCCATTGCTCCAGCTCTATTGCAATATTTACTAGCAAATCGTGAAATCTATGGAAACTCTCTGATCGCAACGATATTTGACCTTTCAAGAAAAAATATTATGCACATCAAAAGAGATAAGGTTGAAAAGAAAAGTTTTTTTGGAAAAATAAAAACCAAAGATGAATATATATGGGAAATAGATAGGGATGTCTGGGATTCAAATAGATCAAC
>CAYSQB010000073.1:0-6529 GCA_964433085.1 uncultured bacterium
CTACCAATAAGAAAGTCCCCAGTCATTATGGTATTTTCCATACTGCCTGTGGGAACGATGTACGCCTCAACTATGGTCACTTTCAATAGAAAAATAATAAGGACTAGTGTAGCTAAAGATCTTATTTCATTGAGAGTTTTGGAAAGTTTAGAGTTCATGTTTCAATAGTTTCCATAAAATTACAAATAATTTTAATCAAGTTTGAGACCTTTAATCCAATTGATTTTATGATTTCCTTTATATAATTTAACTAAGATAGTATCTAGACGAATAACCCTTTTAGTGGGATTATTTTGTATATAGGAGTCTATAACTTTAGTCAAAAGAGATAACTCTTTACGTCCAATTTGATTTCCAGGAACGCTATGAGATGTACCCACTGCAGTATTAACTATAGAGAAAACCAATAATTTCTTATTCTTTGAAATAATATCTATCTCACCATAGATATGAGAATTATTATTCAAAATGATAATCTCATGATTTCTGTTCCATATATGCAATGCAGCTAATTTTTTACCTATCCATCCAATTTTCTGTCTCTCACTGTACCATTTTATTGAAGGCAAGTTCCTTTTTACAGGTGCAAATGTTTTCCTATGAATAGGGGAAGCTTTCCATTCATTCAAAGCCTCCATATGTTTTTTTGTTCCATATCCCTTATGATATAAAAATCCGTATTCTGGAAATATCTCACCGAGCTCAATAATGAGCTTATCTCTTGTAACTTTTGCAATAATAGAGGCAGCCTGAATTGAAGGAACAAATGCATCACCATTAACTATCCCTTCATTAGGAATAATTTGATTAGGTAATGCATTCCCGTCAATTAATGCTTTATCCGGTTGTTGCTTGCATTGTCCCAATGCCCGTTGCATGGATGTAAATGTTGCACGCAAAATATTCGTTTTATCAATAACTTTCTCATCTGCTATTCCAATCCCTACATCTATTGCCTGATTCTTAATTTCATCAAAAAGTTTTTCACGCTTTTTAGGAGAAAGTAATTTCGAATCATTTAATCCTGGTAAATTATATTTCTCTGGAAGGATAACTGCGGATGAAATGACAGGTCCAGCTAATGCCCCTCTTCCCGCTTCGTCAACTCCTGCAATTAACTCCAATTCAATCTCCTTATTTACACCAACTCTATACAAACATCTCTAATTTCTATAGCAGAATATCCCTCTTATCTCCAATTCTAGATTATAAAATAGGCTAAAATTAAAATCAAAATATCAAGTATAAAACATATCATCACATCAGAATGTAGTGATTATAATAGAAAAAATATATAGATTGACAAAATCACTTTGGCATTCATGGAACGGACATGTAAACTTTGTAACAAGTTTTAAGCAAATCAAGATAACTTAAGAAGGAAATATATATGACTAATTTCACCACAAAATTAGAGCATTTTACAGAAATTTTCAGTGGTTGGATATCCATGCCATTAACCATCATTTTGATAGGAACTGGTCTATTTGTAACCATTGCACTAGGATTTATCCAACTACGCAGATTAAAACACAGTTTTGAGGTTGTATCTGGAAAATATGATAATCCGGAGGACGAGGGCGATGTAACTCATTTTCAGGCATTATCTGCTGCATTATCTGCAACAATAGGAATTGGTAATATTGCAGGTGTTGCCTTGGCAGTAAGGCTTGGTGGCCCAGGTGCATTGTTCTGGATGTGGATCACTGCTTTACTTGGTATGGCATTGAAATATGCCGAATGTACCCTTTCCCATCGATATCGTGTGATCCATGAGGACGGTTCTGCATCTGGAGGTCCTATGTATTATATTGAAAAAGGTCTGGGACCCAAATGGAAACCTTTGGCAATATTTTTTGCCACTTGTGCTGTGATATGTTCCTTTTGTACTGGCAATATGAATCAAGCAAATACCATAGCTCAAACATTCGCAACTTATAACGTTCCGATCTGGCTTTCTGGTGGATTAATTGCTGCTCTTGTTGGGTTGGTCATCATTGGCGGAATCAAGCGCATTGCAGCTGTCGCTAGTAAGTTAGTTCCAACTATGGCTGTCCTCTATGTTGTGGGCGCATTAATCATTCTTTTGACCCATCTTGAAAACGTTATTCCCAGCTTCTTTAGTATTTTTAGAGAAGCCTTTTCTCTTGAAGCTGGCTGGGGTGGATTACTTACAGTGATTATGTGGGGTGTGCGGAGGGGATTGTATTCCAATGAAGCCGGCCAGGGATCTGCACCTATTGCTCACGCAGCAGCTAAAACCAAGGAATCCGCACGTGAAGGCGCAGTAGCTCTCATAGGACCATTCATTGATACGATAGTTGTCTGTACTATGACTGGACTTGCAATTCTATCAACAGGTGTACTTCAATCTACAGATCTCACGGGTGCACAATTAACCAGAGAAGCATTTAGAAACGGATTTGCTTTTGCCCCCGAAATTGGCAGTTTTATTGTAAATATTGCTGTGCTATTATTTGCGTATACAACTATGGTGGCGTGGAGTTATTATGGAGATCGTTCCATTGAATATCTTGTAGGACCACGAGCCATTAAACCATACCGCTGGACATATGTATTTTTCAATTTTATGGGTGCAATCTTACCCATCACGTTTGTCTGGAATTTTGGAGATATTGCATTAAGCCTCATGACTATCCCAAACCTCATTGGGGTTATTTTTCTGACAGGGACCTTAAAGAAAATAACAAATGAATATTTTTCCAGGGAACATATCCCGTATCGCACCTAATTATTTAGATAATCGTACCATTTTAGATGTAGCAATAAGTGCTGCACAAGGTGCTGCAGATATTATTTTATCTGCATCAAAAAAATCAAAAATTTCTATCCATAAATGTCGAACAGATCTGGTGACAAAAACAGATAAAGATTCTGAAGAATTTATCTGTAATAAAATTATAGAGGTGTTTCCTGAACATAGTATTTTAGCGGAGGAATCAGGTCATTCTTTATCTGAATCAGAATACCAATGGATCATTGATCCTCTTGATGGTACAACAAATTTTATACACGATTATCCTTCTTTTGGTGTTTCAATAGGTATTATAAAAAATGAAGAACCTATAGTTGCGTGCGTGGTCGAATTGCCAGCAAGAAATATATATACTGCTATCAAAGGGCAAGGTGCATTCTGCAATAATAAGGCCATATCTGTGTCAAGCGTTGATGACCTTGAAAAGTCACTTTATGTGACAGGATTTGGTTATGAACATGGTGAACGATGGGAACAAAATATGATCCTTTTTAAACGATTCACAGATATCGGTCAAGGTGTGAGAAGACTTGGAGCGGCTGCTGTGGATCTATGCCATGTTGCATCAGGCAAAGTAGATGGTTTTTGGGAGTTTGATCTGCATCCCTGGGATACTGCTGCTGGTATTCTAATAGTCACTGAGTCGGGTGGAACAATCTCAAAAATGAATGGTGATCAATTTACAATATATGATAAGCAAATCATTGCTTCAAACGGATTGGTTCATAATAAAATTATTAATGAGATAAAAATTCACTCAGTTTAAAATTTTGACAACTTTTAGTATGTTATTTCCCAATCCCAATTTTAACTCATCTCCATTTTCTATCGGACCTACTCCACCAGGAGTTCCTGTGAAAATAATATCACCCGCCATTAATGGGATTCTATGAGATAAAAACTCAATAAGATATCCTACAGAGTAAATCATATTACTCATTTCTCCCTCTTGGGCTCTAACTTTGTTCTTTTCTAACCAAAAAACACTGTTCCACCTTGAATCACTCCAATGGATGAAATCAGTCACAATCGCAGAGTTTCTGAAGTTTTTTGATAAAAACCATGGCAATTTTTTCGATTTTAAATCCTCCTGCATTTTTCTATCTGTGAGATCCAATCCTAATCCATACCCATCAACATAGTTCATTGCATTTTTTACTTTTATTTTGTATCCACTAGATTGAATTAACACAACTACTTCTAATTCGTGTTGAATATCAATATTTTCTGGAGTTATAATTTCACTTGAGATGGTCAAGGCAGATATCGATTTTTGAAAAAATACAGGATTATCCGGAATAATATTATTCAACTCTTTAGTATGAGAAATAAAATTTCTCCCCACGCAATAAATATTCCGAACTTCGATTAAATTTTTGTCAGCATTTCTTACTGTAGGTAATTTATCTTTCATGGATAATTTTAAGTTCTACAGTAGAGATGTCAATCATATCGTTGAAAGTCAATCTGCCGGTATTTGTTACTCTACCAATGGTAGTGCACGGAACACCTATATTCATACAAATCCGTTCAAATTCCATTATATCTTCTTCTCTAAGAGAGATTAAGACCAATCCATGAGTTTCTCCGAATAAAAGTTCTTCAGGTTTTAGCTTTCGGGACAGATGAATTCGAGCTCCCATTTCATCTGGAGAAGTAATCAGATTAGATGAAATGGCAGTAGACAGACCACCCTTTCCTACATTTGTCGCAGTTTGAATTAACCGGCTTTCAATCCCCAACTTAATAACCTCTCCCAATTTATTTTCCATATCTAAATCAATCGTAACTGGATGTTCTCCTACACTATTTGGAAAACATTTTTGAAATACTGACCCCACAAGTTCCCCTTTATGACTTCCTAAAATTGAAATAAAATGATCTGCCTGTTTAAAACCAGAAGATAAACAAACATCTTTATCAGGTATATTGCCGATAACTGCTATATCCTGTGAAATTATTTTTGAATCGAGGTTAATCTTTTTCGATAAAACATCTAGTTCAAAATGTTTTATGGCTATATCCTGACTCTTATTAAGAGAAACAGAATTTGAAAGAAAATCAGAATTTGTGGAAAAAGTATTTTGTATTATAACTCCAATGACATTCGCTCCTGCACACCGGACTGATCTGACCGCATTTGAAATTGCAATTTTCCCAGCTGACTCAGGATCGATGGTTGAAAAGTGATTATATTCGGAGAAAGCAATTGTAAGGAATCCATTGATATTTATATCTTCCCAAAATACAGCTTTATCGGCGTTCTCTTTTTTTAACAAATCACCACGGTTTATTTTATATAATTTATTATCGTTAGATATCCGTTTTAATATTGCAATGAATGATTTATTGCATTTAAGCTTTTTTAAGCTATGTAATTTAGTAATATTTTTTACTTTTTTCCGTTGAGTCGAAGATATGGTATTATCTGACCTCCAAAGAAAAGAAAATATATTTTTTGGAAAGAAAAATTGCTGATTGTTCCTTACATAAATTATTAGGGAGTTTTGATCCGTACATCTTCCTAGTCTGATAACATCAAATTGGTTTTCATTTACTTTTCTTATATTTTGATATATCCTTTTATTACCAAAAATAATTAACCCAAAATCAACAGTATGAAATAGTATATCAAAAATATCAGTTTCACGATTAAACTGTAATTTTACCCCTCCCTCTTGGTCCATTATATATGATAATATAGTAAATATAGGTGTATAACCATCGAGTAAGAACTTTGAAAATACTTTTGAATTTGTATTTATCTCACGAATAAGTTGATACATTTGTTTGAATTGTTTTGTAACGGACTTTGATTTATGAGTTATTAAATATATAGAACTATCAATCGGAATATATTTTGTTGGTGAACTCATTGCTTGTCCCGTACCAATAGAAAAAATGAATTCTCTGTAGTTATATTCATCTTCAGAACGATAATTCTCCAGAAGTATATGACTTGGTTCTAAATCAATTTCCTTTAATTTTTTAGCAAGGTCTTTTATCGAAATCAATAAATTTTTATCGTGATGGTTCACTGTGGTACAAGATATATCTTTGTAAATTGTTTTCTGTGTAAGCAGCATATTTAATATAGAGATATCCTTTAAGGTGGAACAGGAATAGCTCAATCCATGTTCATTATCAAGGTGGCTATTATTTAATGCCTTAAGAAACAAAGAGTCCTTAGAAAAATCAATAAAGTAACGTCTGGAAATTAATGGTTCAAGAGATGCACCAATAAAATTTAATTCCTTCTCATTTGGTTCTCGAGAAAGGATAGATTTTAATACAGATATATCAAATGAAGTAAATGGTGAATATTGCAAAGGATCTATTGTATTTATAATGTTTATTGATCAGGAAATATTTTATTCAAATGTGGTGATATTTGTTCCCAGGTAAATCCTTTTCTCTGTAAAAATTGAATAATTTTTCTTTTCTTAACGAAAATATTTTTGGAATTCAGTATTTTATTTCGTTTATTAATATGGTTTATTATTAATTCATCTAATGGGAAGTTTTTGTATCCTCTTTGAATTGCATTCTTAATTTTCTCATCCGGTATATTATGTTTTGATAATTCAGAATGCAAATAAATAGGTCCTACACCATACTGTTTGATTTTATCACTAGCAAAAAGACTAGCAAATCCTTCATCATCCAAATATCCTAACTCAATGAGATAATCTATAACTTCATTAATTTTTGAATTGGAAAAGTTTTTCTGTTGCAGTCTGTTATTCAATTCCC
>CAYSQB010000074.1:0-6435 GCA_964433085.1 uncultured bacterium
ACGATGAGAACCGACAGTTAAAGAGCACGGTAGATGCACTGCGCAATGAGATGGAAAGAAACAGATTTACACTCACGGACCAGGTTGATAAGAGAGGACTTGAATTCGAAGGACAAATGCTCCAATTAAAGGACACAATAATTATTTTAAGAAAAAAACTGGAAAAAGCCTATGCCTAGCACACTTACAAGGTCTCGGACACAATCCCTGACAAAAAAAGAAAAATTCAATGAGCTATTATTGCAAATTACAAATGATATGGCCGCCAGTAGAAATCTGGATGAAGCATTGGAAACATTAGTTGACATTACCACATCTGCCATTGGTGGAGAGAGAGGAACAATATTCCTGAATGACGAAAATTCCCAGGAATTGTATTCCCGGTTTGCTCAAGGAAATTTCCGCCGGGAGATTCGTATAATGAACACCAAAGGTGTTGCAGGGTGGGTTTTTACACACAACGAAGGTGCCATTATCCTGGATGCATACAAGGATGACAGATTTGATAAGTCAGTGGATATGAGGACCGGTTACCGAACAAAAAGTATCCTCTGTGCACCGCTTAAAACGGTGAGCGGGGAAATTATTGGAGTATCACAGATCTTAAATAAAATAGATGGGAAATTTTCTGAAGATGACCTAGAAATATTGCAATCTATGACCCAACAGGCTGCCATCGCTATTCAGGGGAATATCATTGTGGAACAAATTGAGAAATCACGAAAACAGGAGTTAGAGTTTCTGGATGTCGTTTCCAAAGTTTCTTCCGAACTGGAATTGGGACCTCTTTTGCAGCGAATAATTGGAACGGTCACAAAGATGCTGAATGCAGAGAGATCTACCTTGTTTATCAATGATGAAAAAACAAATGAGCTTTATACCGAAGTCGTGGAAGGTGTGGGGAAGAATGTAATACGTTTTCCAAATCATCTAGGTATTGCAGGGAGTGTTTTTGCTTCTGGTACTCCCTTGAACATACCTCACGCCTATGCTGATTTGAGATTCAATCCCGGTTTTGATAGATCCACAGGATATTTTACACGATCCATTCTGTGTACACCGGTGATCAATAAGGAAGGAAAGCGAATTGGTGTGTGTCAGGTACTGAACAAACGGGAGGGACCGTTTACGGATGAGGACCAGAAAAGGCTGGAAGCATTTACATCACAAATATCTATGGCAATTGAGAATGCAAAGCTGTTCAATGATGTACAAAATGAAAAAAATTACAGCCAGGGAATGCTGTCCTCCATGTCTAACGGTGTGATTACCATAGATGAAGATGGGAAAATTGTCACATGCAATCCTGCTGGACTGAACATTCTGAAAATTACAAAACTGAAGGAAGTGCTTGGTCAGAATATCAAGGACCTATTTTCAGGATCCAATGCATGGCTGGTAGAAAAAATTCAGGACGACGATTCTCAGGGTGAGGACGATGAGGATGATGAGGACAAACTAAAGCAAAAAGGGGAAGAGGAATTTATGGATGTAGAGCTTGAGTTTGGCGGTGAGACCGTATCGGCAAATATAAGTGTTTTGCCGTTGCTGGGAGTCGAAAATGAATCTTTGGGATCGTTGATAATGATTGAGGATATCAGCAGTGAAAAACGGATGAAATCCACTATGTCAAGGTACATGGACCCGGGATTAGCCGATAAACTTCTGGATGAGTCTGAAGAAGACATCATGGGCGGTAAGGAAAGTATCGGTACCGTTTTGTTTTCTGATGTCCGCAGTTTTACCACTCTAACAGAATCTTTAGGAGCCTCAGGTACCGTTTCGTTGTTGAATGAATATTTCACCATCATGGTTGATTGTATTACGGATGAGGGCGGTATGTTAGATAAATTCATCGGTGATGCGATCATGGCCATATTCGGAACACCGTTTTCACATGATGACGACCCAGACAGGGGTGTTCGTGCTGCCATCAAAATGATGACAGAGCTCTATATATTGAACGATGCCCGGGAGAAAGCAGGACAAATTCCAATTGACCATGGAATGGGTGTGAATACGGACATGATCGTTTCAGGGAACATCGGTTCGCCAAAACGGATGGACTATACGGTGATCGGCGATGGTGTCAATCTTGCGGCTAGGCTGGAAAGCGCATGCAAACAGTATGGGGTCCGCATTATCATCAGTGAATATACTTTTAACGAATTAAAAGCCACATATCGCACCAGAGAAATTGATAAGGTTATTGTGAAAGGAAAAACAAAACCGGTGAGCATTTACGAAGTGCTGGACTATCATAACGAAAATACATTTCCAAATATGATCGAGGTACTAGGTAATTTTAATAGTGGTGTGGAATACTATAAAAGTGCCCGTTGGGACGATGCCAAGAAATTATTTAAAGAGGGACTGAAAGGAAATCCCGATGACAAATGTTCAAAAATGTATTTGGAACGCTGTGATTATATGAAAAAGAATCCCCCGAAAGGTGAGTGGGATGGTGTCTGGGTGATGAAAACAAAATAGGGCCGAATCAGACCAAGATGGCAAAAACAGCTCAGAAAATAAAAGAAGGAAAATCGAAGAAAAAAAATGTCAAGATGGATGCCAAGTCCCACCTTGAGCAGGCACTCAAGATCAACCCTGATTTTTTGGATGCTCATTACGAGCTAGGCTGCCTATTAAGGGACGAAGGGGATAAAAAAGGTGCAGAAAAGCAGTTTAAAGAGGTCATAAAATTAAATAATAATCACGCAGACGGGTATTTCCAGCTTGCCTTGATTGCTGCTGAGTTTAAGAAAAATAAATTGGCAAGGGATAATTTTGAAAAAGCGGTTACCATCAAGTTTGATGATCCTGAGATCCAATTCAAGTATGGACTTTTTTTGAAAGAGATAAAAAAAATCGAAGAAGCAACGGAACATTTTGGTAAAGCCATTGAGTCAAACCAGAATTTTTCGGAGGCCTATTTTGAACTGGCAATGCTATTAAGAGATCCAGAAGATTATGACCAGGCAAAAAAGAATTATGAGACAGCCATAGATATACAACCTGACTATGTGGATGCTCTTTATTATTTGGGCAAGCTGGTGATGAATGGGCATAAAAAAGATAAGGACGGCACATTACTGTCAAAACCTGAGAAGGATTATGCCATTTCCTGTTTTAATAAAATATTAAATACCGATGAAAACCATGCAAAGGCAAATTTACGCCTCGGTATGATTTATGTGGACCAGGAAGAATATGAAAAAGCTGAAAAACATCTCAAAAAAGCTGTAAAACAAAATTCAAGATTTTCAAAAGCTCTTTATCATTTAGGATTGGTCTCGAAGGCATTGGATAAAGAAAAAGATGCAATAATTTTTTTTAAACGCTCACTGAAACATTTCTCCAAAAGTTATTTGACTCATTTTCATTTAGGATTGTTACTGAGAGAGCACAATGAAGTCAATGAGGGGATCTCTCATCTTAAAAAGGCCGTCAAATTCAATACAGAATTTGATGATGCATACTATTATCTGGCTCGATTTCTTGAGGAGAAAGAGGACTACGAAGCTGCCAAAGAACATTACCTGAAAGCGTTGTCGAGGAATCACAAGCATCGAGATGCATCTTTCCATCTTGGGCTGTTGATGAAAAAATTGAATATGATGGAAGAAGCAAAAGCCTACATGGAAAAGACAATTGAAGCAGATCAGAATTTTACGGAGGCATATTACTATCTGGGTATGATATTAAATGATCCTGCGGACTATGCCTCTGCACGGAAATGCTATCTGACTGCCCTTGATATAAACCCAAAATATTTTATGGCCCACTATCATCTGGCAAACCTCCTGAGCTCGGGAAGGCGATTAAACAAGGATGGGACACTGGTAATAAAAAAAGAACTAGATCGAGCAAAAAAACATTATATAGAGGCACTGAGACTGGACCCAACTTTCCCAAAAATACACTACCACATGGCACTACTTTTAGAAGAGGAAGGGAACCTTGCGGATGCAGAAAATCATCTGTTAAAAGCCATTGAATTACATCCTCATTATGCCAAGGCGCATTATCGTCTGGCCTTATTGTTTAGGAATAAAAATTAAATGAATAAGGTCATGCATCATTTACATAGGGCAATCGAATGCAACCCTGATTTTTCTGAAGCCCACGTCATCCTAGCTCAGGAGTACAAAGACAGAGATGATTTTTTGCACTATGTAGATTATCTGAATAAAGCCATCGACATAGACAGGAGACTGATTCTTGAATCAGAAGAACGGCAAAAAGATTATGCCCACCAAAACCTCTTTGGCTTGGTGAGAAAATTGTTTTTCCTTGAGATGGATCAGAAAAGACATTTATCCAATTTACTGATAGAGATGGGGACTTATCATTTTGCAAAAAAGGATATTAATAAAGCACAGCAGTTTTATAATGATGCGGAATCAATAGACCCACTGAACGGGGATGTGTATTATCGCCTGGGAAAGATCCAGCTGAAGCACAAGAAGTACAAAAAAGCCTGCCAATATTTTATCCAGTGTATTGAAAGGGATATTCAACATTCGGGAGCAAATATTGAACTGGGGAAATATTACCAGAGGAAAAAGAATTTTCATTTGGCGGAAGTTCATTTTTTCTGTGGACTGGAGAGCAATCCTTACAACGCATCGGTTCACATTTTAATTTGTAAATTGTATTTGACATTGAAAAAGTTAGAACCCGCAAAACATCATTATGATACTGCAGTTTCTCTGGATGCTTCGGTTGAAGATAAAAAACTGAAAGACAAAATCAGTATTTAACCTTTCAACTCCATTTAGGTCTAAGAATAAAAAAAATGGAGAGAATTATGAAAAAATTACATTTATTACTTCCTGCCTTTCTTACAATGGTGCTTCTCATAAGTGGGTGTGCTTCCTCCCAGCCCGACCACGTCATTTATGATAAGCACTACAAACATAGGATCGGAAAAATTGTTCCTGAAACAAGAGGGAGAGTCGTTCATGTTCACGTACACCATCACGGGAAATTGACCAAAAAAGAGAAACGGTTCCTCAGAAAAATGTACAACCGGAAGTATAAAAAGAAACGACATCAGGTAAATGTGGTATTTGTTTATGGATAACACTCTATCTCTGTAAAATGATTTTCCCCTCCAGAGGGGATTCCTTTTTATAGCCAAAAACCCCAAAAAAATGCAAATGTAATTGTTTTGTAATAAAAAAGGGGTGTCTAATCAATTTGTAATTACCGTTTTTATTTATCCTGGGATAAAAAGGATTGAAGATGATACAATGAGATCAATTAAGAAATGTGATTTCCATAACGCCACACAAAATAATGTGTTGTAATATTCATTATCCATGTTTACACTTTGTAAACAGTTATGAACCTCAGATTCTTGAATCGGGGCATGCCTATTGGTTGAGAAGCAGCAGAGATGGAGAAATAACAATTTTTGTGGATCAATAAATATTGAATTGAAATTTATTTTAATTGAGAAAGGTAATTAATAAAATTGATAAAACTCAGGAGGTCTAAAATGTCGAAGTATCAAATGATTAAACATATCCAACCATCTAAATGGATTTTACCGGTTTTTCTGATGTTTCATGGCCTTTTTGGTGAAAATGTCAATAGAACTGCCCTGAGCAGTAAACCTGTTAAAAGTAGCAGAACGGTACAAAAACCAACCATCTCTGACCTTCAAGTTCTGGGTGAAAGATTGAAGGAAGTGATAGAAGGAACCTCTCAAAATCAGCAATTTCAAAAGGGGTCAAACTCTTCATTGTCTCAATCTCTAACTGGATTAAGAGACAGTCCGATCAATTTAACCCGCCAAATAAAAAAAACTGAGTTCAAATCAAAATTTAATGTCAGTTGGAATAAGATAAATGACACCCCTGTTTTTATAACTGGACCAGAATTAAGTGAGTTCAGCAGTCAATTTTCTGGAGCATATTCTGCAGAGGAGATTGCAAAGGAATTCATCAGTACTCACAAAGAGGTGTTTCAACTTGGGGATTCATATGCAGAGCTGGAAACTGTAAAGGAATTCGATGATAGGTATGGGAAAACGCATGTGAAATTTCAACAGGTTTACCAGGGAATACCGGTCTGGGGGAAAACAGTTGTCTCTCACTTTGAGCCTGAGGGTGATCTGTATTTGATCAATGCCCGATTTTCCCCTTCTCCAAAGGACCTGGATCTCTCACAAATCAATTATTTAAAAGAGCAGGCTATTCAGATTGCCCTTGATGATATAGGCACTTTCAGCACTCTGACAGAGTTTAATGATGAAATGAAAGCACTTTTATCTTATGATAGTCCGGTGGGTAAACAATACATCTGGATTGACGAAGATGGTCATACCCCTCATTTGATCTGGCACGTGCAGGTGCGCCCCAATGCTGTGGACAACTGGTACTATTTTATTGATGCTAATACCGGATATATTCTTGAAAAGTATAATAA
>CAYSQB010000075.1:0-6344 GCA_964433085.1 uncultured bacterium
GGTGGTTATCACGGCAAGTCAACACTGCTCAAGGCATTAGAGAAGTGCGTATATGCCCATATTCCTGATGATGGTAGAGAGTATGTGGTCACAACAAAAGATGCAGTAAAGATCAGGGCGGAAGACGGCCGTCGGGTTGAAAGCGTAAATATTAATCCTTTTATTACCAATTTACCCCAAAAGATAAGCACAGATTCATTTTGCAGTGAGGATGCCAGCGGGAGTACCAGTCAGGCAACCAATATCATGGAGGCTCTGGAAGTCGGAGCCAATTTGCTGCTATTGGATGAAGACACCTCCGCCACCAATTTCATGGTCCGAGATGCCCGCATGCAAGAGCTAGTTCATAAAGATCAGGAGCCCATCACACCTTTTGTAGACCGTGTGCGGGAGTTGTACGACACCCTTCGGATATCAACAGTTCTGGTCATGGGCGGATCTGGTGATTATTTTGATGTGGCAGATCATGTCATTAAAATGCAGGATTTTCGTCCCCATGACGTAGGTCAAAAGGTCAAGGATCTAGTCCACAGCCATCCCACGGAGCGACAGGTGGAAACACCGGAACCATTTGGACAGGTTATAGCCCGAATCCCTCAGGCGGGGAGTTTTAGTGCCTCAAGAGGTCACAGGAAGGTAAAAATTGAGGCACAGGCTCGTGACCTTATGGTCTTTGGATCGGAAACAGTTGACCTTCGCTACATTGACCAGTTAGTGGAAAGCAGTCAAACCAGAGCAGTTGGTCATGCGATTTATCTTGCTACTCGATCACTGATGAGTGATTTTGCTACATTGAAGGATGTTGTTGAAGGGTTGGAACATTTTTTTGACAAAAACGGCCTGGATGCCCTTGATCCTTTTTACATTAAAGAATATCATCCTGGAAATTTTTCTAGGCCACGTAAGTATGAGATTGCTGCAGCTATCAACCGGCTTCGTACTGTAGAACTGAGACACAGGAAATAATCTATCTTATTTAAGAATCCTTGCTCCTGTTTATCTTTTCGTATCTCACTCTTTAATTAATCTTCCGAGATGTACTTTCCAGGAGAGTATTTGGCTTCCAAATGTTTTAATAGTTCACTTTTTTCTCTCCATGTGGGTTTCATTTTTTCTTTAACAAATAAATGGGCTTGATCATCGTAATGAGATGATGTAGGGCGAGTGGTTGCACTTCCATATTGATGAATACTCTCGGAAAGTACCTTTCCATTTTTGTCCCATTTCACAAAGAAAAAAAGTCCATCACCAGCGGTTCCCTTTAATTTTCCGTTTCCATCATAGGTGCTATACACTGCTCGTAGTATATCCGGACCTCCACCGATAGCTAAATCTGTTTCTCCCCACACCAATCTCTGAACATTACCAAACGGAACTCTAAGTGAGCCATGAAATTTCTTTAAATATTTTTCTGCATTTTTAGTATGCTCCAACAAAATAGCGTCATCCAATTTTCTATACTGGAACTGTATAAATGGTTTGGTTGATAAAATAGCAAAGGCGGCTTCCCTATTTTCAGGGTGCGTACTCAAATTCCAGTCAGCCAAAACTGATTTTACATCCTGAAAGTCTAAACTAGAAATATCAATGGCTTTGATAATATCATTTATGTATTGTACCATTACAGATTGTTCAGAATAATAAAGATCAAATTTTATTTTTTTTAGTTCCTCAAATGAAATTTCAGTGTTACTGGAAAATAGGTCAAAAGCACGATAGGCCCTATTGTTCATATGTTGTTCAATGCCCCATTCTATAGGATAAAAGTTAGGATCCAGATTATCTATTTTTTCAGTTACCATAAAGGGAGTTTGATTTGTACTAAAAAGATAGCCACTTTCAGGATTTTTTACCATGGGGATATTTTCAATAGGGATTGTATTTTTCCATAGTGTCTCTGATGTCCATCCAGGGAGATATCCCTGCCAATCAAAACCAGGTTGTCTATCAGGGAAATTTCCATTGTAAACATAAAATATATTTCCAGAATAATCAGCATACACAGAGTTCAGCGAAGGTATACCCTGTATTTCCATTGATTTGAACCACTCTGAAAAATTTGATGATTTATTCATTCGGTACCATTGTTCTATCTGGCGAATCTCATTCATTCCAGAATATCTTATTGCGTACGTTCCATGGTCAAACTGAAGAACGGGACCATAAACAGACCAAAGGACGTCCCGCTTTATTGTCCACGAAAAAGGGCCCAGTATTTTTAGTTTTATAGGCATTATTTTTTTTTCTAATGTTAGCCATTCATTATCAAATTTGTACATGTAGGGATTCTCGGGATGAATATCCAAAATATAGGTATCGATTAAATCCGGTTCATTTACAGTGTGGACCCATCCAAGACTGTCATTATGTCCCACAAAAATTACAGGAGAACCGGGAAACAATCCGCCGCTCATATTCCACCCTTCCTCACTGTGTATATTGACCTCATACCATGAGGTTGGTCCGTCCCAGGGCTGATGAGA
Organism: uncultured bacterium; assembly: GCA_964433085.1. Taxonomy (GTDB): domain Bacteria; phylum Fidelibacterota; class Marinisomatia; order Marinisomatales; family AB-629-J13; genus AB-629-J13. The sequence continues at coordinate 2,484 of CAYSQB010000075.1, forward strand.
ATTAATGACCAGCATGGTTTCACCATTTTCAGAACGTTTGGGTGAAACCGCAAAGCCATTTGATCCGATGGGTGAGGGACTCTTTTCTCTTTTAGAACTGGACTGGATTTTAGGTTTTTCTTTGAGATTGAATAAAGACTCCAGTTCCCTGTCCAAACCGAAAAACATGGGTGTCCTGAAAACAAATCCCACTACAATATCCCGGGGTTTTACTGGGAACACATTCAGTTTAATTTCATCATTATGTTCGTGCGCATAAAGATTTATTCCTTGGCAATAGCCTTCCATCAATTGCTTGACCTCAGGGCTTAAGTGAGATTGATAAAATTTATCCACCGTTTCATAAATTCTGAGCCATTCCATCAGGAAATCTGTTATAGCACCATCCTTTCCTTTAAGTAACCCCGATTTTTGTTTCACCATAATGATGACATCCTGTATGGTGCTGAAATCATCTTCCGAGTGGGCATAGGCAAGCCCAAATGCAGCATCTGAGTCCGTTTTTCCAAATATATGTGGGACCCCCCAAGTGTCACGATAAATAGTTACTTCCCTTGATTTTGCTTTACTCAATTCTTGTTCAGAGAGAATAAAGGAAGGCTGAAATATCCATTTAAAAAACAAGGTTACCGAAAAGATAAGTGCAAGAGATATAGATACAAGGGATTTCATAAATATTATTTAAAACAATGTGTAAATTTATTTGCCATGAGTAAACTCTTATATTATTAATTTTCTCACTTATGATAAAAACTAAACCTAATAAACTTCAGATAGATGTCCGTCCTACCATTTCTACCATGGTTTATGATGGAGATTGTAGTTTCTGTACATATTGGATAAACCGATGGAAAACCAGAACAAGGGAAAAAATACGCTATATTTCCTATCAGGAATGTGGAGACCAATTTTCACCTTTATCTGAGAACGAATTTCAAACCTCAGTTTTTCTCATCCTTCCAAATGGTATCTTTTTAAGTGGAGCTGGAGCTGTCTTTAGATCCCTAACATCCAATCGCTTTTTGAGTTGGTTTAACTGGATATACAACCGGATAAGATTGTTTAGAATCTTATCAGAATCGGTATATTCATTTATAGCAGCAAACCGGAATTTCTTCAGCAAGGTTACTAAACTTCTTTGGGGTAATAATACAGAGCTTCCATCATATCATATTTCCCGTTGGCTATTTTTAAAATTTATTGCGGTCATCTACTGTATTGGATTTACATCCTTTTGGGTTCAGTGGAAAGGATTGGTTGGACCTGAGGGAATCCTTCCTATTACAGAATACTTTAATCACATTAAAAACCAAGTTGGAAACGTAGGTTTTCTTCACGCTCCCTCGCTTCAGTGGTTTTTTCAAAATTTCGGAGGGATGGATTTCATTTGTATTTCAGGAATGATTTTTTCCATACTCCTATTGTCAGGAATTTTGCCCGGAATCTCAGCAATAGTATTATGGCTTTTGTATTTATCGGTGTATACCGGAGGTCAGCGATTCTTGAGTTTTCAGTGGGACATTCTTTTACTTGAAACTGGATTTCTTTCTATATTTGTTGCACCATTCTGTTTCAGATTTCAATTGTCAAAACAATATTCTCTTTCAGGAGGATGTGTATTCTTAATGCGTTGGCTTTTGTTCCGTCTTATGTTTTTTTCTGGAGTAACAAAACTTGCTAGCGGTGACCCAGTTTGGACGGACCTGACAGCTCTCACGTATCATTATGAAACTCAACCTCTTGCCACATGGACTGCTTGGTACATACATCAGCTACCGGTGTGGTTTCATCAATTGTCCACCGGATTTATGTTTTTTGTGGAATTGATCATTCCTTTTTTTATCTTTGGTCCTCAAAGAGTTAAACTGTGTGCTTGTTTTTATGTTACTCTTTTGATGGGGCTCATTCTTTTAACTGGGAACTATACCTTTTTTAATTTATTGACAGTGAGTCTTTGCATATTTCTTTTGGATGACAGAATTTTAAGAAAAATTTTCAATTCAGATTTAGGGGGCTCTGTTTCTAATAATACAAAACTATCCAGTTGGAATTTAATAAAAGAAAAAATCATTATTGGGTTTGTATTCATTATGTTTCTATTTAGCAGTGCCCACACAGCTTCACGGTATTTTCCAGATGTAAAATTTCCGTCAGTGATTCATAATACATTGAGCTCGATTCGTCCGTTTGGAATCATCAACACTTACGGATTATTTTCTGTCATGACAACCACCCGACCAGAACTCATAATAGAAAAAAGCGAAAATGGTAAAGACTGGGAAGAGATTCTTTTTAAATGGAAAGCAGGGAAGGAGGATGTGAGTCCCGGTTTTGTTCAACCACATCAACCAAGGCTGGATTGGCAAATGTGGTTTGCTGCTTTGTTTTTTGAACAGGTGGATGAAATCTACTGGCAGATGAACACTACGAAACCGGAAACATTTCAGGATCATGCGGCACTTATGAGCCGTCTTCGTGTCCCTTCTGGGTACCACTGGTTCTATAGGTTTCTCCGAAAACTACTGGAAGGTTCACCATCGGTAATGTCATTATTAGAGGGTGAGACAGAAACTCCAAAATATTTAAGAGTATGGATCTATAATTATCATTTTACCAATTTGGATCAAAAGAAAAAAACGGGACATTGGTGGGCTCGAGATCAAAAACGGATATTGATTCCAGCATTCACTTTGAATGATATCCAATGATTAATACAAACCTATATCTGATTAAAAGAAATGAGTTATTAAGGGGTTAGAGAGTAACACATGTTAAACAGATTATTTTATATTTATTTTATTGTAAGTGTATTGCTTGGTTCAGAAAAAGAAACACGGGATATTGTGGATACATCCGTATCATTTTCCAGCATTGATTTCGAAGTAGTCAAAAACGGTAAATCTAACAAACACTACATTTGGATTCACGGTGATGAAAAAACCGCTAACATGGCCATAAAATATCATTTGAATCTTTATAATGGTACAGCATTTTTGATAAACAGTGAAGAGCGGGAGGTGTTCTTTTATGACACCAAAATTGATCCAAATCGAATATTTTCACGGTCAGGTTCATTTAAAACTTTAACAAAATTTAAGCTAGAATGGGCACCCGGTATCGTTAAGAAAGCTCTTGATGAACTGGACAAAGAACGGGGCCAATTCCTTGATATTCTTTTTCCAGATTTCGGCGGTGTTTTGATTGCAGTTCATAATAATTTCCATGGTTATGACCTCAGATCTGAGTTGAAGAATCATACAAAAGTTTCGATAAACCCAAAAGAGAATCTCCGTGACTTTATCATTTGCACTGATCCCAATGACTTTGACACCTTATCTAAGGATGTTCATTATAATGTGATTTTACAAAATCAAATATCTGAGGAAGATGACGGCAGCCTATCTTGGGCAGCATTACGGAATGGAGTTCGCTATGTTAATATTGAAGCAAGGTTAGGATGGTTATCGCAACAGAAAAAAATGCTGAAGTTTGTTGAGGAACGATTAAAATGATTGGTGTGGCTAAATGATATAAGATTCATTTGGACCACGGTTTCACAACACGGTTCCTAACAATACCTTTATAGATAAAGGTGTTAGTTTAGCTCATATTTTGGAGAGAGTCTTTACCCTAACCTTGCAGTTTTTCAAAAACTTGGTTACACAGGGCATCCTCAAAATCTTCATTTTTTTCATAGCAATACCCAAACACTGACTCCCACAATTTTCTATCCTCCATACAGAAATAGAAAAAGACCTTGTCCCTCCATTGACGAAATGCCTCCCACGCAGTGGTGAACATTTCTTCTTTGATATGAAACGGATAGGAGAGCTTTCCTGCTGCGTCTTCCATAGGTATCTG
>CAYSQB010000076.1:0-6315 GCA_964433085.1 uncultured bacterium
GAATCTTCTAGAGGGTTAGTGGACACATTCGCTTGGCACCTTGGAACCATCTTCCAGTATAGCCCATTTCCAGATTGGAATCCGTTTTTTCAGTTCGGCAATAAACCAGGACATTGAATCAATACCTTCCTGTCGGTGCTTTGAGCAGATTACTACATGGATACTTGTTTCCCCAACATTCACTCTTCCAATGCGGTGTCTACAGAATAGGTCATTGATAGGGAATCTCTGTACAGTTTCTTTGGCCAATTTCTTCAGCTCTGTTTGAGCCATACCTTCATATTTTTCATATTCAAGAGCAGTAATATTTTTGCCATGCTCCGTGGCTCGGACGCGGCCATTGAACGTCAACTCTGCGCCATCCTGACTATGATTATCATCAGGGATGAAAAAATCAATCGGACCACTTACAATTTCAACTTTTATCATTTATCCACCCTGTACCGGTGGAATGAATGCCACCTCGTCACCATCACCCAATACTGTTTCTTCAGGAACATACTTTTTGTTTACGGCCACGCGCAGGCTCACGCCATCCAGTTTTCCTTTCGCTTTTTCACGAATCAATTTGTCCAACCGTGTCGTTGTTGATCCCCTCTCTAATTCTAACTCTAGTTCATCTGTTTCCAATGCATATTTCACATGTGAAAAACATTTTACTTTTACCTGTATCATAGTTCAATCGTTTGGGCTGTGTGGCTCATGCCATCATACACCAGTAGTTTACCAATTAAATTTGGTTCAATACCTACAATCAGTTTTACGGTTTCAAGTGCCTGTATATTACCAATGATACCTGGGAGCATGCCCAACACACCGGCCTCAGCGCAGGTATCTCCTCCGGATGGAGGTTCGGGGAATAATTCACCGTAACCTGAATATCCATTTGCGTTCAAAACTGCGACCTGCCCTTCATAGCGATATAGACCTCCATAGACCATGGGCACACCCGCTTCCTTTGAAAACCGATCAATTAACAGCCGAGCCGGAATATTATCCGTCGCATCAATCACAATATCTACACTACTTACAAAGTTCAGTCCATTGTCATCATTAAAAAATACATCAACTATTTCAACGATGGCATCTCTATTCAATTTTTCCAATTTCTCTTTTGCTGCCTGTACTTTCATTCGACCAATATTTTCAACACCATAGAGTGGCTGTCTGTGAAGATTAGAAAGCTCCACGTTATCTCCATCAATTATTTTCAGTTTTCCAACCCCCGCAGCTATAAGTGATTGAGAAGCGGAACACCCCAGTCCTCCCATACCAACAACTCCCACGGTTGCGTTCAAAAGTTTTCTCTGTCCTTCCAACCCAATATCCGGAAGGACGGTTTGCCTCGACCAGCGACTTAAATCTTCCTTCTCAGATTGGTATGCAGTCCAGGCCTGAACCCCGCCCAAAAGACTGAACGCATTTTTTAATTCCCGTTCGATAATAATTCCTTCAGTCACAATTCCGAATTGACAAATCAGTACTGACTCATTTTCGGTAATAGGAATAGAGCCCAGCTCAGCAATAACAGACCTCAATCCATCTAATGGGAACTCTTCTCTCTGCTCTACCGGACGGATATCTATCACCGTAAAAGATTTTCCTTCATCCTTCCACTGTTGCAGTTCCTGTGGGGTTATGATCATTGTATATTTTTCCAAGGCAATATATTAACAGAGATCTCATCCCCCGCTTTTAAGGGAATCTCCCCCTGTTCTGATCCAAGTATACAGTTGGCTTCCAAGGAAGAGGAGAGCATGTGGGAACCAATTTTTGTGGATGGTTTGCAAACCAGTTTTCCGTTCTCCAACCATGCTTGACCAAATAAATATCTGTATTTTACTTTTTCCCGTGGGAATGGTTCAGTCAAAATACCAGTTGTTAGTTTTGATTCTGGAATCCCCATCATGGTCTCCAGAACTGACCAAACCCACTCCATAAACCCAATATAGGAAGAAACGGGATTTCCAGGCAGTCCAAAAATCAAGGTGTCATTTCCGCTACCAAAAAAGAGCGGTTTCCCTGGTTTCTGTGCCACCTTCCAAAAATACTCCTGCACACCTAATTCCATAAAAACATCCCGCACATAATCAAACCTGCCCATGGAAACTCCACCGGATGAAATAATGACGTCACAGGTGTTCAAAGCCCTAGACAAAAAAGATCGCAGGGCGTCCTTATCATCCTTAATGACATTACGCATGGTGACCTCACCGCCAACCTTTTCAACCAGCTCCGCAAAAACGTATAGGTTTGAATTGTAGATATCTCCAGATCTAAGTTTACTTCCTGGCTCTACCAATTCATCCCCTGTGCCAAAAATAGCAATGCGCGGTTTTTTTACCACAGAAAATTCTCCATATCCAAAAGTGGCCAAGGTACCGATTTCACTGGGAGAAATGCGGGTCCCTTTGGAAATCAAAATATCTCCCTCCCGAATTTCTTCTCCTTTTTTTCGAATATGTTTTCCGGGAGGTGTTTCCAAAAATACCTGGACACTATCTGACCCTGAAAACCCGCTCGTGTGCTCTACCATCACCACTGTATCAGCGCCAGCTGGTATCTCTGCCCCGGTCATGCATTGGATGCATTCACCAGAACCAAGTGCTAACTCACTGGGAGAACCAGCCGAGCTTATACCCACCACCTTAAGTGTTACAGAATGTGACTGACTCGCACCTTGTATATCGACCGATCGCACCGCAAACCCATCCATAGCCGAATTGTCAAACCGTGGCATGGGAAAAGTGGCTCTAATTTCTTTAGAAAGAACCCTGTTCTCTGCTTGATCCAGTGGAACGTTTTCCATCTCTAACGGAAAAATATGGTTTTTAATAATGGATTTTGCTTTCTGAACTTGTATCATAATAAATCCTTGAATAAAAATATAACAGCAACAATAACGATAGCGCCCATAACCTTTTGAATTGTGTTCGTATTAAAACGAACAGCACCCAAATAGGAACCTCCAAATCCGCCAATAATCACAGCACCTGCCAAAGGCATGATAAAATCTGCATCAAACGTACCTGATTGTGATCGAGCAATGAGCCCTGCCAAAGAATTTACCCATATGAACATAGCGCCCGCTGCGGCGGCCTCCTTTTCTGATCCAAGATCAAACATGATAATGAGTGGTATGATATAAATGCCACCGCCAATCCCCACTGTACCAGCGATAAATCCCAGAACCCCTCCCAATACAAAAATAAATATCCACTTACGAATTCCACTTATCTGAATTGAGAACCGAAGGTGGTGTAATACATATATTCTGACGATCACAAAAATGAGTGTGATAAGAAGGATAACCTGAAATAGAGTTTTGGGCAAGGCTAGCAATCCTCCTAGATACGCCATGGGAATTGATGTAACTAAGAATGGGACAATCAAATCAAGCCTACCGTAGCCATTACGCCAGAAATTTATCATACCAATGAAAGTCACAAACAAGTTCAACGTAAGTGATGTGGTTGGAATAAATTGATAACTGATTCCAAAAATTGTCATAAGCGCTGTGTAGGAGGAACCTCCGCCTAGTCCAACACTGGAATAAATGAAAGCAACGAGTACAAATAATAGTGGCAGAAAATATTCCATTAATGTTTTTCACCTTTCATCATATGGAATGAATGAAAAATGGTTGGGACCAGTACGTTTAGTGCATCTTTGACCGCACCCATGCTCCCCGGTAAACAAATGACAATTGCCCCCGAAACTACCCCAGCCGTTAACCGGGACAACATAGCTGTTTTCACTTTTCCACGACCGTAGGCATGAAGTGCCTGTTCCACTCCGGGCAGTTTGGAATCAAAAATTCCTTCCATCGTTTCAATAGTTAGATCTCTCGGACCTAACCCTGTCCCACCGGTAGTAATAATTAACTCTACTCCTCCGTTAATCCAGTTTTGAATTGTGGGGGTCAACTCATCGGAACCATCAGGTAGGACCTTCTTATGTTCAACAGAACAGCCTGAATCAGAAAACCCCGAAATTAATAGGGGACCTGATCTATCTTCATTTTTCCCGGATGACACACTATCGCTGATGGTAATGATACCAACATGTGGGCGATATCCTGTAGCATGATCAGATTTTCCACCCACTTTTTCTACCAAATTGGTTTCACCAATGGACATGGTTTTATCTACAGCCTTGCACATGTCATAAATAGTCAATGCAGTAACAGATACCGCTGTTAGCGCTTCCATCTCCACGCCCGTAGCTTCCTTTGTTTTTACGATGGATTTTATCACTATATTTTCTGTTTGAACGATAAATTCAATGTCCACAAAGGATAGATTAAGCTGGTGACACATGGGAATGAGTTCAGCAGTTTTTTTAGCGGCCTGCACACCGGCAACCTTCGCAATCGTTAAAACATTCCCCTTAGGAAGTGTATGTCCTTGAATAGCTAAAATAGTCTCTGGCTGTAAAAAGATCTTCCCTTCTGCTTTTGCTGTTCGAACGGTGCTGACCTTGTCAGTTACATCTACCATTTTGACGTTGCCCTGTTTATCTATATGTGAAAATTCATTCATATTACCCCCCTATTTGGGTCATTGATTTCCGGTTCTCATTCCCTTGATTTTGAGCCTCCCATCCATCTTTATATTTTTTTATCATTGTCTCACGAATTAAACTCTCAATTTCTTTATTTGTAAATCCATTGCGCATCGCATCGCGGAGATTTGTCTCACTCTGGCTATAAAGACAGTTCATAAGTTTTCCATCCGCAGTGATGCGAAGACGATTACACGCTCCGCACAAACTCCGGGAATAGGAAGGAATCACTGCTATCTTTCCTTTGTACCCCTTCTTGCGAAAGATATAATGCTCCGTTCGGGACCCATCCACGGGAAACAATTCCCCTACTTGCTTTTTCAAATCAGATACTATCTGTTCTGCTCTATAAAATTTCCCCGTCTTCCAAATCTGGTGAGAATCAAATGGCATAAGTTCAATAAATCGTACGGTAACATCATTTTCTTTCGTTAATTGAACAAAATCTAATAGTTCATCATTATTGAAATCCCTCATAGCAACCACATTCACCTTGATGAATGGAATTCCAGATTGAATCGCTTTGTTGAGACCATTTAATACCAAATCTAAACTATCTCTCCTGGTTATTTTCTTGAACTTTTCAGGATTCAATGAATCCAGACTAATATTAATCCCAGTTAAACCAGTATCCTCTAATTTTTTGATATGCTTACCAAGCAATAGTCCGTTCGTTGTTAAATGGATTGATTCTACTCCATCAGTACCATTCGCAAACTGGATGAGTTCTTGTAAGTCTTTTCGCAAGAGAGGTTCCCCACCGGTAAATCGCACTTTTGATACCCCCATTCCAGATATGATCTCAATAATCCGAAAAATTTCTTCCGATTTAAGTAGTTTTTCCTCAGTCCGGAAATGAATTCCCTCTTCCGGCATACAGTAAATACAACGGAGATTGCATTGTTCGTTTACTGAAATTCGGAGATAGTTAAATGTACGACCGAATTGATCTTTTATTGATGATTGCGCAGTTATTTCTTGCGAACCATTGAGTGGCTGGGTTTGTTGCTTTAGTATTTCCATTCTCATTCCAATTCATCCTACAATCATGTAAGAATCGGGAGCAAATGATATTGTTTCCAACATCACCGTACCGGCCGGTTACCTTATTTAATTAAATCAAACGTAGGCAATTCAGCTAAAAGAATCGCAACAAAATTAGTTACTATTACTATATAAATCTCTTCTTTTTTGAGTGTTAAATGTTGAGCCGTAAAAAAAAATATGAAAATCAGTAATCCTTAAAATTAGGAATAAAAATTGTTTACAAAATTCCGATTGAAATTCAAAAAAAGGGAATATTTATTTAAGGTAATATTGCTTTTTTAGAGTTAGTCAATAATATAAGATCCTAATTCAACTGGATAGGCAAGTTCCGAAATCGTTTCCCTGTTGCTGCATGGACCGCATTCGCCACCGCAGGAGCAATTGGTGGAAGCCCTGGTTCTCCTACCCCTTCAGGTGGTGCATCACTATCCATCAAATAAACAGAAATATCCGGTGTTTCATCCATGCGCAACACATCAAAATCATCAAAGTTACTTTGAGTCACCCGACCATTTTTTATTGTTATTTTACTCTTTATCGTGGCAGACAATCCAAAGATGATAGCACTTGATATCTGTGCCTTGACAATTGCAGGATTAACCACAGTGCCACAATCAACTGCACAGTGAACTTCATGGACTATTATCTTTCTTCCTTGAATAGAAACACGGGCCACCTGCGCTACCCATGTACCAAAAGATTTAT
>CAYSQB010000077.1:0-6028 GCA_964433085.1 uncultured bacterium
TAAATGAATTTAAATCTTCTATTAAGACAGTTATGAGTCGCTTGAATAATGATTATAAATCTGTTTGTGAAAACAGAATGAGTAAAAATGAATTTATGGATAATTATGGTCATTTAAGGCCTGGAACATACGATATTTTGTCCTTACGTTACGCTGATCGTGATATTTTTGATAATAGTAATTTGTCTGTTAAGGTGGAAGTGGTAAACCCATTTTCCCCTAAACCGGATGAATTGGATAATATTAATTCTCTATTGAGGGAGTGTGGGATTACTCGTATTGATTCGGCAGAACTGTTTCAATATATAAAAATATCTGTAGCAGCCAGGGAGTATGCAAAATATGTTTTCACGAAAAATCTCTCAAATATGATTGAGGCAGTTAAATGCTGGGGCAGGATATATGATCTTGACCCGGATGATCTCTCATATATTCCATTTAAAACGATTATGGAGACGCTCATTAATCCTTTACTAAATGATCCGAAACATTTTTTTCTGGATATTAGCGAAAGAGGCAGGCATGAATTTACCTTCGCAAATTCCATAAAATTAAGTTGCCTCATCAGAGGGGTTCGGGATATTTATGTTGTCCCCATTCATCGTGCTGCTCCAAATTTTGTTTCGATTACAAAGATTGAAGGTCAGATTGTATTTGTTGATGCTGAGTCATTATCGAATGTATACCTGTACAACAAAATCGTGTGCATTGAGAACGCAGACCCGGGGTTTGAATGGATTTTCACAAGGGGGATCAAGGGGTTAATCACGAAATATGGGGGTACAAATTCTCATATGGCTATCCGTTGCTCTGAGCTTGATCTTCCGGCTGCTATCGGATGTGGTGAGCAGCTGTTCGAACAAATTAAAAATTCAGTAAATGTTGAATTAAATTGTGCTGACAAAATTTTAAGACCTATTCATGCCTGTTAATAATAAATTGAGAATCGGTATTACAATGCGAATTGTTAATGCCGGATCCTATATTGAAACAAGGGATGCAATTGCTCATGATTGGTTATTGTTTTTCAACCAGGTTTTTCCTGATAGCAAGTGGATGCCTATTCCTAATATGGGAGAGCAGGTTATAAACTATCTTAGAGGGTGGGATCTGAATTGTATTATTATATCGGGAGGAAATGATCTTGGTTGTGAACCAGTAAGGGACACAACCGAAATGTGCCTCCTGGACCATGCAATTAAAAATAGTATTCCAGTATTTGGAGTTTGCAGGGGATTACAATTATTGCAAAAATATTTTGGAGGAGAGATTGAAAGGTGTCCAGTGGATATTCATGTTGCAGAGACTCATAAAGTGGATATAAATGGTGATATATTGCCAATAAAACCTGTTAAAGAAAGCATAACTGTGAATTCATATCATGAATGGGGTATAAAAGAAGGGGCCCTTTCAAAGGAACTTGATGCTTTTGCCATAAGTGAGGACAGTTATGTTGAGGGAGTTATTGGAAAAAATCATAGAATTTTAGCAGTTCAATGGCATCCAGAAAGGAATGATTCTGTAAATGATTTTGATCGTAAACTTATTGACAATGTTATTGGTAAATGGGTGTTGGTTTAAGTAATCTTCAATTATATTTAAAGGTATTTGATAAGATAACTGATGTATAATAACAAAGTTTTGCATTCTATAGTTTTAGCTGCCGGGAGGGGCTGTTTCCCAAACAGCCTTCTGATTTTACATCAGTCTTTATTATTCGGCTCGTTTGGGAAACGAGCCCTACAATTTATGATTCATCTGATGAATGGTATCATTTTTTTCACTAAATGCTTTATTATAAAGACTATGGTGTTGAATTTGATCAAGAATCGCTCAATTTAGGTTAAAAATATTTGAAAAGATAACTTAATGTATAATAATAAAGTTTTACATTCTATAGTATTGGCTGCCGGAAGAGGATCCAGGATGGACAATCTTACTCGGGACAAACCCAAATGCATGGTTGAGCTTGCGGGAAAAACACTATTAGAATGGCAGATAAATGCGATGATGGTTTCAGGTGTTGAAAATATTTTAGTAGTTACCGGGTATCTTTATAATAAAATAAAAGGAAATTATTCAATAATCAGAAACCCGAGATGGAACGAGACAAATATGGTTACTACTCTTACATATGCTTCAAAATGGCTAGAGAAATTCACATGTATAATTTCATACTCAGATATTTTATATCACCAGTCTCATGTAAAGAAAATATCAGAAACCGATGGGGATATTGTTGTTACCTATGATCGACTGTGGTTAGATTTATGGAACGAGAGGTTTGTGGATCCTCTTTCTGACGCGGAAACATTTATAGAAAATAATGGGGTTTTAAAAGAGATAGGAGAAAGAACGGATAATATTAATAGAATTTCCGGTCAATATATGGGGTTGTTGAAAATATCACCGGAAGGTTGGAGAAATATTATGAATATGTTAAATGAGTTTACACAGGAAAAGATTGATAAACTAGATATGACTTCTCTATTAAGATTGTTACTTGATAGAGATGTAGTTGTTAATGTAGTGTCAATTGATGGGAAATGGTGCGAAGTTGATAGTGGAGAAGATCTTGACCGATACGAAAAAAGGATAGTCGAAGTAGACTCTATAGGAAAATGCTGGTCTCATGACTGGCGCTGGTAATGAAAGAAGAATAATGATAACAATAGCACACGGGGATTATGCATCGTTAGCCAAGGATTATTCAGCATATCGTTCTGGTTATTCAGAACGTGTTCTAGAAGGGATTCTCAGTTTTGTAGGAAAACCCCCAGGAGACATTGATTTTGTGGATGTGGGAGCAGGAACAGGGATATGGTCCCGAATGGTTTCAAAAAAAGGGTGCAGGACGATTGCGGTAGAGCCTAATGTCGAAATGAGAAAGCACGGTATTAGAGATAGCGAAGGGACAGATATTCTCTGGATTAGTGGGGATGCGGAGTCAACAGGTCTTTCGGAAAACGCAGCCGATTTGATTACTATGGCCTCATCTTTTCACTGGGCAGATTTTGATCGTACCATTAAAGAGTTCTACCGAGTATTAAGATCTGATGGGTGGTTTGCGGCCCTTTGGAATCCAAGGTTGGTTGAATTCAATCCAATGCTTGTAGAAATTGAAAATAAGCTAAAAGAAATCGTTCCAGATTTGAAACGGATTTCTTCCGGGAAATCGGAGTTTTGCAATAACCTTACTGAACGCTTATTGGGATCAGGGAAATTTATTGATGTTATTTATATGGAAGCTACGCATATAGAACGAATGACGCCGGATCGTTATATAGGCATCTGGAAGTCTGTGAACGATGTTCGGGTACAAGCGGGTCCGAAAAAGTTCGCTGTTTTTCTGGATTATATTCGAGGCCATGTTCAAGGACATGAGTACATAGATTCCACTTATCTCACACGGGCCTGGGTTGCGAAAAAGAATGGATAATGTTGCAAAAGTGAAAACAAATTGGGATTATTCACGTTTAGCATATGCATATGTAAAGCGCCCTGATTATTCTAGTCAGGCAATAGAGAAAATTTATGACATTACAAATAGTAAACCGGGGCAAAAAGTATGTGATGTTGGTGCAGGAGTGGGACATTTGACATTACATCATGCCAAGAGAGGACTTGATATTGTTGCGATAGAGCCTAATGATGAGATGAGGACTATAGGCATCAAAAGAACAGAACCGTTTAACAATGTTGTTTGGTATGAAGCTAAAGGAGAAGATACAAAGCAGTCATCCAGATCATTTGATCTGGTTACATTTGGCTCATCCTTTAATGTTACAGATCGTCAATTGGCACTAAAGGAAACATCAAGGATTTTAAAACATGGTGGATGGTTTGTGTGTGTGTGGAACCATAGAATATTAGACGATCCTATACAAAAAAATATTGAGGATATCATTAAAACTAAGTTGGTGGATTATAACTATGGATCAAGGAGGGAAGACCAGGCAAAAGTTATTGAAGAAAGTGGATTGTTTGATAAGGTAGAAAAGGTTGAAGGAGAAATGATACATTCACAGACAGTTGCTGATTGTATAGAGGCATGGCGCTCTCATGCCACTCTTGAAAGGCAGGCAGGATGTGAGTTCAGTGTTATCATTAATAATGTTGAGGATTATTTAAATAGTCTTCATAAAGAAAGTATCCATATACCATATATAACGCGTGCATGGGTTGCGAGGAAGAATGGATAATGATGCAAAAGTAATCTGGATAACCGGCCTCTCAGGTTCTGGGAAGTCTACAATAGCCAGGAAAATCCAGGAATTGCTTCAGCTAAAAGGGGTCAAATCAATTGTTATTGATGGTGACCAGATTAGGTATGTAATCAATGATGATACATGTGGGCATGATAAAAAGAGCAGGGTCAAGAATGCTTTTCGCATCTGCCGTTTGGCAAAACTTATTGCTGATCAGGGATTTATCGTTATTGTTGCAACCATATCTTTATATCATGATGTTCATAAATGGAACAGGGATAATTTGCCCGGATATCATGAGGTTTTTTTAGACGTTGATATGGAGACTTTAAGAGAAAGAGATCCGAAAGATCTATATAAAAAAGCAGATTTCGAAGTAATTGATAATGTTGTGGGAGTTCATCTTGATGTTGAAGTTCCAAAAGAGCCAGATTTGGTTATAGAAAACAATGATAAGATAGAAACTGTTTCTATTATTGCCCGGAGACTAATTGATGAATTCCTTGGCTGATTAACAATGAATGATAATAGAACAAATGAATTTTCTGATAGATTTGACAGGGCAGGAAAGGTTTTTTTGCTAACAACAGGTTCTGCAGGTACAACTTTTTTACAAAGTCTTTTTGATTTCCATCCACATATTTTAATGGTGCCAACGATCCTCAAGGCATATAGCTTGTTTAATGAAACCAAAAATATGTCAGCAGATGACATGGCATCTTTCATAATCAATAAATCTAAGTTGAAATATATCTTTCACAAAAAAAAGACATCAACGATAGGGGATTTTTCAAATTATCAGATTTCCAGAAATATATTTAAGAATGAGTTCAGAAAATATTGGGGAATGGGTATACGAAATGAAAAGAGATTTTTAGAATCCGCCCATTACGCCTTTATGATGGCCACAGGGAAGATCATGTATGATTTTAATACTGTATTTGTTCATTTCCATTGTAGTCAAGATATCTCTAAATTATTAAATGATTATCCTGATGCAAAATGGTTGTTGATGGTGAGAAACCCTATTTCAATGTTTTATTCAAATTTTGTAAGACATAAAACATACAATAGTTATGTTCTTGATATTTTTGGTTATGATAATTGTTGGATGAAAGCATTATTAGAATTTGATGTGGGACACACCATATTAGAATTTGAAAATTTCACCAAATTAGAGAAGTTGAGGAAGGATAGATATTTTATTATTAAGAATGAGGAGCTACATAGTAATCTAGAAGGAGTAATTAAGGATCTCACAATGAAAATTGGCATCAAATTCAATGATAGTATGTTGAGCTCTACCATAGGTGGTGTACCTTATGTTTCCACAACCGCACTTAATAAAGATATTTGGGGGGCATCTAAAAAGTTACTGGAGCCAAAGCATAAAAATGAATTAAGCGAGAAGGATATCTTGTTTCTGGAAACTTATTATAAAAAAGAATTAAAGAAATATAAGTATAGTTTTGAAACAAGTGCCGATTTCAATAAAGAACAAATGTATAAATATAAAATAGCCAATAAAAATTTGTTATATAAAGTAAGATTTGTTTTTCAATCCCTGGAACGGCTAAATAACGATATAATACTTCCCCATGAAGATGATAGAACAATATTGCAAGCATATATTGAAAGACACATTGTGTTGAGGATAATTAGTAAAATGTCTGGAGATAGGTTTGTTAAAGTGTTATTAACTGTTTATCTCCTAATGAGATCAATTAAGGAAAACAGAAAACTAAGAAATGAAATTAATGGCAATATTGACCTGCTCCCCAAAAACTGATCCAGTTGTAAAGTTAGTATTTCGTTATATA
>CAYSQB010000078.1:0-874 GCA_964433085.1 uncultured bacterium
TTTCCCTTGGTGGTCTTTTGGGTGAGCTTTTCCAGCAAAGATAAACTGTACTTGACCCTGACAAATATTTACCAAACGTTCTAGATCTTTAAATAACAGGTGTGCTCTTTTATATGCTGCTGCTCGCCGAGCAAACCCTATAGTTAATATATTCCTGCTCAACGCTTTTTGAACTTGGGCATTTGCATACCCCAATAAAATGCGTTTTCGTTTCGCGTGCGCAGCTGCCAGCTCATCGTCCGGGACTAGATCAACTTCTAATAATTTTTCCCCATCTTCTTTCCAACCGGGTAGATATATATCATACACTTTACGCATCTGGGCACATACCCAATAGGGGTGATATACACCGTTGGTGATATATCCAATCTGAGATTCAGGGAATTGAGCCTGCGCAACATTCCCATGTAATTTTGATACCCCGTTAGCTGTTCGGCTAAAATAAAGACCCAATTCTGTCATATGTAGCCGGCCGTTTTGCACAAGCGATGGTAAACCTAAATTTTCTGGTATTAGCCCATGTATAAGACTGTTTATTCTATCCATTGCAAAATGATCATGTCCTGCCGGTACTGGAGTGTGAGTAGTAAAATGACATTTTTCTCTGACACTATTTTCCTTTTTGAATTCTTCTAATAACTTTAATGTGAGAAAGGAGCAATGTCCTTCGTTCATGTGAAATGTTTTAATATTGTCTAAAATGCCGAGATGTTTCAATAAATGAATACCGCCAAAACCCAAAATAGCTTCCTGCAGAATTCTGTGATTCTTATTGCCAGAGTACAACCGCAAAGAAATGTTTCTATCTTCATCGGAGTTCCTTTCTAAATCAGTATCCATAAAATAAATGGGCAGGATATGACCATTAAGGCCG
>CAYSQB010000078.1:884-5898 GCA_964433085.1 uncultured bacterium
ATGAAGTGGAAAAGTAAAATCTAATTTTTTTAATAATGGCTCTGGGTCAAATTTAGGATATGTTTCAGTTTGCTGACCTTTCTCATCGATACGCTGTTTGAAATAACCTTCCTTGTATAATAAGGTAATCGCACATAACGGTAACCCTTCATCAGCCGCCGCTTTAATATGATCACCTGCTAATATCCCCAGTCCACCACTGTATGTTGGTAGACTTGAGGAAATCCCTATCTCGGCAGAAAAATATGCAATACTATAGTTTTTGTTATTCATAATGTGAATCTTAAACTAGATCAGATTTGATTTCGATTAAATTTTGTTGTCAAAATTTTCATTCGGTGCATTATTCCCTCCGTTAACATGGACCAATCAAAACGCCATCTCCAGTTCCCATAAACAGTCCCGGGAATATTCATTCGTGCTGAGGAATCCAGTCCAAGTATATCCTGTAATGGAATAATAACTGTCTTTGCTTTAGAGCTCAATGCTATTATTATCATGTCCCAGTGAATTTCCTTTCCATCAGTTTTTAAATATTTCAAAACGTTCATCCTTTCAGTATCAATTTCATTTTTTGTTTGTGTGTTGCCTTCTCCCGGCTGAGAATTAAACCATCCTACAGTTGTGTCATTATCATGAGTGCCTGTATAAACAACACAGTTTTCAGTATAGCTATGAGGATAGGATTTATACCCATTTCCAAAAGCGGATTGAAGGATTTTCATCCCCGGAATACCATATTTATTTTTTAATTCCCTTCCCTCTTTTTCTGCCTCGCCCAAATCCTCAGCGATAATAGAGTTTTCATTTAAATAATTAAATATTTCTTCAAAAAAATTTTCCCCTGGACCTTCCACCCACTCTCCATTCACCGCAGTTGAGCTCTCTGCCGGAACCTTCCAATATTTCGCAATCCCATTGAAATGGTCTATTCGGATAATATCTACCATCTCATACAATTTTTTAAAGCGGGATTTCCACCATTTATAATGAGAAGCTTCATGTGCTTCCCACTGGTAAAGAGGATGCCCCCAGAGTTGTCCTGTTTTGCTAAAAAAACAGGGGGGAACTCCAGATACGAATGACATATCTCCATTACTATTAAGAGAAAATAATTCTGGATTTGCCCATACCTCAGCACTGTCATATGTCACATATAAGGGCAGGTCACCAATAATTTTAACTTCGTTTTTATTTGCATATTTCTTCAATCCCTTCCACTGACTATGAAATAAAAATTGGATAATCTTTATTTTTTCAATTTCAGAAAAATATTCATCATTAATGTTTTTTAATGCAATAGTTTCCCTATTTCTAAATGAATCACTCCAATAGTTCCAGGCTTTCCCATTATGTATTTTTTTCAGAGTAAGAAATAACGAATAGTCATCTAACCAATAATCATTTTCTTTACAGAAATTTTGATACAATCTCTCTATTTCTTCCGATGTATGATTATAAAATGTTTCCGCTGCACGATTGAGAATATCCATTTTATAGTGAATTAGTGAGCCAAAATCAATCTGAGGATTTTCCTGCTTTGAATTGATAAGGAGGCTCTTTTCTTCTAGGTAACCATTTTTTGCAAGTGTTTCCAGACTGATTAATAAGGGATTCCCTGCAAACGAAGAAAGGAGGTCATATGGAGACTGAGTATTTCCTGGATAACCCAGTGGGAGGATTTGCCACAGACTTTGACCCATTTTTTTCAGGCAGTCAATAAATTGTTTTGCTTCCTTTCCTATCTCTCCGATCCCATAATCTCCAGGAAGAGATGTCACATGAAGCAAAATACCGCTCTCTTGGGTTGAACATTTCACCATATTTTATTTATGCTATTTAATAAATTATTATTTACCGGGGTAAAAATTCAAAAATGTATAAATGTGGATGGAACAATAAAAAGGATCCATTATCTTTCAAATGGATCAATGCCTTAATGCTTCTTGTAGTTCCTTAATACTGATTTTCTCAATTTTCGATTGCCCGTCTACACTTTCACGATATAAGGTGATATAGTTCTCCTGAATATCTGCTACTTTCCAATTATATTCTTTATAAAAAACTCTGTCTCCTACTTGAAATATGTCCGGAGTGTTGGAATTGGTCATGTTTGTCATAACATTAATACCTCATTATTTGTTACCTTAACAACTCATTTAAATGTATTTCTGGACGGCGCATCACTCTTTGAACAATTGGTGTGGAATCAAAATTTAATCTTGTCCCCGCAAGGGTTATATCAAGAACAATATGATCCGTCGCAATTTCTATTATAGCCTTATTCTGTGTCCAAATCGCCCGAGATGAATCATTTTCAATTGTACTACCCATCATTGTAATATCATGATCAGAGACAAGTAAAATTTTTGGCTTCCAAACTTCCAATAGTTCTTTTTCAATTAATTCATAAGAAACAGTGACACCTATTTTTTTTGTTATTGTACTGAATGAAAATAAGGTTATCTCTACGCCTCTTTTTTCCGCTTTTCCTAATTCTCTATCCAATTTCAAAAACTCCTTATCCCAACTGCTCATGAACAGTTTTTCTTTGCAATTATTAATACACTCCTTCATTTTTAACAAAATGTTTTGATAACCATGCAAATGCCAGAAATCAAACGATTCATCGTCAATATCAAATCCCTCGAGTGTATCTGTCAATGATGTAATTCTATGA
Source organism: uncultured bacterium (assembly GCA_964433085.1). Classification (GTDB taxonomy): domain Bacteria; phylum Fidelibacterota; class Marinisomatia; order Marinisomatales; family AB-629-J13; genus AB-629-J13. The sequence continues at coordinate 3,565 of CAYSQB010000078.1, forward strand.
CTGTGAATGCGGTCCAAATGTTCAACCAGAGATGAGGGTGATAAGGGAACATATTTACGAGGAGATTGGGCAACAGAATTTATGATCCCCTGTGATTCCATGTTTTTTAATATAGAATATATGGCAGAGCGAGGTATCCCTGACCGGGAGCTGGTCTCATAACCGGTAGCTGGATTATTTTTTAAAAGGGCTAAATACGCTTTACCTACAGATACATTAAAACCAAATTCAGATAAGATCTGAACTAATTCCTTTTCAGTTTTTTCCATCTATAAATTAATTATAAGGTATGTGTTAACCTTTGGATTACAAAAATACTCATAACTTTGTTTTTCAAACGTAACTCTTTAATGAGTTAATAAATTTAACACGAAATAATGATTGATAAATATATTTATAACTTAAAAGAATTCAAATGAATCTCTATCATTCGTATTGAATCCTGTGATTGAAATAGAGCAAATTCGACAATGCTATTTATTTATATTTTATGACTTTCCGTTATTTTACAACATTTTTATGTTAGGGGAATCAATTAAAGTTCGCGCTCCTGCCACTGTGGCAAATGTATCTTGTGGATTTGATTGTTTGGGATATGCTATATCTGATCCAGCTGATATTGTAATAATTTCAAAAATAAATGACCCTGAGATAGAGATTTCTATATCAGGAATGAAAGCAGATACCATCCCAACAATCGCTGAAAACAATACAGCAGGAAAAGCGCTGTTATCTCTTTTGGAGGGTCTCAATACCAAACAAGGATTTAAGATTCATATTGAAAAAGGAATTCATCCTGGGAGCGGTCTTGGCTCGAGTGCTGCCAGTGCGGTGGCAGCAGTTTTCGGGGCAAACATACTTCTTGATTCACCATTACAACTGGAGGATCTTTTGATACATTGTATGAATGGTGAAAGCGTTTCTTCCGGGTGTGCCCACGCTGACAATGTGGCCCCAGCTTTATTGGGTGGATTCATTTTGGTTCGCAGTTATGAACCTCTCGATGTTCTAAAATTACCAATACCTGAAAACCTTTTAAGTATTAATGTTTTACCTGATTATATCATAAACACAATGGAGGCGAGGGCTATTCTGCCAAAAGAAATATCTCTAACCTCAGCCATCAAACAGTCCGGGAATCTCTCTGGTTTTATAGCAGGCCTTTATGAAAAAGACTTTGCCCTTATGAGCAGGTCCATGGTTGATTTCTTTGCAGAACCTTTTCGATCTGCTCTTATCCCAGGCTATAATGCAATGCGGCAATCTGCTATGGACTCAGGGGCTATAGGATGTGGAATTTCAGGATCAGGGCCCTCTGTGTTTGCGCTATCAGATTCACTTAATAAAGCAAATGTAATTGGGGATGCAATGGTGTCTTCCTTCAAAGAGGCTGGGCTTGAAAGTAAATTATATATTTCCCCAGTGAATACATTACCACCAAAAATTCTTGATTGATAATCGCTATCACATTTCAATTTTACACCAAAAAATTTGAAATACTATAGCACACAGAACCCGACAAACAAAATGTCATTAAAAAATGCATTATTTAAGGGCCTTGCCCCGGATAAAGGGCTCTACATGCCGGAATATATTCCATCATTTGATAAAAAGTTTATTACGAGTTTAACTGAGCGATCATTTCAGGAAATCTGTTTCCATATTGCTTCTCTATTTCTGTCAGATGACATTGATAAACATAATCTCAGAAAAATTGTTGAAACGTCAATCAATTTTGATGCCCCTCTTATAAAACTGAATGAAAATACTCATATCCTTGAACTGTGGCATGGACCTACTCTAGCGTTTAAAGATTTTGGTGCACGTTTTATGGCACAGTTAATGGGACATTTTTTAGAGAACACATCAAAACCTCTACATATTTTGGTCGCTACATCAGGTGACACAGGGAGCGCAATTGCCAATAGCTTTCTTGGTGTGGAAGGGATTAAAGTTTCAGTTCTTTTTCCAAAAAACCGTGTAAGTAACATACAGGAACAACAATTTACAACTCTTGGTGAAAATATCACTGCCTTTGAAGTAGATGGAAGTTTTGATGATTGTCAACGATTAGTAAAAACTGCTTTCCTAGATAAAAAACTAAATAAGGCCCTACGTCTTACATCTGCAAATTCCATCAATATCGGAAGACTGATCCCTCAGACCTTTTACTATGTGTATGCATCCTCACAATTGAAAAACACAGAAGATGTAGTCATTTCTGTCCCCTCAGGAAATTTCGGGAATCTGACAGCGGGAATCATAGCTATGAAAATGGGGCTCCCAGTAAAAAAATTTATTGCATCCACAAATATAAATAAGATCTTTCCCACA
>CAYSQB010000079.1:0-5446 GCA_964433085.1 uncultured bacterium
GCAGTTGACGGATAGTGCATTACATCTTTTAGGTAAGAATAATCTAAAGAATAAGAACTTTTAAATTTAAGTTTATCGATAATTTCATATTCCGCAAAAACAGAACCAAGGAATCGGTTAGTAATAGTGTTCCTTTTGTAGAGATCTGCTGCTGCCGCTGGGTTTTCAAGGGCCCACCATGAATAGTAATGGAATGGATTGGAATACGAACCGTCCTCTTCAAATACCGGCATAGTAGGGTCTGCTGCTAATGTGTTTATCATAACCCCAAAGTATGAATTATCACCAATTGTAGATAACGCATCACTTTTAGAGATGTACACATTAGTTCCCATACTCATCTTGTTATTTATTATAGCATCCAAGTTTGTTCTGAAGCTCAAGCGATTATAGCTTGTCCCCTTTTGTATCCCTGCCTGATCAAAATGGGACCCGTTCACAAAATATTTTAGCTTATCGCTACCACCTCGGACACTGAGGGATGTGTTTTCAATGGGGGCATCATTTCGGAGTACTTCTCCGTACCAATCGGTATTAACTAAATTAGGATCATTAGGATCTCCAATTCGATTCCATTCCGGTCCGCTGGTTGAGAAATACCCTGCTGGAAGTCCATCATTTTCTGCTGCTTCATTCATCAGTTCAATAAACTGTTTACTGTTCATCATTGGAACCATGTGTGCTGGAGATTGCAATCCTGTATAACGGTCAAGGGTGATAGATGTTTTTCCAGATTCAGAGCCACGTTTAGTCGTAATCTGTACAACACCATTGGCACCGCGAGCGCCATATATAGCAGAGGCTGATGCATCTTTTAAAATATCAATAGATTCAATATCATCCGGATTGATATCTGACATAGAATTAAAGTTATATCCCCCAGTTTCCAGGACGGAATTATTATCTGATGTCATGGGAATTCCGTCCACCACATACAAAGGTTCACTGCTTGCGGTAATAGAAGTTGCTCCGCGAATCAAAATTTTAACTGCTGCCCCAGGCTGTCCGGAGGAGCTCGCAACACTGACTCCAGATGCTCTACCCTGAAGAGCTAAATCAAGATTTGCTACGGGCTGATCAATTACATCTTCTCCTTTTACAGATGTAATTGCTGTTGAAAGGTCTCCTCTTTTTTGAGTACCGTAACCTACTATAACAACAGATTCCATCCCGATTGCATCTATTTCTAGACTAAAATCTTGATTGACCATTCCTGATGACGGAAGGTTAATTGAAATAGATTGACTTTTATATCCAATATATGTTGCGGTTAATGTTATAGCCCCATCCATCCCAACGGGAATATTTATTTTATAATAACCCTCTACATCACACGCGGCTCCCAACGACATATTGTCTACTGAAACATTTGCACCTATCAACATTTCCTGATTTTCTCCGCTGACATATCCGGAAACTGTAACCTGTCCCAGGAGGTTGAATGATATTAAGGAACAAAATGCTAAAGTTATATAGGCAATCCTCATTAAGTATTTCCTCCTACTAATTGTTGTTTTATATCAGGAATGGTTTTACAGTATTTTATACCTAATTAAAAGATAAACCCTGATTCTCTTAGTTTACAAGGTATTTATTTTTCCTAGAGAAAGGACCATTATACAATATCTGAAAGATTATTTAGGTTGCAGTTTTGTGTTACCCTAAATTATATAATTTAAGCAACTCTTTAAACTTATCATCATTTCGATATCTATCCAACTTAGGATCCACTTTTAAATATATGTATGAATTTTGGTTTAATATTCCACTGTTAATCGTATCAAACCCTTTTTTCGAGTTTCCCAAATATAAATGAATAATACCTTTTAAACTTTCTATCCCATCAGCACCACCAAATTGTGTTAATTCATTTATTACTGACAGAGCCTTCTCTGTATTTCCCTGTTCAACATAAATCAAACCCTGACTGGATAATGCTAATGCCTCATGAAAAGCAGAAAGACCTAAAAATCCTTTTCTGGATTTACTAAGTACATCTAATGCTGGTTTATAGTCTTTCTCTTGAAATAAAAGCCATCCCTCAACCAGATTCGCCAATGGTGCAAAGGGGGTTAGCCCATATATTTTTTCGACTGTTTCTGATGCTTTTTTATAATTTCGATCAAAATAATAACCAAAGGATAGATGTTCCAATGCCATGGAAGAGGATGGATTTAAGCTAACAAATTTTTTGTATGCCATGATTCCTTCTTTAGTTTTTCCCTGTGCTGTTAATATTTCAGCAAGCTCTGACCAGGAACGTCCATCCTCGGGCTTGATCTCTATTACTTTTCTAGCTGTTTGTTCTGATTTCTCCCATAGCCCTTGAGTTTTATAAATTTTACTTAGTACAAGATATCCTTGTAAAAATTTTGGGTGTACCTCTAAAATATTTTTTAGGGTTTTCCCTGCGTCATCTTTTTTATTTAGAGCTATTTGCACTTGTGCAAGGTTTATTGCAATAATACCTGAAAGTGGGTCCAGTTTCTGTGCTGCCTTACCATATGACAGTGCTTTTTCATAATCTTTGACAACCATTCTTAGAAAATCAGAATACCAATGGTGTGCTGTTGCATAATTTGGATTTAATTCGATTGCTTTTTGATAAAATGATTCGGTTTTTTTTGGGTCATCCTTTTTCATCAGACTTACATAGGCGTTTGCAGAATATACCTCTGCAGATTCAGGATTTAATTCCATGGCTTTTGATGCATTATACTCAGCCAAAGGGATGTTTTCATCGAAACTAGCGTACCCATAGTCCGCTAACAATAAATAGGTATTTGCGAGACCCACATAGGCTAACTCATAATTCGGATCCTCACGTACTGTATTTTTAAAGAATGAAAGGGCTTTCTTCATTCCTTCTTCATCCCTGCGATCTTGGAAGTGAATTCCTTGCAAGTACATATTGTAGGCTTCTACGGATGTTTCTGATTTTTTTGGTTCTTTATCTCCAGTATGTCCAATGTAGTCAATTTTCAAAGTGTTGACTATGGTTTGTGCTATTTCATCTTGAACAGCAAAAATATCTTTTAATTCTCTATCATATGTTTCAGACCAGAGGTGGGCATCGTCATTGGACCTGATAAGCTGGGCAGTTATACGAACCTTTTGATCTGCTTTTCGTACACTTCCTTCCAGAACATGAGATACATCCAATTGCTTCCCAATTTCTGAAAGGCTTATATCTTTTTTATCTTTATAGGTAAAGACGGATGTTCTGGATATGACCCGGAGATTTTTTATTTTTGCAAGGTAGTTTAATATTTCCTCAGTGATACCATCACTAAAATATTCATTTTCTTTATCCGCACTCATATTTACAAATGGCAGACACGCGATTGATACTTGATCTGGTGTCCCACCTGAAGAGTTTTTAGATCCATTCATGAAAAATATAGCAATCCCCGCTATCATTACTGCTCCAATAATTCCGCCTATTACTAGTGGAAGTGAACTTTTCTTTTTTATTTGCTGTTCTTGGGGAGATGTAGAGGACGCTGCGGAGGAAGCAGGTGAGGGACTTTTAGATTCCATTTTGGCTGAAACTTTGGATAGGTCTGTTTCCGGCAACCCATGGGAGATGATGCAATGCAATTTCACATCTTGTCTCACACCCTTCAGTTTCGGCTCACCTATTAATTTTGTCTGATAGACAGGGTCCCTTAACAATGAAGCATTCACTCTGTTAGTTATCACAACTCCACCGGGACTGGCAAAGGGCTCAACGCGTGAGGCAACATTTACATCATCACCTATCACATCATCGCCCTGAATGACAACCTCACCCTGGTGTATTCCTATACGCAGATCCAGATTTGCAACATTCTTTACGGTGTGCTGCATTTCAATAGAACAGTCCACGGCATCCTTTGTCGTATCAAAGGTCAGTAACAGCCCATCACCGATCTCCTTTAGCCAATGACCACTGTGGCGTTCTACGATGGGTTTTAATGTGGTTCGCTGTGTTTGGAGAAGCTGGATAGCTAAAGGCTCATTTTCAGCAGATAGTTTGGTGAAACCAACTATGTCTGTAAAAACAATTGTCGCTAGTTTGTGGGTAGGCTCAGGCATCCTCTGTATATTACCAATATTTTTCTGTTACTGTGCAGTATAAAACTTCTGTTCGATATAACTATATAACAAGGAAAAATTAATTATTCTGCTTCATTATATTTAGGGAACACCTATATTCAATGGATTAACTGAAAAGAGGGAATATAGTGGTTTAGTATTCGTTGAGTGACAGCCTCGAAAAAATAGGTATTAGCTACTTTAATAGCACCATCTTCTTCGTTTGTATGAACTCTCCTGCCTGTATCTGGTAGATATATACACCTGCACTTACAGGTCTACCCATGTTGTCTTTAGCATCCCACTGGACTGACTTAAATCCTGCTTTTTGAGTGGTATTTACCAGTTGCGTTATCTCTCTTCCCAGCATATCATAAATACTGAGAGTAACTAAGGCATCTGATGGTAGGTCGTACCTTAAAGTTGTAATTGGATTGAATGGATTGGGGAAGTTCTGGTGGAGTGCAAAAGTAACAGGCACTACTGCCTTAAGCTCTAATGTAAATCTATCTTCTGATGGAACTACGAGTTCACCTGAGCCTTCTAAAATGTACTCTTCACCGTTTGTAGCAGTTAGTATCCAGTTATGGTGCTCTCCAGCGTTAAGCATAATGTTATAAGTAATATGAAGAGTCTCAGTTGTATTTATAACCTCTATCTCCCCAAAATCATCCTCTAATCTCCGGTCATTCTTAAAACGGACATCAAAAACACCATCCGGTGGTTTTGGGGGCAATCTGTAACTGAATTTATCTTTATCAGGGATCTCTATCCCAAAATACAAACTTAAACCATTGATGTTTAACTCATTTGCTCCAATAGTCAGATCATTAAATTCAGGACAAGATTTAGATAAACTGCTACCAATAGTAACCTCACCAGCGGATAAAGCATTAACCCAGTAGCTTTTACCGGGAGTAAGAGTTGAAGAATTTATATAAGTGCCTTCAAAACCATAAAATGTCCCAGGTACGATGATACCATCAGGGTCAATAATGGTTTCAACAGCGACTTCCAATGAGATCCCGGAAATAAGATTCCATCCTTCATCAAGAGTGATGCTAAGATTATTCATGGGGATACCGCTTATCACTACGAAACTTTCATTACTCATGTTAAGCCAGAAACCATTACCAATGGTTAACTCATCTGTATTGAAGTAAGAACCATTGTAACCATACAATGTTCCTCCAACAGCATCTTCAAATAGATACAAATAAGAAGCGTTATCAACCAGAAGAGGTAACCCAACTAAATTCCAACCTTCATTATATGAAACAGAAATCTCCATACCTGACAAACTGTTTGTGCTTCCAGGGGTTGGACTGAGAAAATCCCAGTTACTGCTTCCGTCAAAAACCCTCCCATA
>CAYSQB010000080.1:0-5367 GCA_964433085.1 uncultured bacterium
GTTTGACGAATTTTACCAAGAATCTAATTCATTAATAGCAGGAAAAGGTTATTGGTTGAAAGCAAATTCAAGCGGTATAATTACTATAGTTTCAGATTAAATTATAGGGAGTTCGTGGGATGCTTCCTTTCACCCCTCGAAAAAAGAGCCTTCGGACTCCCGAGTTTTATTTGTGCCTCTTTGTAAAAAGTGGGGATGGGGTAAATTTGAGAGAACCTACATCAATTTGATTTAATACCACGCTGGAGGTAATTTTAGTTAATGTCATCAGCTGATAAACCAACTCGCAAGCTTGCTGCAATTATGTTTACAGATATTGTCGGGTTTACCAAACTCACCGCAGATGACCAGTCCAAGGCCTCCAGTTTACTAAAGCAGCAAAGAGACCGTCTCAAACCGATCGTTGAGTCCTTTAATGGTTCATGGATAAAAGAGATCGGTGACGGATTACTTCTGATCTTTGATACTGTAACCGATGCGGTCAAATGTTCGATCAAGATACAGGAAGAAACAAAAAGCATTGATGATCTTGATCTTCGCATCGGTATACATCTTGGTGAGATACTTTTAGAAGACAATGATGTGATGGGTGATGATGTTAATATTGCTTCTCGAATTGAACCATTCTCTGCTTCTGGCGGGATCGCTATTTCCAATAAAGTGAATGATGCCCTTATAAGGGAAAAAGAATTTGAAACGAAATATCTTGGTAAGCCCAAACTAAAAGGAGTTGGGCAAAAAGTTGAAGTATACTGTATCACTTCACATGATCTGCCAGAAACAAAGCTATCTGATGTATCTGCTAAACTAGAACCCGAAGGTTTCCAATGGAATGTAAAAAATACAATCGGTATTGCCGCTTCTGTCATAGGTCTATTTCTTCTCATCAATTTTATGTTTTTAAGAATAGGCGGATTAAAAAAATCATCAGAAGAAATTAATTGGGCTAGGCAGGAAGCCATTCCAAGATTATACCAATTGATTCAAGATAGTAAAAGGGCAGATGCATATAAACTGGGAAAGGAAATTGAATTTATAATTCCTGAAGATTCCATGTTGGTTAGGGCGTTTGCAAAAATTTCAAGAAAGGTTTCTATCTTTTCAGAGCCTAAAGGTGCAGAGATATACCGAAAAGATTATAATTCAGATGATTCCACTTTTGAGTATTTGGGTTCAACACCCGTAAAAGATATTAGGTTCCCGTGGGTCTATTCATTATTGAAATTAGAAAAAGATGGATTTGAAACAATTAAAATAGGTACACATCCATATTCCCTAATAACTGGAGAAAATAAATTTTTAATTCCCCCCGCAGGGACAATACCAAGGGGTATGGTTCTTATCCCTGGTGGTGCAACATCATTGAATATGCCTGGTCTTGACCATCTGGATAAAATCGATTTGCCTAGTTACTATATGGATATATACGAAGTAACTAATACTGAGTATAAAAAGTTCATAGATGATGGAGGTTATCAAAATAAAGAATATTGGCCAAATGATTTTAACTATAATGGTGAAAATCTTTCATTTAATGATGCAATGAAGAAATTTGTTGATGGGACAAATATCCTTGGTCCATCAACATGGGAGGCAGGTTATTATCCTGATGGTCAGGCTGATTATCCAGTCTCTGGGATAAGTTGGTTTGAAGCCAACGCATATGCAAAATATGTTAACAAATCGTTACCGTCTTTATATCACTGGAATCGAGCTGCAGACACACGATCAAGCGGTGCAATAATACCAAAAAGTAACTTTAATGGCAAAAATACACTTGCTGTAGGCAGCGCTGGAGGCGTGAGTTCATTTGGGAATTATGACATGGCTGGTAATGTTCGAGAATGGTGTGAAAATAAATCAAGTGAGAATACAAGAGTAATTCTTGGAGGAGGGTTTGATGATTTGACATATATGTTTACTGACTTTTATGCACAAGGGCCCTGGATGCGAGGCAGTACTAATGGATTTAGATGTATGAAAGAGATAGGGAATTCTAACCAGAGCGCATATAAGGAAATTTCGTTACCCTTTAGAGATTATTACTCCGAGGAACCCGTTACAGATGAAACATACAATTTTTTTCTAAAACAATTTGATTATGATAAAACTCCATTAGAAGCAAAAATTATAGATATTGATGACTCATATGCTTATGCAGTAACAGAAAAAATATTGTTTAAAGCTGCTTATGATAATGAAGAAATAATTGCTTATTTATTTACACCTAAAAATGGCAAACCTCCATATAAAGCGATTGTTTATTTTCCTGGTTCAAATGCGATTCATGATAATAATAGTACAGTGATTTCACCAAAGCAGTTTGATTACTTTTTAAAGTCAAATTATGCTGTTATTCATCCAATCTATAAAGGCACATATGAAAGAGGAACTGAATTGACTTCTGATTATCAAAATGAAACAATTTTATATAAAGACCATGTTATTTGGTGGGGCAAAGATTTAAGACGATCAATAGATTATCTCGAAAGTAGGGAAGATATAAATTCATCCCAACTTGCATACTACGGTGTCAGCTGGGGTGGAGGAATGGGTGCATTAATGATTCCAATTGAGAAACGATTTAAGGTTGGTTTACTGTATGTTTCAGGCTTAATGTTCCAGAAAGCTTTACCAGAAGTAGACCAGATTAATTATGTTACTAGAATTAATATTCCTACCATAATGATGAACGGGAAATATGATCATTTTTTTCCATTAGAAACTTCTCAAAAACCTATGTATGACTTAATGAGTACACCTATTGAAGATAAAAAACATTATATATTTGAAACAGGACATTATGTTCCAAGAAAAGAATTAGCAAAAGAGTTGTTAGGTTGGTTGGAGAAATATTTACAGTAGAAAAAAGAGATTAAGTACGACCATCAATCCCCGCAAGTAGTGGGGTTTTTTGTTTAAAAGGGGAGCATTACACTCCCCTTATCTTACAGCACAAAGTCATCTATCTCAGTAGTCAGTAGCGGAGCATAGTGCCTCTCTGTAGTAGTTACTGATGAATGTCCAAGCAACTTACTCACCTCATAGATAGGTCTGCCTTGCTTGATTAATATAATCTAAATTATTAAGATAGTGCATGCTAATGATAAATATGAGAAAGGTTATATACTCCGTAGAAATCACTTGCCCAAAATAGTAAACCAATACTACCAAATAATATTGAGAATATGTCATTATTATTTTTGTGTGAATAATAACTTGAGATTAAGAATGGGGTTGTATATTTAAAGCTATTAATCCCATCTGTAAACTGACCATAATATACTCTACCTAATCCTGGAACTATTGAAAGAGTAATACCAATAAAAACATTCTTTGACATCGTATTGATATTTTCTTGAGGAATAAGATTATCTGATAGCCTGTAATCTTCAGGTAAAATATATTCATTTGAATAAATTTGATATTTTCTATATGCAGAATTATTACACCTTACAAACCTATCTGCTCCAATAATCAATCCAGATATTGTTCCTTTTTTATAAATATTTATTGCACAATAATTTGAACAAGAAGGATAAAATTGACAGTTTAAGTCTGGATTATTATAGGAGAATGTTTGCCATATTTTTATCATGCTGATACTAAAATGTTGTAATGGATATAAATTCTCTTTTGAAAGGATAGTATCAGCGGGATAGGTAAAATATAATGGACCATCTATCATTTTATTTGAATATCCGATGGAAATAATGGCTATACAATACGTAATTATTTTTACTATTGCTTTTTCGGTTATGATTTTATACATTAGAATATCTGAATATAGGAAAAATACTCATGAGAAAATATTATATAGTATATATCATCTTATTAATTAGTGTTCTATTTCCGCAAAGACGTGTAAGCCCCGAAGCACGAATTTTTACTAAAACAAAAGATATGGTTGTAACAGTTTTTGGAAAAGCTGGCCATGGCAGTGGATTTTTAGTTAATGATAATGGAATATTTTTAACTAATGATCATGTATTAGGAGATAACCCAGGCGAAAATTTAAGTGTAAAGTTTAATGACACTTTAAAAGTGAGAGCTAAAGTTTTACAGAGGGATAGTAAAAAAGATCTTGCAACAATTGGAATAAATCCTGATATTTTAACTATATTAGGAATCCGTCCTTTACCTCTCGCAGTAAAAAGCGATACTATGATTTTTGAAGGTGAAAGAGTAATTGCTATTGGTAGTCCATTGAATCAAAGTAAAATCTTAACTACTGGAATTGTAAGCAAATTAGAAAAAAATGTTATTATTCATGATGTTAATATTAATCCTGGTAATTCAGGTGGACCCTTAATCAATATGGATGGTGATGTTGTTGGTGTAAATACTTTTGGTGATATTACCAATAGAGGTCCAGGAATTTATGGTAGTGTAAATATTACAGAGTCATATAACTTAATAGAGTCATCAGTTAAATCTTTATCTGAAATCGACTTATCCAAGTTATCTATTTCTTCTTTGCCTGTCATGCCTACATCGATATTTCCTCTAAATGCACTTGAAGCTTCTGTATTACAAGAATATGCACAAAAAGATTATAATATTAAAGCTGGGAAGTTTGAATTATGGTTTCTTACACCTCCACAAGTTTATGGGATCTCTAAGAAAAAAGAAAAAAGATTAGCATCAAAAAGGGATACAAAATCTGGTCAACAAAACAAATATGAACTTTATTCTGATTTGAAAGAATGGGGAGGTAGTGTTGGTCAATATCAGCCTGTTGTAAAACTTCAAATTGATCCTTCAATGGGTCAGACTGCCTCTAGTGCAACAGGGAACATTTTAATGGCGGTTGCTGCGGGTGCAGCAGGGACAGCATATTATGGAAATGAAACTTATGAATTTAAGTCAGATGTAAAAAATGTAAAATTATATAAAGATGATAAAGAGATAGTTCCAATTACTATTAGTTATATGTATACGACACTTGATTTTTCTGTAGCTGACTATAGTAGAAGAGCACAAGGTGAAGATATGGCACAGAGAGCTATAATGGTACTTCCAATAGAAGAATTTTTACCAAATAATAATAGATTTTCTACATACTCGATTGAAATTGATGACTATAAAAATGAAAAAACTACCAGATATAACATACCACCGAATACCATATATAAAATAAATGCAGATTTTTCCCCTTATACTGGTGATAAACTTGGCAAAACGCTTTATAAACCTCCTGCAAAAGGTTGCAGTTAATATTACTTTTAACCATTAAATTTTTAGAAAAATAGCTACAGCACAAAGTCCTCAATCTCAGTAGTGGGCATTATCCACCTCTTTGAAAAAAAGTGGGGGATGGGGTAAATTGAAGAGATGAATAATAGGTGACTATTAACATTGAAGATG
>CAYSQB010000081.1:0-5185 GCA_964433085.1 uncultured bacterium
ATTTCTTTATCTTTTACTGATCCCAACTTGATTTTTAAGATTTGGTAATCACTGGCATCTTGAATTTTGTTTTTCAATAATTTAAGATCGCCAATTGCAATGGTATATGAGGTCGGTTGCGTGACAACTTTTCCGAAACCAAGAATTTCATGTACGGGCTGACCCCTCTGATGTCCCAACAAATCCACCAACGCCATGCTGAGACCAGTTTCGAGAGAGCTAACTCCACCGGAATTTGGGCGATAATAATTCTCAAATTCCTGTAACTCTTCAAAGTCAGGAAGTGTGGAGGTAAAGGTATTAAGTATTTCTATGCAATCCGAAAAAGATTCTCCATATCGACCTGACGGAGCTACCTCTCCCCTGCCAATTACACCATCTCTCTCAAGATAAATATAGATAATATCATAGTGTTCGTGCGTACTTCTGGAGATCCCAAAAGGGTGAGCACACCTAATACGATAAGGTGTAAATGTTAATTCCATTGTCTCAACTCAAAATCGATATGTTCAATCAGCTCCCTGTCCCCAAATCTAATGAGGTCTGTTGTGGGAAGGCCGTGCCTGTCCTGAGTGGTTGCGCAAATGTCCAGTGCAGCTTTCTCATCCAGATTCACTGTCATTAAGTTAATTCCTAAAAACTTAGATGGCTTGAACAGTGTAACCAGCTCCACATAGTGGCTCATGATCTTTTCAAGACTTTTCATAGGTTGGTTCGCTGTATCTCTAGTACGACTGGTGTCATGGGTTAATATCATAAAATCAGGCATGGAACCGTGAAGCAATCCTAAGGTCACTCCTGAATATAACATATGAGTCAGCGCGCCCTGACCCTCAACAATGATACAGTCACAATCACTGGAAGTATTATCAATGATATGTTCAATTTCACCCGCCATAAAATCTCCTGTAACTGCATCAATGGGAACACCACCACCAAGCAGAATTCCGGTCTGCCCTGTCCCAATAAATTTAGCATTCCACCCCCTTTTTTTCAGATGCACAGATATTTCCCAGGCCGTTGTCATTTTCCCTGTATCACAGTCGGTTCCGACCGTTAACAATACCGGTATGTTTCGGTCTCTCCAGCTGCCCTTTGGAAAGTGTGGCGGGTCCGGAGGTTTTCTTAGATCAACTAGGTTGACACAATATTCTTCAGCGGTCGCACGTATTGTTTCATCATTTATTAGGAAAACATGCATTCCGCTGATCACATGACATTTATTTTTGATTGCGGACAGAATCTCTCTTCTGTAATCTGGTGAAATAAAACCACCCTGAGGTGCGCTCCCAATTACCAGAGTGTCTGGACTGAAAGAGAGCGCGTCCTTAAAAGTACTTACAACGGGAATATCTCCTCCAAAACCCAAAACCTCTTGAACTGTTTTTCCCGCTTTCTCTTTATCAATAACAGCGGTAACACTTTGAGGCTCATATCGAATGAGCATATTACCCGTTTTGTTCAGAATATAATCAAAAGCACCTGAGGCGAGAATTGCATATTTGGGCATTGCTCTTTAATCACGAAATATTGGTGGACGTTTTTCCACAAACGCGGTTATACCTTCTCTCGTTTCATCATTTTCAAAAAGATTGCTAAACGATTCTAGTTCATTAGAGAGACCTTCACTGATCGTTTTGCCCACAGAATCATTGATGCACCTCAAAGATTCTGCTACAGCGTTAGGACTATTTTTCAAAATTAGTCCTGCAAATTTGGTAACACTGGTCAGCAATTCCTGTTGCGGTACAACTTTGTTCACCAGCCCGATCCTGAGAGCTTCTTGAGCACCAATATTGTGTCCACCAATTATTAGTTCGGTTGCCACTCCTTTTCCCACAATTCGAGGGAGTCTCTGGGTTCCTCCCCACCCGGGAATTAACCCAAGTTTAACCTCAGGCTGTCCAAAAATAGCATTCTCACTTGCAAAACGTACATGGCAGGCGAGAGAAAGTTCACACCCTCCTCCCAGTGCATATCCGTTCACCGCGGCAATGACAGGTTTGGAAGAATTCTCAATTTTAACTGTCAATGTCTGACCCAGCTCTCCAAAATCAAGTGCACCTTTCTTGCCAAGCATCTGCATATATATTATATCTGCACCGGCAACGAAGGCTTTCTCTCCTGTCCCTGTAATTACGATAACCCCGGTGCGTTGATCATTCTCTAGAATTGAAAAAGCTTCATGGAGTTCATTAAGGACATCAACACTCAGTGCATTTAATGCATCAGGTCTGTTAATGGTTATGGTAGCTATATAGTCTGCAACATCAACAAGGATGGATTGAAACCGATTCATATATTTTCCTCTTAAATTAAGTTAATCGCGGAAGGTGCGACTGAAAAGAACCATTACCGTAAAGATCTCCAATCGACCCAACAACATACAAAAAGATAACAGCCATTTTCCAATATCAGGGAGCAGTGCATAGTTCTCTGTAGGTCCGAAGTTTCCAAAGGCAGGGCCGATGTTTCCAATGGCCGACGCAGCTAAACCAATCGCAGAGCTGAAATCTAAATCCATGGACGAAAGGATAAGGGCGGTTGCAGCAAATATAAACATATAAAAGAGAAAAAATCCCACCGTATTACGAATCACATCTCTAGAAATATATCTGCTACCAATTCGAATGGGAATAATTGCCCTCGCGTGAAGCATCTGTCTTGTTTCAATAGCAATATATTTTAAAATCAATATAACTCTTATTATCTTCATTCCTCCTCCTGTTGAACCGCCCATTCCACCTACAAACATGAGAAGAAGAAGAATAAACTGTGCAAAATATGGCCATAACTCATAGTCAGTCGTTCCGTATCCCGTTGTCGTAAGAATGGAAACAGTTTGAAACAACGAATCCCTAAGGTGATGGTGTGACCACGAACTCCCCTGAACATATAGCCCCAGACTAATACACAGAGTTATAGATACAGTAATGCCCAAATAATAAAGAAATTCTCTATCCTTAAAATAAGAAGTTACGTCACCAGTGATCGCTCTAAAATGAAGGGTAAAATTGATTCCTGCAAAAAACATAAATAATATCATAATGTAGTGAATATATGAATTTCCATAATGGGCAATACCAGCATTTTTTGTGGAGAAACCACCTGTGGGCATAGTGGTAAATGAATGGCAAACCGCGTCAAACCAATCCATCCCTCCTATACCAAGTAAAATAATCTCAGCGAGAGTAAATCCAAAGTAGACCATCCATAAATATTTTGCTGTTTCCCTAACCCTTGGAGTTATCTTATCAGCTACAGGTCCTGGTACCTCTGCACGAAATAGCTGGACACCTCCCACACCTAAAAGCGGTAATACAGCAATGGTAAAAACAATAATTCCCATGCCGCCAATCCACTGAATAAAGGAGCGCCAGAATAAAATTCCATGGGGGAGACTCTCTATCCCATAGGGAAGATTTGAGAGAGTTAGAGGGTTACCGATAATAGTAGCGCCTGTGGTTGTTACTCCGGACATAGATTCAAAAAAAGCATCGGTAAAATTGGGAATAAAACCACCTATATAAAAAGGAAGGGAACCGGCAAGAGCTGTTACCACCCACGCTATTGTCACAATGGTAAATCCATCCTTGTTCGTTAGCTTTTTATGTTTTCTGGTTAAAACCCAGCCCGAGAGGCCAATAGCAGCACACATCGTAGAAGAAATCAAAAATGCGGAAACGTTTTCACCATATCCATAGGCAACACATGCGGGAATTAACATAGTCACAGCTAGGACCGTGAGCAAAACAGCGTTAACTCTGATAACTGAGTGTATATTCATAAATTAGTTTTTAATAGATTATTTTTTTACAATTAATGTTATCTATTATACCACAAAAAGTTAGAACGCAAATTGTTGATAAATTAAATATCGATTCACCACAGCATTAATGTATTTAAGATATTTGGAGTCAACACCTTCATTTTACAGCAAACAACTTCCTGATTTTTTCAAATGCGCTGTTTTTCCCGAACACCAGAACCACATCTTCATGAGAAATTTTGGAATCTCCCCTGGCAATGCTTAAATGACCATGATGGTTTATCAAACCAACGATACTTTCTTTTGGAAAATCAATTTCCCTTAGAGACATTTGGGTAATAATACTGCCAGCTTCCGGATTTAATTCCCACACTTCCACATCCAACTCATCAAAGGTGTCCAGCGCAGTATCGGATTGGTCACTGCGAATCTCCTTAATGATAGAATTTACTGTTGACATATTTTTACTTAACACCGTGCCAACACCTATCTCCTGAATAATGGGCATATATTCCGTCTGAATCATATGAATTATGGATTGTTTTGCTCCAAGATGATAGGCAAGCATGCCTGAAAGTAAATTAGTTTTTTCACTTTCAGTTACAGATATATAATTGTCTACATCATCAATATTTTCTGATTTTAAAAAATCCATATCAGTTCCATCGGAATTAATCACCATTGTATATTCAAGATTATTTGCTATTAGTTCAGCTTTTTCCCTATTAATCTCAATCAATCGTACCGACATCTCTTCCTGGAGTAGCTCAGCAAGAGACCTACCGATTTTACTGCCACCTAAAATCATAACACGGTTGGACCCTGTCGCAGGAATTTCCAGCAATGCTAAAAGTGATAAAAGATCCTTAGACTTAAAAATAAAAAATATGGTATCATTTTTTTCAAATATAAATTCACTCCAGGGAACGGTTGTCTCCGTTTTTCTAATCACCGCAACAATGCCAACTTTGAAGCCATCGCAGCTCTCACATAATTCTTTTACAGATTTATCCATTAGCTTTGAGTTATCGTTGACCCGTAAACCCATCATTTGTAGTCGCCCACCTTCAAACTCCATAAAGTGAGTGGCATAGGGATGTCGTACCAGTCGAGTGATTTCCTTGCACACTACATTTTCGGGATGAATCACCAAATCAATTCCAAATTTTTCAGGACGAATGATAGAATTTCGATCGCTGTACTGTTGATTTCGGAGACGAGCAATAATTTTTTTTGCGCCAAGAATATGGGCCTGTTGAGATGAAATTAGATTGACCTCATCAACTCGGGTTAATGCCAACACATAATCTGCCTTTTCAACCTTTGCTTTAATAAGATTTTTTGGGCTGGCACCATTTCCTTCAACCACAATTACATCCAAATTTTCCGATGCTCTGCGACATTTTTTAGAATCAA
>CAYSQB010000082.1:0-5184 GCA_964433085.1 uncultured bacterium
CTTCAGTGGAAGAAAAAAGGAAAACAGTTCATTGTTGTGTCAACGTTACATTCGAAGATCAAAAATGAATTTATCATTAAGGGAATTGTGAGAGATGGTTTGACCGGTGAACCCATTCCCTATGCTAATGTCCATATTTACAACACACACCGGGGAGATATTACCAACGGTGATGGTTATTTCTCTATCGCTTCAAAATTGGATTCTTGTTTTTTAAATATCTCATATATTGGATATGAAACTGTTCAAATCCCTCTTCTCTTTCCAGATTTTATAGATACATTGCGAGTTATTGAAATTTCTCCCAAGGTGATTCGAGCGGAAGGGATAACTGTAGCGGGGGATGATATCGAATTTTTTAGTCAGCCATTACAAACAGGTCAGCTTTCATTTTCACCTCGTCATATTGCGTCCCTCCCAAAACTCGGGGAAACAGATATATTTCGATCCCTGAAATTGTTACCGGGAATACAAATTGGCAATGTTGGAACAGCAGGACTCTTTATTCGAGGGGGGACCCCAGACCAAAACCTCATACTTTTGGATGGGATGTCTGTATATCAAACAGATCATTTTTATGGATTTTTTAGTGCAATCAATTCTGAGGCAATCAAGGATGTTCAGATATATAAGGGCGGGATTCCAGCTAAATATGGTGGACGGACCTCAAGCGTGATCGAATTAACGGGCAAACAGGGTAATACGAAAAAGAGGGGAATAAGTATTTACAGTAATCTGCTTACAGCAGGCTTAACCTACGAAGAGCCTCTGTTTGAACAGGGAAGCCTATTCCTGACCTATCGCAGCTCTTTTTCTCATTTTTACAAGACTTTTTTATTTGACCATATTTATAATTTTTTAACAGATGGAGAAGGCCAGAATAGTTTATCATTTTCTACTGATTCTACAGATTATTCACCCAAATTATCTTTTTATGATTTTAATGGTAAAGTGACCTTTATGCCCAATAATCACAATGTACTTTCTTTCAGTTATTTTTCCGGAAGAGATGATATGGAGAGGATCTATGAATTTCCTCAAGAACAATATATAAACAGAATTAAAGATGCGTCACAATGGGTTAATAATAGCAAGAGTTTCAAATGGTCACGAATATTTGGAACCACTTTTTATTTTCAATTTCTTGTAAGTAATTCTCAATATAGTAGTAATTCCTTTCAAAATAGATATATTCCTTCTGATTCGTCAGAATTTGTGATACCTGTAATTGACGGAAATAAATTCAGTGATTTCACAGTTAATTTTGATAATGAATGGGCTCTAAACTCTTCAAATGAATTGGAATTTGGGTTATCAAGGAGACAATATAATACTCATTTTAAAAAAAATACTTCCCCTAAAGAAATAGCATACCAAGCAGTTTTAAATTCGGTTTATTTTCAAGACCGATGGAAATACAAACCTATTATGGAAATTATTTATGGACTGCGGATTTCTGATTTTAGTTTA
This sequence comes from uncultured bacterium, assembly GCA_964433085.1. Taxonomy (GTDB): domain Bacteria; phylum Fidelibacterota; class Marinisomatia; order Marinisomatales; family AB-629-J13; genus AB-629-J13. Next base: position 1,471 of record CAYSQB010000082.1, read on the forward strand.
TTGGATAAAGTATATTTAGAACCCCGTATTTCGTTTACTTATTTATTTTCGGATTATATATCTCTAAAAGGTTCTCTGGATAAATATACTCAATTTCTCCATCGGTTCAGTAATGATTTTATGATTGGAGGGAAAAAATATGTTTGGCTGTTATCAAGTGGCATGTTAAAACCGATCAGTTCAGATCAGATCAATTTGGGAATCCATTATGATGATATGAATATGACATCAGAGGTTACTGTCTTCAAAAGAGACTTTAATAATCTAACTAATTTTTCCTATTTGCAATTTCCTTCAGATACCTATGCGTTAGAGAATAACCGAACAAAAGAAAATAATGTCTATATTGGATCTGGATCAAGTTGGGGCGTCGAGCTTTTGATTCAAAAGAAAACAGGACCAATCAGAGGATGGATAAGCTATTCTTTTGGTTCTACTGAATACAGTTTTCCAGACTCTATTATCAATCAGGGAAATCCATTTCCCGCTAATCATGATAGAAATCATGAATTAAAATCGGTACTTACTTCGTCACATAATAATTGGGATTTTACTGTTACCGGTATTATTTCTTCGGGATCTGTTTTTACTTCACAAGGAATGATAGGGTCCAGTGATATTTTCCCTGAATCTATTGTTCCAGATTCTTCAATCACCATGAATTCAAGTCGATTACCTTTTGTTCAAAGGGTAGATGTGAGTATTACAAAGCATTTCAACTTATATTCAATGAATTGGGAGCTGGGATTGTCTGTCTTCAATTTATTTGATAGAAAAAATATCAGCCATAATAAATATATCACGGTTGAAAATTCAGGAATTGAAATAACAGATGTAAAAATGTTGGGCTTTACACCCACTGTTCATATTCGTTTATCGATATAAAACTATAACATCAGGTTAAATTGATTTTTATTAACATTTGTGGGGCAGGTCACATTTTCAAATAATATGTGGTTTTTTCACTGATATTCTTTTATACTTAAGAGAGTGGATGCAGAGGAAATTAGACTAATGACTCAAAACTACATAACAAGATATTTAATGATTGGGTCTCTCTTCGTAAATCTTGTATTTGCAGGAGTTACATATGAGATGGGTGATCTGGTTGAGAATATCTCGACCGAAACATGTTATCCGGGAAATAATGTTGAGTGGGCTTTGTACGATAATTTCGGGAACGTAAACGGTGGAGGATATAAGGTAGTTTGGATTATTCTTTTTAGTGCTGCCAGTCATGTTAGCCAAATTGAATCTGAATTCACAGAAAATATATATAACCAGTATCGAGACAATGGACTTATTGTTGTTGCAGCAGGATCCCAGTGGGGAGATGACTTAACATGTGAAGAGTGGGCAACAGAACATGGAATTTCCTATCCAATAATAGATGACTCTGATCTAATATTTCGATCCCTATTTACGGATGGTTCTGTTCCTCACCATGTGCTGTTGGACCACCAGATGAGGGTGATATTTTCGCAGCCTGGGACTATCATTCCACCAACGGGAAATGATTTCCTTAGCACCCTTGATAACTCAGTGGAAGACTTAGAGTCCTTGTTGGTGGTTTCTCATTTAAAAGACTGGGACATGGTAGGTTTACCTGTGAATGTTTCTGATGCATCACAGTCTTCCGTTTTTCCAGGTTCGGTGGAAGGGACTCTTTTCTCTTTTGGTGAAACCTATGAAAATGAAAGTGAGTTTATCCCCGGTGAAGGATATTGGATCAATTTTCCCTATTCAGGACACACTGCATTGGATGGGGCTGAGCTGAATAGTCTTATCATATCTCTGAATGCTGGGTGGAATATTGTCAGCGGAATTTCAGAAGAAACATATATCGTAGATATCTATGACCCTGGTCAGATTGTGGTCCCGGGATCGCTGTATGGGTTCAATGGTACTTATGTCAATGCTTCTACTCTTGCTCCAGGAAAGGGATATTGGATAAATGCCTTTACATCGGGAAATATAACTATTACTTCTGGGGGTGATTCAGAAAAAATAAGATCAGTATATATAGACCACTCCCGAAGGGCAAATGTTCTCCATCTCAATGACAGTAAACTTTATTTTGGTGTCTCAATTCCTGAAAGTGAACTTGTGTATTATCAGTTACCACCGACACCACCCGCTGGTGCTTTTGATGTTCGATTTGATACAAATTCAAGAATCATGAAGGATTATGGTCAGATTGAAATTTTAAATGATAAAGAATATCTGACTATTTCTGCAGATTTTAATATATCCCAAGAAAAGCGATGGGATTGGGTTGTCATATCTCCTGAGGGTGAAGAATATATTTTGTCAGAGTATGATCCTATTAGTTTAAGTGGACAAATCACAGATATTATTTTGAAAAAAATCCGAAGACTGCCCACTCAATATACTCTGTCACAGAATTATCCGAATCCTTTCAATCCTAGAACGACACTGAACTATGAGATTCCGGAGCAGGGAGATATTAGATTAACTGTTTATGATCTATTGGGAAAAGAAATCTGGAATTATAACCAGAGCAACTTGAGCGTCGGCTATCATTCTGTTCAATGGAATGGTATTGATAACGATGGGAGTCCACTAAGTTCAGGGTGTTATTTATATCAATTGAAGGTTTCCAGTACCTCAGCTTTCGGTTCCAAACCCGAGCAGCTATTTTCTCAGACCCGTAAAATGGTCTTATTAAAATAATTTTTCTATTTTTTAGTTTTTCACACCCACCTCACCTTAGAAAAATATATGGAATATAATCATATGATAATTTGTCTAAATTCAGATGGACTCTATTGAGAAAAAAAATATATAAATTAGGAACAAAATGACAGGAAATAACATAGTCACAGTATTTTTTTGCACTCAGTTTATATTTGGTGCAGGATTTATTAGCTCTGATAGTGATACTGAAAATAGTATTCAAATTCATTTTTCACAGGGGAGCATACAATATACATTATCCGGGGATTATACCCGAATCTCTTCGGGGAAATCAGGAACCACGACAGACTTAGGGATGCCAGAGTTGCCCCTCTATTCAACGATGGTTCAGGTACGGCCGGATAGGGAGTATGAAATTCATTTTACAGTCTTACAATCGTCTGTCCTGTCAGATGTAACTGTACTCCCTTTTCAGGATGAAAGTGAAACAGAAAACCCTGGAACTATCAATCATTTGAATGATTCATTTTATTCTGGTGAAACTTTATATCCTGAATCAATAATTTACACCTCTGAACGATTAATTATGCGGGACCTGCATGTGTTAAATATTCAGGTCATTCCTTTCCGGTTTTATCCAAGTACTAGGGAGCTAGAAATTATCGAGTCAATGGATATTACAGTTTCAGAAACTGAATCGAGAGAGTACGAAAATTCAAGTACCAGACAGCTTTCAAAAGCTTTTGAACCGCTGTATTCAAATTTTGTGGTGAACTATGAGAATCAAACAAGGGATGAAGGATATCAGAAACCGGCGATTCTGTATATTTGCGGCGGTAATTCTCAAAATAACAGCTCATTCCAACAGCTGGTAAACTGGAGACATAAACGGGGATATGTTGTATATGTTGCAAGTTTATCGGAGACCGGAAGCTCAACTGGTGCAATAAAAAATTATATCCAGGATGCCTATGAAACTTTTGATCCTCCTCCAGAATTTATTGGGATTTTTGGAGATGTAGGCGGAACATACAATGTGCCCACCTTTGATGAATG
>CAYSQB010000083.1:0-5139 GCA_964433085.1 uncultured bacterium
GGTAACTAATTTAGGGCGGGCATTTTCTGTCCTGATATCGGTCTTTCTTTGTGTTGTCCCGACAGATATTATTGCTGCTCAGGATACAACCATGTTCAGCGGATATGGGTTCAGGATTTCCATTCCGGGCGTTGTTGATCCGTTTCAGAAGGAAATATTTTTCGGAACATATCGAGACACTCTCACGTCTCCAATTGGGCTGATGGATGTTTCTTTTGGACAGGAAAAGACAGCCATAACTGTTGACCCGGACTGGACATCCATTACCTTCACCGAAACACTGGATGAACGAATCTATAAAATTCCCTTTACCGCTCCTCTTGAGTGGTATCTCACAAAATTAGTCCGCCTTAATTCTCGTAAAAAATTACATGAAATTGCGCTGAAAGGGACCTCAGACAAAAGCAGGGATTCCCGGAAAGGAACCCGGTCAATAGAGGTCGTAGGAATGGAAATGGGTAAACTGGGGCGGGCCTCGCTGAGAGTAAGAGGAAATGTAAATATATCTGGTAAACTTGTTTTTCAGGACCAGGAGCTTGTTCGTTCCAGCATCAATGAAACACAAAATACCCACATCGAATTTGACCAGCGCCAGAACCTAAATATTGAAGGAAAGGTGGGTGACAGGATCACCGTTCTAATGGACCAGGATTCTGAGCGGGATTTTGACTGGGAAAACAATATACGCATTAGCTATCAGGGAGAGGAAGACGATATCATACAAAAGGTTGAAGCGGGAAATATTTCTCTGTCTCTTCCCGCGACACAATATGTGACCTTTTCAGGCCAGAATAAAGGATTATTTGGGTTGAAGGGGATCTCAAAGATTGGCCCTATAGATATCACATCCATTGCATCCATAGAACAAACAAAAAAAGAACAGCAGAGATATTCAGGAGGGTCTGAGGCTCAGACAACTAGGATAAAGGACTATGAATATGTGAAGAACCAGTATTTTTTCGTTCATGAATGGTTTCGGAATGGAATTTTATCTGATACATTAACTTCAGATACAACAGGTCTTCCCTATCAGGGGAACACATTTGTGATTCCGAGTTTTTATCCTTTAAGAAATGGTCTTCATCTGATTGGTAATGCAAAGATAGCCAACTTTGAACTATACAAACTGGATTTGAGCAATAACCCTGCCGCAGATGTGGGTGTTGCGTACATTGACCCTTCAGACTCTCTCTATGAAGAAGATGAGAATAAGGAGGGAAATTTTCTTAGGATGGAGCGCGATACAGAATATTTTGTCAGTGAAGACCTGGGATTTTTCCGGCTCCGCTCTCGGAGCATGGATGAGATCATTGGCTGTCATTTTGTGTTGGTAAATCGGGACAACGGAGACACCCTTATAACGGTGGGCTCAGGAATCTCCCCTGGTGATAGCGTGGGAACACTCAAATTGAAAATGATAAAACCTCAGTCACCCCATCCAAATCATCCCACCTGGGACCTCATGTTTAAAAATGTATATTATTTAGGAACTACAAAAATCAACCGTGAGGGGTTTGAAATTAAATTGGTTAACGAACGCTTGACCCCTCCCAGTCATCTCAATCCTTTGGGCTATACCTATTTAAGCCAATTTGGCCTTGATAGCCTCAGTGAAACAGGGGCAACCGTTCCGGATGATATCATTGATATGGATAACCCCAATATTGTGAACATGGTAACAGGAGAGTTGATTTTTCCGGCTTTTTCACCATTTGTAGCAGATACAACCACATATACTTCAGGAAGTGATACCCTTGATTTTATCGGTGAAGGGAATGGGAATGAAACTCTCTACTCAGCTCTAGGTGAGGGTAAAATGTATACCTCTACGATCAACTCTGAATATACGGGTGACCAGCGGTTTACAATTGAAGCTGAATATTCAAACCCCAGCTCATCCATCAGTCTTGGATTTATGCTGGTAGAGGGAAGTGAAGAAGTTCTATTAAATGGCATCAGACTTACCAGGGGAATTGATTATCAAATCGATTATTTTTCAGGGACAATTGTTTTGGGGGAAGCTGCTACAGACCCCAATGCGAATATAGAGATACTGTATGATAAACATGAATTGGTATCCTTTGACAAAAAAGTGATCTTGGGCAGCAGAGCTCAAATGGATTTAGGGAAAAATTCGTTTATAGGTGCGACCGCACTGTTTTTTGACCAGTCTGTGATGAACGAAAAAATAGAGGTGGGATATGAGCCGACCCGGAACTTTATTTGGGATCTGAACGGCCGGTATGAGTTGGAGATGGACGGACTTACACGCGCACTGGATAATCTTCCAATTATAGAAACAGAAAAAATGTCTACCTTTTCCCTGGAAGGTGAAATCGCACAGGTAATCCCAAACCCAAATCCTATAAATAATTCGGAGACCGGCGATCCAAATGGCGTAGCGTATATTGATGATTTTGAGGGGGCAAAACGAACATCATCTCCTCCAATTCAAAGGCGATACTGGAAAGAAGCGTCAGCACCACTTGATTCTAGTGGAATTGCCTTTCCTCAAAACTACAGGCTAAAAACTAACTGGTACAATCCATATGGACAGGTCAGGACCAAAGATATCTGGCCCAACCAGTCCACATCTGTTCGGGCGCAAAATGAGACCACAGATATTATGGTTTTAAAACTGGAGAAAAAACCATTTCAGGATGTGTTTGATCCAGATAGTCTTTGGGGAGGGATCACCACATCTTTTTATTCAGGTGATTACGATCAGACCCAGAGCAAATTTTTTGAGATATGGTTGAACGGAACAAAGGGTGATCTAACAGTTAACTTGGGAAAAATAAGTGAAGATAAAAATGGTGATGGATCATTAAACACAGAAGATATCCCTGAAGCAGGTTTAACCCTTGGGAATGGGTTTCTTGAAGACCATGAGGATGTGGGATTGGATGGATGTTTCGATGAGCTGGAGGATGGCTTGGGAGGATGTTTTGGTTTTGATAACGATGGAGATGGAATATCCGACGAAGAAATATGGGATTATATTGACAACGATGGAGATGGATCTATAGATGAGGATATTGACAGCTCCATTCCCATACCGGGATATTCAGAAACAGACCCAAATGGAGATAACTGGAACTATTCTGAGGGGAGTTCAAACTATTCACAGGTTAATGGTACAGAAGGCAATGGGACCGGCACTCAAATCCAGGAAGGGGGAAAATATCCTGATACAGAAGATTTGGATCGCTCTGGGTTCATTGATAAAACAAATGATTATTTTTTTAAAACTATTTCCCTTGAGCCAAACCATCCAGATACATCTTATCTTGCTGGTGAAACGGAGAAAAATGGTGTTACCACCGGGTGGCGCTTATATCGGATTCCGCTAAGTCATTTTGGTAAAGTTTCCAATATTGAGTGGAATGAGATTCGCTATCTTAGATTAATTTGGTCAGGAATTCCCAGTGATTTAGAAAAGCTTTTGGTTGCCAGAATAGAGTTGGTGGGAAATGAGTGGCAGGAGTTGGGAGTGTCCCCCATGTCTGAAGATACCTACACTAGAAATGACAGTATTTTTTCCATTGCGGTTATCAATACAGAGGACAATGCTGATTATATACCCCCCAAAGGTGTAAAGGGAGAATACGACCGTATTAATGAAATTCGTTCAAAAGAACAGTCATTAGTATTAAAATTTGATTCCCTTCAAGTTGGGAACAAGGCCGCCGCACAAAAAAACCTTATTTCTCTTACAGGCGATCGGGCAAAAAGTTTTCTCATCTATGATAAAATGAAAATGTATGTCTATGGAAAATCAAGTGATTGGATTCAAGCAGACAATTCAGATGTGGATGTATTTTTAAGGTTTGGATTGGGAGATGATTACTATGAGATCACCCAGCCGGTTTTTGAGGGATGGGATGAGCAGTTGAACCGAAATAAAATTGAGCTGGATTTAAACTGGTTAACAAAACTGAAAGTGCAAGACTCTGAGAATGTAAACAAAGTGCGAGATACCGATACCCTCATCGTACGTGATAATATCAGAACATACGTTTTTACTAACGAACTTGGTGACTCTACTGGAAAAAAAATCACTATTAAAGGACAGCCCTCTCTGTCAAGGATTCAGTTTTTCAAAACAGGGATTCTCAATGACCACCCGGGCCAAGCTATTTCGGGAGAGGTATGGATAGATGAATTAAGGTTGAGCGGTGTGAAAAAGGATCGAGGAGTTGCGATGAGAATGCAGTCAAAGTTTTATTTAGCTGACCTGGGAAATACTTCCATCGTTTACAGTCGTAAAGATGCAGATTTCCATGTGCTCCAGCAGCGGTTAGGAAGTAATAAATCAAGTGAAGATATACGGATTAATAATAGTTTTAATCTTCACAAACTCCTTCCAAAATGGATGGGATTAAGTATTCCCCTGAGCTCTTCATTTTCAAGACTAACAACCCGTCCAAAGTTTTATCCTGGAACAGATATTTATGCTGACCAGGGTAACACTCCAGATTCCATTATGACAAAATCACAGAGTTTGAGCTTTAGTTCTTCTATCTCAAAGTCCAGCAAATCGGATAACAAATTAATTCGTTTAACATTGGATAATATTAAAGGAAACTTCAGTACATCCAGGTCCCTGAAATCCAGTGAAATTATGGAGAAGGAAGAAAATCAGACTTACACAGGAAAATTAAGTTATGGATATTCATTCGGAAGGGATAACTATGTAAAACCATTTGGATGGATGAATTCAGTTCCCCTAATAGGGAAAAAAATGAGTGAATTTCAAATGTACTACACACCATCTTCAGTAAATACCAGCATAGACTTCAGTGAAAAACTAACAGAAAAACTTTCACGAGCTGGATTGAGGTCCCCGGATATTTATAATCTAGGCCTGAATCGTTCCTTTGGATTAGATTACAAAATGTTTAGCAATTTAACTATAAAATATAATCAAAAGTCAAAATCCAATATGAATGATTTTCGAGGCTATGTGTGGAAAGCGGTTAAGGATATGGACCCTGGTATTGTCACAAATGTAACGGAAAACCTCACAACAAATTTTAATCCTGAACTTTTATCCTTCTTGAAACCAAACATATCTTATTCTGCAGGATACCGTTGGGACAAACCATTGAGCAGCACAATTGATGGTGCTGATATTGG
>CAYSQB010000084.1:0-5020 GCA_964433085.1 uncultured bacterium
AAATATACTTTATATATAACTAATCGACAAACTTTAGATATTTTAGATCCCGATGCTGTTGAACAATTTTTTAGTAAGAATAGTATCGACATTGTACTGCATTGTGCAGTTAGTGGTGGTAGAAGAACTCAATCATATACTTCGGATATAGTTCATAAGAATATCTTAATGTTTGAAAATTTAGCTCAATATCGAAATAGATATAAATTGATGATAAATTTTGGCACAGCAGCTGAATTTGATAAAACAAAAAATATTGATCAATTTACTGAACATGATTTTATTTTACATAATAATATACCAAAGGATTATTACGGATTTTCTAAATATATAATTGCTAGGCGTATTGATCATATAAATAGTAATATTATAAATTTACGTATTTTTAATGTATTTGGAGAAGATTTTATGGGGAATTTTGGCTGTTATACCTTTGACATCTGCCGTTCTAATAAACTTTGGGTTTATGGGTCATTTTGGGATTGAACTTTCTCATGTGACTGCGATCCTCTCATCTATTATTATAGGGGTGGGTGTAGATTTTGCCATTCACTATATTGCCCAATTTAGAAGGTTGTCCAGAACCATTGGAGAGGATAAACTTTCTAGAGAGGTTGTGGATGATGTTGGCTATCCCATCATTCTTGATGCTGCATCGAATATGGGTTTTGGGGCACTACTTTTTTCTGCCTTTGTTCCCATTCAATACATAGGGGGATTGATGGTATTTGCGATGATATCAACTTCGCTGGGGACATTGACAGTTTTATCTGCTTTGGCTGAATTATTAAAGAAAAAATTGATTGGGAGGAAAACATAATGAGAATTTCACTTATATTGATACTGGCCACATTTATTTTTAGTCAAACCGGGGAAGAGATCGCCAAAATGATGGATGAGAAACCAACACCATATGATATGTCCAATATAACAAAAATGGTGTTGAAAAATTCAAAGGGGAAATCCAGAACTAATATCATGATTTCACGTTCAACTGGTGGAAACAAAAAGCAAATTATTTGGTTTATGGAACCAAAAGATGACAAAGGTGTGGCATTTCTGAAAATTGAGCATGATGACAAGGATGATGAAATGCGCATGTGGTTGCCAGCGTTTAAAAAGGTAAGGAGGATATCTTCAAAGAAAAAGGGTGACTCCTTTATGGGGTCAGACTTGAGCTATGAAGACATGTCAAATCGCGAAATGAGTGAGAATGAATATACGCGTCTTGGCGATGAAACTGTGGACAAAATTGAATGTTATGTATTAGAAATCACGCCCAAAAAAGAAGCAAAATCAATCTACTCCAAACATATCTCTTGGATAGCTAAAGATGGTTTGTATGGGGTCAAAGAAAAGTCCTTTGACAAGCGGGGAGAATTAAAGAAGAGAAAATTTTTCACGTTCCAAAAAATGAAAAATTATTATGTCATAGAACGGGTTTTTGTGGAAGATGTTCAAAAAATACACACCACAGAGGTCATATTTTCAGATATCCAGATTGATTCTGAAATTGATGAAAAACTGTTTCAAGAAAAAAACCTGAAACGTCTTCCTGTTGGATTCTAATTTCTCAATGGTTTTCCTTTATTCAGCATATATCTGATACGATCTTGAGATAGTTTTTCACCTGCCAGAGATACAAATGCTTCACGTTCAATATCGAGAAGATATTGTTCATCTACTGTTTTTGTGAGACCTGCGTTTTCTCCTCCGGTAATTACAGACGCAAGTTTCTGACCTATCAATTCATCGTGACTGGATATTTTCCCCTGTATTTTGAATCCCTTTAATGCGGTTTTCATGGCAGTACGCCCTCCCATACCCGGCAGTTTCAAGTCATCCCTGAATTCTGGTGGCGAATAATTTTCAGATAATTCAAGAGCGGTTTCTCTGGCTGTCCATAATAGATGCTCTAGGTTCATGACAACTGTGTCTGTTTTTAATAGATAGCCCAGATGTTTTGCCTCTTCAGCGCTGGTGGCTACTTTAGCGAATCCGATTGTTTCAAAAGCTTTCTGAACAAGAGGAAACACATTTAGTCTCCCGATTTTTCCAGCATTTTCCATCATATTCAATACCAAACGTAAATTACCCCCTGCGCCAGGGATAAGTCCAACACCCACTTCTACAGCGCCAATGTAAAGTTCTGCTGATGAGACCCTTTTTGCTGCTGGCGCAATAAACTCAAATCCTCCTCCCAAAGTAAGATGAAAGGGAGCGGCGATGATAGGCGCTTTTGAAAATCGAATTTTCTGAGTTAAATCCTGAAATAATTTCACGGTTTTTTCTAATCCTTCCCAATTTTTATCTTCACAAAATTGAAGAATCCCAGCTAAATTGGCACCAGCACAGAAATTTTCTCCGTTATGTCCCATGACCATTGCCTTAAATTTTCCAGCTGCCAAGAGATCAAGACCAGCATTGATCATTTCCAGTATGGATCCGTCAAGGGGATTCAGTGTTGGCTGTAAAACGGAATGAAATTCAAGATTCAAAATACCCTCGCCCATATCAATTAAACTTGCGCTCCAGTGACGTTTGATCAAATTTCCTTCAGATTTTTTCAAGTTGAGGTTGGTCGATTTTTGTGAAGCCGGTATTTTCTCAAATTTGTCAGATGAAAAATCAAAATATGAGGGACTTCCATGATCTAAAGTATAAAAAGAAGGCTCTTTTGAGTTGGCAAGATCGACAACCCATTTTGGAGGTTTTTTCCCTTCTGATTTCATCCGTTTCACCGATTGAGATAACCCAATTCCGTCCCAAGTTTCAAAGGGTCCCAATGACCATCCAAATCCCCATTTCATTGCATTATCAATATTGTTGATGTCATTGCTGATCTCAGGAATTCGATGGGCGGAATAAATAAGAGTTTTAGATAGGATTTCCCAAAAATATTTTCCCGCTTTATCATCACTGTATGCCATGGCTTTAATTTTATCCGATAGTTTTTGATGGTCTCTTGCCAATCGAAATCCATCAAACCGAACTTTTTTTTGTGGGCCATATTCCATCGTTTCTAAGTTGAGGGATAGTATTTCTCTATCTTTTGTTTTTTTATAAAATCCTGCTTTTGTTTTTGCGCCCAGTTGTCCATCTTTTATAAGATTCTTAATTATATCTGGGACCTTAAAGATCTCCCGCTCCTCATCATTTTCACCTCTATCATAACTGGTCTGTGCTACGTGTGCCATAGTATCAAGCCCAACGATATCTGCGGTGCGGAATGTGGCGCTTTTGGGCCTTCCTACAATTGTGCCAGTAATTTTATCTACCTCTTCCACTGTGAGACCCATTTCTTCAGCCATTTTTAGTGTGAGCATCATTCCATAGGTTCCGATGCGGTTGGCAATAAAGTTGGGTGTGTCTTTTGCGTGAACGATTCCTTTTCCCAAAACAGTTTCACCAAAATCTGCGATGCCGTTATAAGTTTTATCATCCGTTTTGTTGCTACGAACCAATTCAAGTAATCTCATGTACCTCGGTGGATTGAAAAAATGGGTGATCATAAATCGATGGTGGATGGATTCAGGCAATCCCTGCATGAGAGCATTTATGGGAATCCCAGAGGTATTTGAACTTAAAACAGCATCATTATTTAAATAAGGACTGATTGATTCATATACTTTATTTTTTATGTCTAACTTCTCAGCAACAGCTTCCAGAACCCAATCAGCATCTTTTATTAATTCAATGTGATTTTCATAAGTGCATGGAGTGATAAGGGATACATTTTTTGGTTTGAACAATGGGGCTGGTTTTAATTTTTTAAGATTTTCAATTCCCTGTTCTGACAGCTCCTGGTTAATATCAAACAATAGTGTAGGTATTCCTGCATTGGCAAAATGTCCTGCCAATTGAGCTCCCATAACGCCTGCGCCTAGGACAGCGGTTTTTTCAATTTTCTTGGTCATCAGATTCTCTTATTTTAATCAAAAATGGTTATATAATTATACATGCACACAAAATGGGAATAACTTCCCAAAATTACAAATACATGCCATAGTTCATGAGCGCCAAATATTTTAGGGAAAAGATTTGGTTTATTTAGTCCAAGAATAATAGCACCTACAGTGTAGAATAGTCCTCCAATGAAAATCCAGATGAGTGCTCCTATTTCGAGAGTTCTGATCATCGGAAAGATGGCGATGATGCACAGCCACCCCATAAAAATATAAAAAGTAATTGAAAACCAATCTGGTAAGTTTTTCCAGAAAAGTTTTAATAAAATGCCGAATAATGCCAATCCCCAGATCACTCCAAAGAGACTCCATCCCCATGGACCTCTTAGGGGGATAAGACAAACGGGTGTGTAGGTTGATGCAATCAAAACATGAATCATAGAAAGATCCAAAGTTCGGAGTTTTTGTTCTAGTCTAGATGAAACGGGGAGCCAATGATATAGGGTGCTGGCTGTATAGAGTAGAAACATTCCCGATCCAAATATGGAAAAGGAAACGATGTGCCATGGTTTGATTGGATTAATAGATTCTTTGATCAATAATACCATTGCAACAACTGAAAATATTGCTCCGATTCCGTGGCTGACAGCGTTAAACGGTTCTTTGATTTTCAAATTCATTTATTTTTCTATGATGGTAGCAATTCCCTGTCCTGTGCCGATACACATGGTAGCTAAACCGTATTTTCCATCTATTTGCTCCAAGATATTTATCAGGGTAGTAATGATTCTTGCTCCAGAACATCCTAGAGGATGTCCAAGCGCAATAGCTCCCCCGTTCAGATTTATTTTTTCTAAAGGGAACCTACCTTTTTGAATCACACAAAGGGATTGAGCAGCAAACGCTTCATTTAACTCAATTGCATCTATGTCATCAAAAGATAGTCCTGCTTTTTTTAGTGCTTTTTCTGTAGCAGGGATGGGACCAATTCCCATCCGTTTCCACTCTACTCCTGCGATAGCCCTGGAAATAATTTTTGCTCGAACACTTAAATTATGCTTAATAGCATAGTCTTCACTTGTCACCAAAAGGGCGGAAGCTCCGATGGAAATTGG
>CAYSQB010000085.1:0-4900 GCA_964433085.1 uncultured bacterium
GGGTGTGCGGTTTACAGCACAACGTATGATTCGTGATTATAAGAAAAAATATTATTAAAAATCTAAAGCCAGCTTTACCTTTTTCCTCCATTGCTGGGATTATAGTCTTTGTTATATCTGGTTTCATTTTCTCTGGCGGTGAAGCCTCTGATAAAATTACCCTTAATATTTGGCACCAAATGTTGTACGAAAATCGGAAAGCTTTGCGGGAGGTATGTGATAAATATGAGGATTTCCATCCGGAGATCAAAATAGAGTTAACCTATAGAGAAACGGAAGAGTTGAGATCAAACTTCCAATCTTCTGCAATCGGAGGCAGTGGTCCTGAGTTGATCTACGGTCCTTCCGATCAGGTAGGTCCTTTTGCTGTCATGGGTATTATTCAACCGTTGGATGAATTATTTCCCTCCTCGTATTTCAATCAATTTTTATCTAATGCGGTTGTCCAATTCCAGGAGAAGACCTGGATGGTGGGAGATGGTGTTGGGAATCATCTGATGCTTATGTTCAATAAAGAGTTGATTTCAACAGCACCGGGAAGTACTGATGAGTTGGTTCACATGGGGAAATCTCTAACAAAAGATTTAAATGGAGATGGGATCATTGATCAGTATGGGTTGGTATGGAATTTTACTGAACCGTTTTTCTATGTTCCGTGGATTGGAGGGTTCGGGGATTGGTTTATCAATGATGATGGTACACCGAATTTGAATACAATATCAAATGAAAGTGCTTTCGCATTTATTAAATCACTTCGGGATGAACACCAAATTATTCCAAAAGAGTGTGACTATGAGACCGCCAATGCTCTCTTTAAAACAGGAAGAGCAGCTATGATCATCAACGGCGACTGGAGCTGGGGTGATTACCGTGATAAGGTTGATTTTGGTATTGCTGCATTACCTATGGTTTCATCTACCGGGGATTTTCCCACACCATTGGTCAGTACAAAAGGTTATTCCATCAATGTACACACAACCGGTGAAAAACTGAGTCATACAATTGATCTGATGACCTATCTCACCAGTCCGGAGGTACAGCTCCACTATGTGAGAAGATTAAATGTACAGCCGTCTTCTATATCCGCACTGTCTCACCCGGACGTGCAGTCCAACATCCTTCTTAAGCAGAACGCAGATATTATTAAGAAGGGACGGCCCATGCCTGTTGTTCCGGAATTACGTGCCATTTGGGATGCACTAAGAGGAGAATATCAATCGGTACTCGCCGGTACAAAGGACCCTCACACCGCTGCAGTTGAATCGCAGAGCAAAGCCATCGAACAGATAAAAACAATGAACTTTGTTATCGAACCGGGGGCTCAGGGGAAATTTATTAAGGGGCTGTTATTTCTTTTTATTGCGACTTTGGGCATTATTTTTTGGATCAAAAAGAAAATTTACCTGAGATCATTTCAAGAGAATAAATTTGCTTATTTAATGCTTTTACCGGCATTCCTCGGAATCATGTCTGTAATAATATTTCCATTTGGGTATAATTTAATTATTTCACTTTCTAACTTCAGTTTGCGAACATTTAATCATTGGGAGATCATTGGCCTTCACCACTTTGCCTCCGTTTTGACAGATGGAAGCTTTTACTCGCTTTTTGGAAAAACGATTATCTGGACTGTTGTTAATGTGTGCTTTCATGTGTCTCTGGGAGTGTTTTTAGCTGTCCTTATCAATAGGACTCTTCCTGCAAAGAGGACACTGCGCACTCTTCTTATTATTCCCTGGGCACTACCGCAATATATTGCTGCCCTGACCTGGCGTGGAATGTTTAATCAGGAATACGGATCGATCAACCTGATTTTAAATCAATTCTTTAAAATGTCTCCGCTCCAATGGTTAAGCCAACCTGTTGAAGCATTTTCTGCGTGTATCATTACAAATATTTGGCTTGGGTTTCCTTTCATGATGGTGGTCGCATTGGGGGGATTGCAATCCATTCCAAAAGAAATGTACGAAGCCTCCCAAGTAGACGGTGCGACCCGGTGGCAGCAGTTTTGGAACATCACTCTGCCCATGATTAAGCCTGTTATGATACCGGCAGTGATTTTGGGTACGATTTGGACATTTAATAATATCAATGTGGTTTGGCTGGTGAGCAACGGAGGAGAGCCCTCGGATCTGACACACATATTGGTGAGCTATGTTTACAAGGCAGCATTCAATTTATATCGCTATGGATATGCCGCTGCCCTATCCATGATCATTTTCCTGATCCTATCAATGTTTACTCTCTCTTTTATGCGAAGGTCAAAATTGGACGCTGTTGTTTAAAATACTATGTCAAATAAAATAGAAACACTTTTCATTTTTTCATTCCTGGTTTTATTTACCTTGGCAACTCTATATCCGGCGTTGAACATTATAGGAATTTCCTTGCGAACTGATGACGCATTTCAAACCCGTTCACTGGCTGTGTGGACATCGGAATCAAGTTTTAGATCTTATGTTACCCTGTTTCTTGAAACTGATTTTCTCATATGGATGAAGAATTCTTTTCTCGTAAGTTTTGTTGTGACCCTAACAGGAGTTATTTTGGCATCGACATCAGGCTATGCCCTTTCCAGATTTAATTTCATGGGAAGAAGGGCTGTGCTGTCCTCACTACTCATGACACAAATGTTTCCCGCAACAATGCTCCTTCTGCCATTCTTCATTCTATTGGCAAAGTTGAAACTGATGAACTCCTATTTAGGGCTCATTATTATATACTCGTCCACGGCACTCCCGTTTTGCATTTGGCAAATGAAAGGATATTATGATACCATTCCTCCCGCACTGGAAGAGGCCGCCCGTATGGATGGCTGTAGCAGGTTTTCTGCATTTATAAAAGTGATTCTGCCTGTATCTGCTCCGGCCTTGGTGATCACTGCCCTCTTCAGTTTCATGGCCAGCTGGAGTGAATATGTGGTAGCTGCTATTGTGTTACAGGATCCCGGACTATACACGCTTCCCCTGGGATTAAAATCATTTCAGGCAAGCCTTGCAACCCAGTGGGGGCTCTATGCTGCAGGAGCTGTGGTTGTGAGTATTCCAGTGACGATATTGTTTGTTTCACTTTCCAGATTTTTGGTATCTGGATTAACTGTCGGAAGCGTAAAAGGATAAACATGGCGGGCGTTTCCTTACAGACTATTTCAAAATCTTTTGGTGATAATACTATCCTGAAGGGAATCGATGTTCAGGTACACTCCGGAGAGTTTATGGTGATCGTTGGGCCATCCGGATGCGGGAAGTCCACTCTATTGCGGATCATTGCCGGACTTGAAACGCCGGATGGTGGTGATGTTATCATAGATGGAGAAAGAAAAAACGATACAGACCCATCCAAAAGAGAGGTGGCAATGGTCTTCCAGAACTATGCGCTGTATCCCACCATGACGGTTTATGAAAACCTGGCGTTCAGCCAGCGGATACGGAAAAGGGGTCCCAATGAAATCGATAGGCGGGTAATGGAATCCTCCAAGATGTTGAAAATAGAAGAGCTTTTGGACAGAAAGCCTAAGGAATTGTCCGGTGGACAGCGCCAGCGTGTTGCGCTTGGAAGAGCGCTGGTCCGTAAACCAAAAGTGTTTCTCTTTGATGAACCCCTTTCCAATCTGGATGCAAAGCTCAGGCAGGAAATGAGGCTGGAGATCAAAAAGCTTCACACCCAACTGGGCACCACAATGATCTATGTAACCCACGACCAGACAGAGGCCATGACCATGGCCGACCGGATCTGTCTTATGAATGATGGAAACATTGAACAACTTGGGACACCGGAAGAATTGTATAATAAACCGGCAAACACTTTTGTTGCCACTTTCATCGGGATGCCGCCCATAAATTTGATTGACGGACAAGTCTGTACGGAAAATGGCAGCACCTTTTTTACAAGTGACGGTGTGAGAATAAATTTGGATAAAATAAAAGACAGTGAGCTGTTAAAAAATTTGGATAAACATGTTATTTTGGGAATAAGACCAGAAGATTTGCATGATAATTATTTTGCAGAGATCAAAGACCCGGAGAATACTATTACGTGTACAGTGGATTTAGTGGAGAACCTGGGGTCTGTTTCGCTGGTGCACTTCCATTCCGGAAACACACACCTCTCTGCGTCCTTAAAAACGGGGAAAACAATCCACCCCGGTGATACCATTGACCTGATCGCTGATGTGAATTCATTCCATTGTTTTAATAATGAAACAAGGGAAAGGATTGACCTATTTTAGGTGTCTTTTAATCTAAAATATTTTATTTTGATGAGAATTAGATTATCATTAGGTTGGTTACCGTGGGAATATGCAAACTATACTAATAATGCTATAAAAATATACACTTAGGAGAATAAAGTTTTGAAAAATTTATTAAGAATGTTATTTTTTATCCCGTTTTTATTATGTGCGGACGTGAGTTGGAACGATGTCGATCATGATCCGGGTGAAAATGTCCCAGGTACATCACCAACACAAACGTATCGTTATCTTGATAATTCAAATAACCAAACAGTATTTTGGTTACAAGCCGGTCAAGATGATATTACTTCCTGTAATGTTGTTTGGAGAGAGGGGACAGGTGGGAGCGATAGCTATGTTTCAATGAGCTGGCAACACAATAATGGTGGTTATGGTTACTGGAAGGCTACATTAACAGGCCAGAATCTTTCAAACATTTATTATGTTTTCCAAATTAATGATGGGGGTGATACTGATTGGTGTGGTCCAGGAGGCGGAGGTACTAATAGTGTTGTTCACAATGGTCAACCCTCTGATTATAGTAATAATGCCTGGAATTTTTCTGATACATCACTTCCTGTAGAACTCACCTCCTTTACTGCCACTCCGCTGAAAGGTGCCACACAATTGAGTTGGATAACAGAATCAGAGATTGACAATTTAGGTTTT
>CAYSQB010000086.1:0-4881 GCA_964433085.1 uncultured bacterium
GAGAATAGCTCCTATTCAGACCTATTTCCAACTGCTGTGTCAGGGACATTGTATGGCTTTGACGGAACATATACATCGGAGACTGATCTCACGCCGGGAGATGGCTATTGGCTTAACTTTCCGGAAGAAGGTACTACAACAATAACTGGCTCAGAAATATCTAGTGTAACAGTCAGCCTCTCTGCAGGTTGGAACCTTATCAGCGGTGTCAGCTATTCTACTAGTGTTTCCTCTATTTCTGACCCGGGAGATATCGTTGTTCCGGGGACAGTGTATGGGTTTTCAGGAACCTATGCCAATTCATCAGAGCTAGCACCGGGGCAGGGATACTGGATAAATGCGAGTGGCGATGGAGACATCACTATTACAAGCGGTGGCGCAGCGAGAACAGAACAGGTATTTACTGACCGTACAGAAAAAGCCAACAAACTCATATTCAATAACAGCGCTCTTTACTTTGGGATATCCATACCTGAGGATGAGATGCTCAGTTATCAGCTTCCACCAAAACCACCAGCAGGTAGTTTTGATGTGCGATTTGCTGATAATATGAAAGTAGCTGAGGGTGAAGGTGTTATTGAGATAATGAATAATACTGATGATCTTATCATTTCCTTTGTGGTGAATAATGATGCGGGAGAAAGGATGAGATGGGTGCTCACCTCAAATGATGGAAAAGAATATGAATTGAATGGTTCTGGACAGATTGTTGTAGAAGGGAATGTCAGTGGTTTTACCTTGAGCAGGGTCTCAAGTGTTCCAATGAAATTTGCGATATCACAAAACTTTCCCAATCCGTTTAACCCGGTAACATCTATTAACTATGAGATACCTGAAGAGTCATTTGTAACTATAAGTGTTTACAACATGATGGGGCAGAAAGTGACAGATCTTGTCTATGGTCTACACTCACCAGGGTATCATCGTACAGAGTGGGATGGAACAAATATAAGTGGTGAAACTGTTTCAAGTGGTTTATATATATACACTATTAACGCCGGCGATTTCAGGGATGTTAAAAAGATGATCTCCATCAAGTAGAAATACAAATTCAGGGAGGCAGTGCTCAAATTATACAATTCTACTCCCTTTTAAGTTTTTGCATTGTCTCCCTCTTTTTTGAAACTAAAGATATATAATATATAACAGAAAAAAGTATTGGTTGGTTAATACGATGGGATTCATTAAACACATTTTTATAATTGATATTAGTTGGTCTTAAGTGATATGTATTGTTATCGCACTAGCTAAGGTCTTGATGGATTAAATTAATTATTTATTTAGAATTAATATCTACTGTTTAACAGATCAATATTATTAATGAATAAATTTTCATTTTTTATAGTAATATACTTTTTATTAAATCTGACAACATTTGGGCTAGGTCAGACAACAGGGAAATTAGCAGGATCTATATCAGACAAGCAGTCTAAAAGTTCTCTACCCGGAGCAAACATTATTTTAGATAACACACCTTATGGTACTGCTACTGATGGGGAGGGAAAATTTCATATCATTAATTTACCGCCTGATCTGTACACTGTCACCATAATGATGATGGGTTATAAAACGGTCAAGGTAAACGATGTAAGAATATCCACTAATCGTTCTACCTTTTTGGATATTGAATTGGAAAAAACTGTTATTGAGGGTGAAGAGGTTACAGTTGAGGTGGCACGACTTGCTCAGAAGAAGGATCAAACTGGGACAATAAAAAATATATCTGGTGATGAAATCAATGCCTTAGCGGTAGAAAGTGTTGGATCGGTGATAAATATGCAGGCCGGTGTTGTGAATGGTCATTTTCGTGGCGGTAGAAACACAGAAGTAACCTATATGGTTGATGGAATTCAGGTGGATGAAACATTTGGAGGCTCAAATGCAACCGTCGATATCCAGCCAGAAGCAGTGCAAGACCTGGAAGTGATCACAGGTACATTCAACGCAGAATACGGACGCGCAATGAGCGGGGTCGTGAATGTGATTACCAAAGATGGTGGGCCAACATTTGAAGGCTCAGTATCTTCAGCGCTCTCCTCTCACTTTACCAACAACACAGATATTTTTATAGGTCTTGGTCAGAGCTTTAATAGAAGCCAGGACTTAAAATTTAGTTTGGGCGGTCCTCTATTAGGGGAAAAGATCACCTTTTTCACCAACGTACGTACACAAGATAATCGTGGTCATTTGAATGGCTACCGAATATTCAATGTGGATGATATAAATTTATTCTGGCTTGATGATTCTACACAGTGGTTATCTACAAAATCAGGGGACAGCAGTTATGTTCCTATGAACACCAGTAAAAATTTATCGGCACTAGGAAAACTAAGCTTTAATATATTTAAAGGAATTCGAATCTCGGCGCTACACTCCTACAGTGATGACAGTTGGTTCGGCTATGATCATGCTTTTAAATACAATCCGGATGGTAGGGCAGGGTCCTTTAAAAAAACACATTATACAGCTCTGCAGCTCAATCATATGATCACGCCTAAATTATTTTATGAATTGAAACTCTCATCTGTTGAAAATTACTATGGTGTCTATCTTTATAAATCTCCAGTTGATAGCAATTATATACATGATTTTCACTTAAATAATTATGGGTCTGGGTTTTTTACCGGTGGACAACAGAAAGATCATACCGAGCGTACTATGATTGATGAAACGGTTAAGATTGATTTGAACTGGCAGGCGAACTATAATCACAGCATTAAAATGGGATTGTTAAGTATTTCTCACAATGTGGATAATACATGGCGGCAGATTCGAAATAAATATGATGGCCAGCTTGTGGAAGATCCACTTGCATATGAGCCAGTAGTATTTGGAGACTCTACCGTTTACGCAGATATTTATGAGGTCACCCCTAGAGAGATGGCCGCCTATATACAGGACAAAATGGAATTTGATGATATGGTAATTAACTTTGGTGTCAGATATGATTATTTTGATCCAGCCAGTAGATATCCTTCAGATAGGCGAAATCCAGCTAATCAGCTTGTTCTACCAGATTCTATGACATCCACATACCCTGAAGCCCCAACTATTGAACAGATAAGCCCAAGAATAGGTTTTGCTTACCAGCTGGGGAACCAGGCAGTATTGCACTTTAGCTATGGACATTTTTTCCAAATGCCTCCTCTTTATGCGATGTACCAAAATCACAGTTTTTTAGTTAGCCCCAACGATTACGAGACAACTATGGGCAATGTTCTCCTTAAGCCTGAAAAAACAATTACCTATGAGCTTGGATTGTGGCAGGAGCTAGCCAGAGGTTTTAGCTTGGATGTGGCACTTTTCTACAGGGACATATACAATCTTCTCAGTACAAAAATCATATCCACTTATAACCAGATTGAGTATGGTCTTTACAGCAACAAGGACTATGGCAATGCCCGTGGTTTAGAGGTTAAGCTCGATCTGGGGTATGGAGCTATAAAAGGAACCGTGAACTATACCCTTCAATATACACGGGGAAACGCTGATTCTCCCACTCAGACCTTTAGCCGTGCCGGCAATAGTATGGACCCGGTGAACCGTCTCATCCCCATGAGCTGGGACCAGCGACACACACTCAATGGTACGGTGATGTTTTCTAATAAAAACTACGGAGGGACGGTTACCGCTTACTACAACTCTGGTTCTCCATACACTTTTTCTCCACAGAGCGAAAGTATACTCTCCAGAATAAACCTTTATCCAAATAATGCCTACAAACCTTCAACAACATCTGTAGATGCTACGCTTTATTACAATATCAAATTGCTGGGACGCTTCAACGGTACAATTGATCTAACAATTTATAATCTTCTGGATCGCTTGAATGAGAATTGGGTAAACAGTGAAACCGGACGTGCATACACAGCAGTAATACGAGATACAGATCTGGCTGGTCATCGCAGTGATTTTAATGATTTCAATGATAGGATAAAGAACCCATCTATGTTTTCTGCTCCACGAGCAGTAAAACTTGCACTTGGAATTAATTTTTAATGGTTAAGCAAACCTTTAAAACTACCGTTGTACTATTTTTAACCTCCTTTTGTTTGTTGATAGGGCAGGGTAAGCCATATCAAGGGCCAGAGGATTCTGCCGGAGACATTGCTGCCGAGAGGGAAGGTTATATGGCGGGGAACCGTGTTTTTATTTATTTTCGCAATACAACAGAGCTCTCCGACTGGCCAAGGGTAAATGTCTCTAAATGGCCCAACAATCCCAATGGATTAAAAATGACAGATGGAATTGGACTATTGATTGGTGCAAAGGTTTATATTGAGGACGATGGAAATCCAACAACATTGGATACAATACCTCTGACAGACCTTGCAGATATTTATACCACTGACCATCATACGCTGTACTATTTACAGACCAGCTATCGGGAAGAAATGGATAGGGATCCCACAGGAACAGTGGAGTGGGGTTTTTATCCTATTTTTGGATATTTTGATGAGACAGGAGAGTACCCCGCAATATCCAATATCAAAAGTTCCTGGCCTCCGGGCGGCTGGCCATCTACAGGATATGAAACTAAATGGCCAGGAGAGTGGAATGGACGCTTTGGCAGGGGTGTGATCTATGCAGACCAGGAATCCTATTATGTAGTAAATGATGCTCAAGATCAGGAAAATCTAGGGCCGGAGGATATGGTAAAATATTTTCCAAGAACCGGTCATTATATTGGCGATTTAAGGCCTAATGTTACCATCCAATCTGGTGCCCCCTGGGGAGGTCTTGGATTGAGAGTATCTGTAAGGGGCTTTCAATGGAACAACCCACAGGCGAGAGACGCAATATTCTGGGAGTATTCTGTTGCAAATATTTCTGATTACGATTTGAGAGATGTCGCCTTTGGGTATTGGCTGGATAATTCTA
>CAYSQB010000087.1:0-4875 GCA_964433085.1 uncultured bacterium
GGTAGAAATAAGAGTAGGAACTATCGTTGAGGTTCAAGATTTTTCTGATGCAATAAAGCCAGCATATAAGTTAAAGGTTGATTTAGGAGAAGAAATAGGCATTAAACAATCAAGTGCACAGATTACAGACTTGTACTCAAAAGAGGATTTAATAGGTAAGCAGATAATGGTTATAGCGAATCTATCTCCAAAAAAAATTGGCCCATTCACCTCAGAGGTTCTTGTAACTGGATTTTACAGAGGTAACAATGATGTTGTTTTGGCTGTTCCTGAAAAAAAAATTGAAAATGGTTCAATTCTTTCTTAATAGATAATTGAAATAGTCCCACCTCTTCGCAAAAAAGTGAGTGTGGGTGCGGTAAACTAAAAAGGGAAGCCAAGCAAGTTAACTTCCCTTTTCATCCACATAGCTCTAAAACCAAGGAGTTTTAAAAGATGTGTGTATTTTAATTTTTATGTCTTTTTAACTAATAGATAATAAATCAATAATATTTTGCATTGGTATATGCCAATATGTGATTTAGGACACTGCATTGACAGAAAATAATCTAATTTTGTGATATAAATCACATTCTCCCCCATTTTTTATTTCTAGGTTTTCCTATATTTTAGATCTAACAATCTTTCGTACAAAAGAATAAAATAGTATTAAAAGCTATGTATGTGTGGGACTCATATATAAAATGGAGATATCTATTGTGTATATTCTGATGCTAACTTAGCAATCAATCATTGTGTTAGAGTCTAACAGGAGAAACTATGAGGAGATCATTGCTTACCTTTCTATTTTTTATATTATTCGTACCTGTTTCTATAGATGCCAAACTCAAAACAAAGAATGTTATTCTAGTTACATTGGATGGTATTCGTTGGCAGGAGGTTTTTTCGGGCGCTGACAGCGCATTGATCTATAATAAAACCTTTATAAAAGACAGCGCCAATATTGTAAAAAAGTTTTGGGCTGACAGTGATCTCCAGCGCCGTCAAAGTTTGATGCCGTTTTTCTGGAGTGACATTGCTAAAGGTGGTCAGTTGTATGGCAATGTCAACAAAAACAGCATTGTGGAACTAAAAAATCCGTATTGGTTTTCTTATCCTGGTTACAGTGAAATGTTAGTGGGCTATGTCGATCCAACCCGAAACAGCAATTCCACTGAAAATAATCCAAATATCACTGTACTTGAATACATCCATGGACAATCAGGTTTTGATGGAAAAGTAGCTGCATTTTGTTCCTGGGATGTGTTTGATTATATCCTCAATGAGGAGCGTGCTGGATTTCTTGTCAATGCCGGATTGGAACGGTATGAAGATATACGAGGCAGTCAAAAAGTGGAACTACTTAATGAACTGGTGTTCCAGATTCCGGTTCCGTGGGCCTCAGTTCGCTTTGATGCATTTACATATCATTATGCATTTGATTATTTAAAAAGGTATAACCCCAAACTTTTGTATATCGCCTTTGATGAAACTGATGAGTTCGCCCATGAGGGTAAATATGATCAATATCTCCTGTCTGCAAACAGGCTTGATGGATATATCAATAATATCTGGGATTGGGTTCAAGGTGACCATTACTATAAAAATAAAACAACGCTGATCGTTACCACGGATCACGGACGAGGTCATGAACCTATAGATTACTGGCGCCATCACGGAAGTAATGTGAAAGGCGCTGAAAAAGTCTGGATCGCTGTTATTGGTCCGGACACACCGGCAACAGGTGAGGTTAACAATTCAAGAACGATATACAGCTCGCAGATTGCCAAAACAATTAGTACGTTGTTGGGAGTGAATTATACAAATAAAGAACCTGTGGGTGATCTCATTAAAGAAATAATCTATGATTAATGATAACACATATTTTGGCACTATCCATTTGTCTCACCTCTTTGTGATAAAGTGGGGGAAAGGATAAATTATATAGTGAAAAAGATCACCATATTTATATTTATTTCTATTGGTTTGTCACAAGATATACGCTATTTGGATGAAGTCTTTGAAAATGTGACAATAACGGAGGACGTTGTTTATGGCAATGCTCCAGACCTACCCTTTATTTTTCTATTTGAATGGATTACCATAGATACTGACTTGGATATGGATATTTATGAGCCAGAGGGTGACACATTGACAAGCAGACCGGTCATAATATTTATACACACGGGTGCATTTTTTTCAGGACATAATGAGTTGGATGATGTTGTTGCTTTATCAATTGCATCAGCAAAAAGAGGATACGTAGCTGTCAGTATAAATTACAGGTTGGGCTTAAATATCCTTAGCAGTTATAGTGGTGAGCGGGCTGTCTATCGGGGTGTTCAGGATGCCAGCGCAGCGGTTCGTTATCTTAAGGAATTTCACGAAGAATTAAATATAGATCCTGATAATATTTTTATCTGGGGAACCAGCGCAGGTTCTTTTATTGGTTTACATCTTTCCTACACGGATGACGAAGATCGACCGGAGTCTACATATGGTATAGGACTTGACCCTGATTTAGGCTGTATAGATTGTGAGGGGAATGAATATATACATGATAGCAGACCAGAGGCATTGGTCTCTTGCTGGGGCGCAATAGGTGATTTAGATTGGATAGATGATAGTGATCATGTCCCCTCTGTTTTATTTCATGGGACATTAGATCCCATTGTACCATTTAACTCAGGTTTTCCCTTTACTATAGATATTGCTTTACCTATTGTTTATGGATCCAATCTAATCCATGATCGATTGAATGAAATGGATATTCTGAATGAATTGTATGCAGAGGTAGGGTTGCTGCATGAATATTGGGGAACGGTGAACGGGAATTGGCTTGGAGGACCCAATGAATATTTTGATCAAATAAAAAATGATGGTTTCATGTTTCTTTATAATCAATTGGATATTTTTGAACAATTATATATTGAGAATATCCATAGCTGGAACCTTGTTGGTCTTCCACTTGAGGTAGAGGAGGCATCATATATTTCCCTATTTCCAGAATCAATTGAGGGTACACTGTTTTCTTATAATAACGGCTACCTATCAGAAACAAATCTAACTTTAGGGGAAGGATATTGGTTGCGGTTCCCTGATTCTGGAAATACCGAAATTACTGGTATCCCGATCAATGATCTAACAATCAGTTTAAACGAAGGATGGAATCTGATCTCGGGAACTACAAATTTCATGAATGTTTTAGATATACAAGATCCGAGTGGGATCATCATTCCCGGAACGATCTATAGATTTACTCCCGAAGGATACTCAAATGCAGAGAGCCTTGAACCGGGGAGAGGATATTGGATTCGGGCAAATATTTCGGGAGTTATTACCCTTGAGAATTAGATAAATAATTTAGTCTACCTCTCTTTATAAAAATATTTGTGGTGAGGGTAAATTGAATACATGAAATATACCTACTATCTTCTGTTGCTTATTTTGATGATCAATCTCGGTTATTCCCAAATAGATTTAAGTATGGAATGGGAGATTCAAGAGGACCTGTCCTATTTCGATTCTGAGGCACTCAACTACATAGTCAATGATGAAATTTCCCAGTTAGAATTTATTTATGGCATTATTGTGATCCACCAAGGTGAAATAGTTTCTGAACAATATTACAATGGCAGTTCAGCGGACCAAATATTTAATATATGGTCCGTAACAAAAAGTTTTACATCGACCTTAATTGGTCAGGCAATTGAACAGGGTTTAATTGAAAATCAGAGCCACACCCTGGATACTTTTCTGCCTACATATGGTGCACCTTATTTACAATCAGTAACGTTGAACGATTTACTCTCCATGTCATCAGGCTATTTTGATTCTTTCGGATATCCTGCATGGGTCTTTGCAACAACTCAACAATTGGTGTGGATGCCATACACAGGTCCCGGTACATTTTTCTATAATAATAGTGCATGTCATTTAAATTCTCATATTTTATATGAGGGGACCGGAATGACACCCAAAGAATTTGCAAATATTAATTTGTTTCCATATTTAGGTATAAATGATCCTGATTGGCTTTCAGGATACAATGGTATTAATGATGGTTCTGCAAGCCTGAAGCTAACCCTGAGAGAGATGGTAAAATTAGGTCAACTATATTTACAGGATGGATACTCTGGTGATAATCAAATTATTTCTTCAGAGTGGATTGAAGAAGCAACATCACCCCATTCCACCCCTTATAACTGGTGGGGATTTATAAATGGATATGGGTATCTATGGTGGCTGCCTGATTACGGCGGGTACCTTGCGATTGGATATGCAGGTCAATTTATTGCAGTAATTCCGGAATTAGAATTAGTTATGGGAACGCACTCACTGGACACTTATCCTGGTGATGCTTATACCCCGTTGTTAGAGTTTATGTACAATAGTATAGCGCATTTATTTGATTTACCTGATTCTAATATAAACCATGAATCAGATTATTATACAGACTGGAACCTTGTTGGGCTTCCACTTGATGTGGATGATGCTACATATACTAACTTGTTCCCTGAATCAATTGAAGGTACTCTTTATTCTTTCAACGGTGGCTATATTCCTGAAATAAACTTAAACTATGGTGAAGGATACTGGCTGAGGTTTTTTGAGGCGGGCAGTACCACCATTACAGGTGTCTCCATCAATGAAATCACGATCAGTTTAAGTGAGGGATGGAATCTCATATCTGGTATAAGCACTACAACAAGTGTATCAGATATATATGACCCAGATGGGATCATCATTCCAAACACTTTTTATGGATTTACTCCAGATGGTTATTCAAATACAGAAGTGATTGAACCGGGAAAGAGTTATTGGATCAAAGCTATCAGTGGTGGTACCGTAATTATTTCCAGTTCTCTATATTAGAATCATAGTACAATTACCATA
>CAYSQB010000088.1:0-4851 GCA_964433085.1 uncultured bacterium
ATGGATGATTTTGAAGATGCTATTGATAAAGTTATGATGGGTGTTCAGCGAAAGAGCATGATTCTTTCTGAAGAGGAGAAAAAAGTAACAGCCTACCATGAAGCCGGTCATGCTTTGGTTGCTCTTAAGACAGAGGGGGCAGATCCAGTACACAAGGTAACCATTATCCCCCGAGGCAGAGCTCTTGGGTTGACCATGCAACTTCCTCTAGATGAGAAACATGGTTACACTCGAAAATATATTGAGGGGAGATTAGGTATAATGATGGGTGGAAGAGCTGCCGAGGAGCTGATATTTAAAGAAATGACAACCGGTGCAGGAAATGACTTGGAACAAGCAACTAAAATTTCCCGAAAAATGGTATGTGAATGGGGGATGAGTGATGTCTTGGGTCCCATGACATTTGGGAAAAAAAATGAGGAAATCTTTTTAGGTAGAGAGATTCAAACTCATAGGGATTATAGTGAAGAAACGGCTCGTCTGATTGACGAAGAGGTAGTGCGTATTGTGAGGAAGGCACAAAAGGCAGCTAAAGATATTCTAAAAGAAAATGAATCAATTTTACATGGGATTTCGGGGGAGCTTCTTGAACATGAAACGATAGATGAAAAGGACTTAAATAGAATTTTAGATGGGAAAAAAGTAATCAGGCGCAGAACAGTCAGTACCAAGAAAAAAAGAAAAAAAGTGAATGTTAAATCTTCAGAGAGAACAAAAAAACTTCCCATTTTAAAACCTGAACCTGCACCAGCTTGACATCTGTAAAATTCAATTATAATTATTCCCATTTATTGAATGAATGGTAATCAATTCAATAAATGGTTGAAACACACCAGACGAAGTACTCTAATTATGGGGATTCTAAATGTTACACCAGATTCATTCAGTGATGGGGGTAAGTATATTCATCTTAGCAAAGCATTATCCCAAGCACAATCTATGGAAAAAAATGGTGCTGATATTATTGATATCGGGGGGGAATCTACACGCCCTGGTGCGGTTCCGGTATCCCTAGAAGAGGAGATAAATCGTACCATCCCAGTTATTGAAGCAATACGAAAAAATTCTAACATTTCGATTTCCATAGATACCTATAAATCAGAAGTTGCTGAAAAGGCTTTATTAGCTGGTGCTGATATTATTAATGATATCAGTGGATTAACATTTGATTCAAGAATGATAGAAATTGTGAAGAAGTTTGATGTGCCTGTTGTATTAATGCATATTAAAGGAACACCTAGGAATATGCAAACAAATCCGACCTATATTGATGTGATAAAAGAACTTATGATTTTTTTTTCTTTCCAGATACAAAAAGCACTGGACTTTGGAATCAAAAAAAAACAGATTATTATTGATCCGGGAATAGGATTTGGTAAACAGCTCAATGACAATTTTATTCTAATCCAACGGTTAAAGGAATTTTCTGAATTGGGATTTCCAATTTTGATAGGACCTTCCAGAAAATCATTTATTGGGTTAACTCTTGATGTCCCTTCTGAAGACAGATTAGAGGGCACCTTAGCTTCAGTATCAGCAAGTATCCTGAACGGTGCATCTATTGTTCGTGTCCATGATGTGAAAGAAGTAAAACGTGCAGTTGTTATTACAGATAAAATCATGGAAGCAGGTACTCAAGGATGACTCTATTTAAGATAGGTTTCATGACAGTTACTCTTGTTGATGCTGTTGACCTTTTGTTGGTAAGTTGGATTTTTTACACAGTTTATCAGTATTTCAAGGGAACTCGTGCGGGGCAAATGTTGGTAGGGTTGATTATATTGCTTATCTCTTCTTTTCTTTTTAACGCGTTTGGTTTTCGTGCCACTTCATGGTTAGTTAATCGCTTTCAAACTGTTTGGGTTGTTGCATTTGTCATTTTATTTCAACCTGAAATTAGACGATTATTAATTTACATAGGTCAACATCGATTTTTTCAAAAGATTTTTAGGGTTGGATCATCACAAACAATTGAAAACCTGGTTTATTCAATTAATGAATTAGTGAAAAAAAAGTGGGGAGCACTTATTGTTATCCAAAGGGAAACAGGCCTGCGATCTTATAAAGAATCGGGGACATTTTTGAAAGCTGATGTATCCAGTCCATTGTTATTGAGTATCTTTAATCCTGCTTCTGCACTGCATGATGGTGCTATTATCATCCAGAATGATATTATTGAATCAGCAGGATGTATTTTACCACTCAGTGAAAGTACAACTATCAGTCCGGATATGGGAACCCGACATAGGGCAGGGTTGGGATTATCTGAGGAAACCGATGCTATTGTCATTGTTGTGTCAGAAGAAACAGGAAAGATATCTATCTCTGAAGATGGGAGATTTCCTCATGTTGGAATGGATGAAATGGAATTACGAAGATATTTAAATTCAGAAATGTTTATTTCTTCGGGTGATTGATATTTTCATTTTATATGGTAAAAGGGATTATACATAATATATTTTTCAAATATCCCTTTATACTTCTTGTTTTTCCGCTAATTCTTTTATCTTCACCTGGAATTGAAATACAGATAAATCAGCCTGGCACCCTTATTTTGTCTGTCCACCTGGACAGTGTATGGGTTGATGAAAATGGAGCTATTCAAACATCTCCCAAATTAAAATCATCAGTACACCCTGGCCAGCCGTCAGTTCCTTATATTTCAGAGATTCTTGTAGGTGTTGTCCAGGACGCAATTCTTAATTATTTCCATGATGACGAAAGACTAATACCTATCTCAATGGAATTAAAATTGGGAACCCATGAATCACCCAAGGGAATAGAGTTACCGGATAATATATCTGTGCCATTTCAATCTCAGGAACACAGTCAATTGGTAACTCTTAATAGGATTCCAAATATTAAGAGGAGATCCAGCGCTGTTTTAAAAATATTTCCTGTATCAATTGATGGAGAGAGTATATCATGGTTCGCAGATATAACCATTCAATTAACATGGAATCCGGAAGATCCGTCCTTTACTCCGGTGCTGTTATCAATTTCAGGAATTCATAGTATTCAGCCGAAATATACAGTTTACCGAACGATGAATCAGATTCCGGACTATCAGTACTCTCAAAATATCGCAAAGATTATTGTTGATTATACAGGATGGTATAGAATTACAAGGAGTGATCTTGAGACTCACGGGATTGTACTGAATAACGCAGATCCCGAAACCTTTCAGCTTTGGAATGAGGAAGATGAGATATTGTTGTATATAGAAGGTGAACAAGATGGTGAATTCAATGATGAAGATGAAATCATATTCAGAGGTGAGAAAAATCCGTCCCCAATAAGTGTGCCGTATAAAAATAACTTTTACACAGATGAAAATGTGTATTGGCTTACATGGGAGAACCAGAATGGACTGAGATATGGACAGGAGAACGTATACCCAACTGAGGATTTACCTGATTGGCAAAAACCAATGTATTTCACTCAAACGGTTCATATTGAAAAAGATGAGTATTTTGCCCGGCTTGGCCTGGTATCGGATCAGCTTCATCAACAGTGGGACAATTTTGATCATTTTTTTATGAATCCTCCAGTAAACAGTGGTACATCTGTGGATTACATGATTCAATTGGAATATCCAGCTACAAATAAGTTTCAGATTACTGCTGAAGTTCAGGGGATATCCAGCAGTACCCATTTGATCTCCATACAGTGGAATGATAATTTGATAGGAGCAACCCATACATGGGAAGGGCAAAGCGCTGAGAATCTTAATGGTGAAAGCACTGAAAACAATTCAATTCCTATTCACAATGGGGAAAACCTGTTTACCATCATTAATCAAGAAAATCCTATTGAAGGGTCTAATTATGATCTGGTTTATCTCAACTGGGTGGACATCTCCTATGAACGGTTCTTTAGGACCGATAGTGAATATGTCCACTTTAAAACGGAGCCGAACCAATCCGGAATCATGGAATTTTTTGTGAGAGGATTCAATTCCAACAACATTTATGTTTTTAAAAATGGGATAGCACGACTCCAGAATTTTCTAATTACTAACGATGAGGTGAGTCAAACTTTTTCCATCCGTTTTCAGGATAATATTATTTCCTCCGGTACGAATTACCATGTGTTTTCAGATATAGCAATTGATACTGTGAAAAAGATAATTCCAATGGAACCAATTTACATACCTTTAAATGAAATTGTTTCTCCTTATATAATTGTTGCTCCCGATTCGTTTCACACCATTTTGGAACCGCTTGCAGAGTATCATAGCGGAGAAGTGGTGAATATAGATGAGATTTACAGGCAATATGCACACGGAAGATTTTCTCCATATGGAATAAAAGACTTTTTTCGTGATGTGCATATGAGCAATAATGGAAATCTTGAAGCGGTTTTGATCGCTATGGAAGGAGAGGACATAAGTCAGGTTGCAACAGGATTTGAAAAAGGAGGAGAGTTTATTCCCTCGATGAAAATTCAAACAGTAAGCTGGGGAGCGGCATCTTCGGATTTCTGGTATGCATGTGTAGACGGAGATGACCTAATTCCTGAATTTTCCATTGGTAGGCTTCCGGCATCAGATACTGAAGAATTACAGATCATGGTGGATAAAACAATTGCCCAACATATACAGGGTGATCAATTTTGGCATGATAATCAGTTATTTATTGCCGGCTATGAAACTACGTTTAAGGATCAATCTGAGACACTGATAGGGAATTTTGTTCGCAATGGATACTTCCCAAGACGCCTGTATATTGATGTGCTATCGGAGGCAGGTCCCTACTATGGTGGA
The DNA here is from genome assembly GCA_964433085.1 of uncultured bacterium. Lineage (GTDB taxonomy): Bacteria > Fidelibacterota > Marinisomatia > Marinisomatales > AB-629-J13 > AB-629-J13. Next base: position 4,766 of record CAYSQB010000088.1, read on the forward strand.
ACAGAAACTGTTCTGAATTACTTGGAAGAAGGTATGAGTTATGTGAACTTTTTGGGACATGGTGGAGGAGCAGTATGGGGAGATCG
>CAYSQB010000089.1:0-4751 GCA_964433085.1 uncultured bacterium
GTTTCTGGTCCAACAGGTAGCGGTAAATCAACCTCTCTCTATGCATCCCTGAAAGAAATAAAATCTGAAGAGATCAATATCACAACGGTGGAAGACCCGGTGGAATATCAACTTGATGGGATTAGCCAGGTACAGGTGTTTGAAGATATCGGGTTAACCTTTGCCTCTTCGCTTCGGTCTATTCTTAGGCAGGATCCAGATATATTATTGATAGGGGAGATTCGTGATGGTGAAACGGCAGATATTGCTGTAAAATTTTCGTTGACCGGACACCTTGTTTTTTCCACTGTTCATGCCAATGATGCCTCTTCCACCATTACCAGACTTTTGGATATAGGGATACCACCTTTTCTTGTGGGATCCTGTGTGAACCTGGTTATGGCTCAACGATTGGTTAGGCGTTTATGTAAAGAATGTGCCGAGGAATATGAACCATCTGACCAGGAATTATATGTTGTTGGGTTGGACAAAAAACGGTTAAACGGGTCAAAACTAACAAAATCCGGAGGATGTCGAAAATGCCGCAATACTGGGTATAAGGGCCGGACCGCTATTTTTGAAATCATTCCAATGAGCAGGGAGATTCGAAAACTAATTTTTAATAATGCCAATGAGGATGATATCAGGACAAAAGCATTGGAAGATGGTATGATCTCTCTACGAGAGAGTGGTCTTAGGAAAGTATTGGACGGAACCACATCTATTCAAGAAATATTGCGGTCCACTGTTGAAGAATTTTAATGGCAGTATTTCAGTACTTAGTAAAAGACGACGGAGGAAATAGAAAAGAGGGACAGATTCATGCTTCATCTCTTGATACAGCGATTCAGAAGCTGACGAGTCAAGAGCAGGTGATTATCCATATTAAAGAGGAGGATACAACCTGGGATTTTCTGGGACCTTTTTTAGATGAAATAAACCTTTCTGTTGAAAAAATGAAGAACCGGATTCCTTTGAGTAATCTGGTTTTTTTTACACGGCAGTTAGCGACCATGTTTTCCGCAGGTTTAACTCTGGAAAGAGCGATCCACGGATTGGCAGTAGAAGAAAAGCACTCTCGCTTCAAAAAAGTTTTGACAAAAGTATCAGAAAATATTCGCAAAGGGTTGAATTTATCTGAAGCATTGAACCGGCACCCTGGTGTATTTAATAATCTCTATATTGCCTTGACCAAGGCGGGTGAGGTTAGTGGTAATTTAAATGAAATTCTTGATCAACTGTCAACTTATTTGGAGAATTTGGATGACACCCGACGCAAAGTTCGCTCGGCGATGACCTATCCTATTTTTATGTTGGTTTTTATGTCTGCGATGGTTTCAGCCATGTTCATCTTTATCATTCCAAAATTTTCAGATGTATATGCACAGCTGGGAGCAAATCTCCCGGCAGCAACACGCACTCTTGTTGCCATGAGTAGGTGGATGAGTGCTAACTTTGGATTCATTCTCTTTTTCACATTTAGTGTTGTTCTGATAATATGGCTCATTTCAAAAACAAAAAGAGGAGGTTTTGTTATTGATTCTATTAAACTGAGATTTCCTATTTTTGGTGCGCTTATAAATCAAGCAATTTTAAATAAGTTTTGCAAAACTTTTGGAATTTTGATCGGAGCCGGAGTTCCCGTTTTAGATTCCACAAAATTATTGAGTAAGGTCGTCGACAATCGGGTTTTTGAAGAAGCGACAATTGAAGCATCGAATTATATTCGCGAAGGTTACAATATTAGTACTGCTTTGAGAAGGACTGAATTATTTCCTCCAATTATGCTTCAACTGGCATCTACAGGAGAAGAAACGGGAGAGCTGGACAATTTACTTGATAGAGCTGCAGATTATTATTATAAACAGGTTACCGCTCTCGTTGATCGTATGACAACATTGATCGAACCCCTTTTGATTCTGGCAGTGGGTGTCATTATTGGTATTATGGTCATTGTTACCTATTTACCTGTTTTTCACTTGGGAGCTGCCTTACAATCTGGTCTCTAGTGGACTGGGTAATTTTCACCCCCTTTTTCCTTTTTGGTACGGTATCAGGGAGTTTTCTAAATGTTATGATTTACCGGATACCTGAAGAGATATCCATTGTGTCTCCCCGCTCTTTTTGCCCTCACTGTAAATCAGATATTCCTTTTTACAGAAATATTCCTCTGATTACCTTTCTTTTTCAGAGTGGAAAATGCAGTATGTGTCAAAAAAATATTTCTCTTCAATATCCTACTGTTGAATTCCTTTCAGGGATTATTTGGGGTTGGTCCTTTTCCAGTTTCACCTTTGGTCCTGCACTATTTTTAACGATCCTGTCCTCTGTTTTGCTGGTTGTTAGCTGGATTGATATGCAGCGAATGATTATTCCCCTGAATCTGATCCTGATAGCTAGTGTTGCTGTTGTCATTGGGGTCGCTTTCCAGATATTACCTTGGCAAAAGTCAATATACGGTTCAATCGTGGGTCCTGTTTCTTTTGGTTTTGTTCTGGGGATTACGTACCTGATTTCAAAGCGCCAGGCTATGGGCTATGGTGATATTCAGTTGAGCGCTGTTCTTGGAGCGTGGCAGGGGCCACTGAATATTCTATTCATATTATTTTTTGCTAGTTTTATAAGTCTTCTGGTGTGGGTTATTATCTCAATATTATTTGGATTTGACCGAGACAGAGCGCTACCTTTTGCACCTTTTTTAGTAGTTTCAGCCGTTATGATTTTTGTTACTGAGTTTTATATGGATTTCAGAATTTTTGAGTTATTCAGATTGATTGGGAAATTATAGTTAAAATACATTTATAATTAACGGTCTAGTGAATTGGAAATTAATATAGATCCTGCCGCAGTTGTTCTGAGCCAGTATCCTTTTCCTGGCTCAAGAACCTCCGCCTGTACATAAGACTCATCATAACCGTAAACTGTACTGGGTATGATTATTTCATTAAGGTCTATGATTGAGTCCACCTCAATTGGGTTTGAGATTCCAGTTATGAGATTCCACCCTTCATCCAGATCCAATGTTAGCCAATCTATTGGAATCCCATTCAATACTGTTATCCCTTCAGATTCAAATCTCAGCCAGTACCCTGTACCTGGAGCAAGAGTATCCGAGAGTATATACGCACCATCAAAGGAAAAAAGTGTTCCATCTATTGATTCAGGGAAAAGAGTGGTTGCGGATTCATCACCAACATAGTAAGGCAGGCCAACTAAATTCCAACCTGCACTATGTTCAACTTCAACTGAAGTTGTATTATCATAGTAAATTTCAACATGTATAAACTGGAGCCCCAAATTTGGAACATCTATCCAGACGATTGTGTCCTGGATAGAGTAGCTTAGATCGGGAGAGAGCTCATCTGATTCCCCGTGCACAGAAATGTAATCAATTAAAGCCATATCTTCTCCAGTTAATCCCAGGTGAAACGCTCCGATCTCTGATGCCGCATGGTTTTCAACTGTTAATTGGGACATTTCATCATTGTAAGAAATTGAATTATGAAATATCAGGGAATCACTATTTGTAAGTTGGTACAGATCAAAGAATGAATGATTAGAATTCCTGGAACACCTCAATCGAATAAATTGATCTTGCAAAGTTATATTTACTGTTTCCGCCCAATAAGCCCTTGATGATTCGTCCAGGTTTACATTAATCTCGAGAGGATTATCCATTAATTCAAATTGTTCCATCCAGTTGCAGGTATGATGTTCATCCATAATACTAAACCCATGCCCTCCACTGGGTTCGGTTTCAATCCACATGTTTTCATTATATCCCAATAGCAAGTTATACAAGTCTTCTGCATGGTATCGATGGGGTTCCGAAGACCCAAAATCCAAATAGATTGGAGTAAATCGTAGGTTATAGTGCATGCTTTGGGTTGAATCAGCAAAATATACAGCAGAGTTCCGATGATATTCAAATGGAACCTCTTCCGGTGTTCCTCCAAACCATTCTATCATACTGTTATTGCCGTCCATCTCGTAAAATCGTCTTTCGCAGTCTAATATTCCTGATCCCGATGCAGTAGCGGCAACCATTGGGTACCGAGGATCTAGATGATTGTTAGCAAATATTGCACCAGCGGCTCCGCCCATGGAACCTCCAACCATGTAAATTCTAGTTGGATCAATTAAGAAATTATTTTGGATCCAAATAATGGCCCACTCAACGTATTCCTGAGCTCGCTGGTGATTATAATTATTTGGTGCTCCTCCATAGGGTGATAAATAGAACCATCCACGGACATTTGCCTCTTCATCAAATTGTGTGCTGTATGAGGAATTTTCATTTCCACCCCACTGATGAAATGTAACCAGTAAAGGGATGGGCTCTATACCTGAATAGTTAAAGGGAATTTGATAAGAAAATATATCTACTGTGTCATTAGCCATAACGACATATTCAGTGTCAATAGTTTGACTATAAAGAAATCCAAAAATAAAAAAAGGAAAACACCATTTTCTTAAATTTACTATCTTCATTTTATATGGATATTGTAGATTAAATTGTTTAGTTTTTCGTCTAAAAATATAGACAAAATGGGAATATTGTAGCGTCTAAGATTGTCTAACAGCTTCACGAACTATGAAATTAAGTTTTCTGATTCACTGAAAAGGTAGGACGATTTGAATTAATTTCCAATGTATATCACTAATTATTGACAGGAGAATAATGATTAAACAAACAACACGAACGATCGCTGGACTGTTTTTATTCAGTTTTTTATGTGCCCAGTTCACACTTCAGGAGAGTGATCTGGACA
>CAYSQB010000090.1:0-4738 GCA_964433085.1 uncultured bacterium
GGGAATATGAAAGGCAGCATATTTTTATATATTACAAATTTATTTAATCTTCAACGATTCAGAAATGTAGATGATACAGATTGGTATCATCAATATACTAAACTAAAAAACTTATATGATTCAAATAATGATGGAAAAGTAACAACAGCAGATGGTCAAGAAAACTTTTTTGCTTATATGTCAAACGTAGACTTGGATCACGATGGTTTTGTAGATGAAAATAAGTTAAATCCAGAGCGGGGAGCATATTTACATCCGGGATGGTATCAGGATGTTCGCAGGTTTAGAATAGGAATCTCACTAAGTTTCTGAGCAGAGCAATGCAAATAAATATAATTATAAAATTTTTGTTGGCATTATTTGTTTTCAGTAATACTGGCGGCTTTTGTAAAACCACTAAAGATAATGTAAGAGAACTACCGCCTTCTTCTTATAAAAGGATGGTAACAAGACCGGAAAAAGCATTTTTCAATCATACCACCAATAATATGTGGTCTTCAATAACGAACTATGGAAGCGTTGGAGACCCGAATTCCCCATCCACGGGTAGGCCGTCAGCACAGTGGCCTGGTGGATCAGGTAATAATTATCTTTATGACGCCGGTATATGGATCAGTGGGAAAATCGCTGGAGAGGCAGCTGTAACCACTTATTTTTATAATCCGGATATTGAATGGCTACCGACGGCTGGATACCCGGGGGAAATGGGTCCATTTGTGAACGGGTCAAAGTCTAGGTCTTTAGAAGATAGTTATATGGTATATGATGATATAGAAGACAGAACAGAAAGCAGTCATACTCAATTGGGAGTAAAAATTCTTCAACGAGCAATGACATGGAGTTTGCCGGATTTTGATGATTTTATTGCTTTTGAATATGCAATTATCAATACAGGGTTGGCTGGCTCTTTGGAAGATATATATGTTTCATATTGGTATGATATTGATGTGTCTTCATCCGATGATACTGAACCACATATCGATGATTTAGTCGATTATGAGGGTTGGGACGGAACAGATTCAAACACAGATCAATTCGATGCTGTAGATCCGTTTGATCTGGATGGAGACGGAAATACTGGCTATGATGAGTGGGGTGTTCCATACGCTAAAGACCGTCCACAAAATCCTAATTGGACAACCAACGTTGCTGATGATAATAATGGTGTTGGTTCTGAACCGGATGGTTTTTGGGATGAATGGGCTATAATTTTTGACGATAATGGTGATACGCTGTTTTGGCAATCCGATGTTGAACAATTAGGCCGGGTAGCGGGAGAACCAGCCGTAGTTGATGGGCAAGTTCTTTACGGCTATCAATTTCCCAGAAGTATGTCCTATATTTATGATGGCGATAATCCCAGCTCTTCTGCTAATGACTATGGCGAAAGAGAAAAGACCCCAACTAATGAAGGATTCTTGGGTGGCGCCATCATTTATACACCGGCTCCATATAATGTTGTTGAAAGCGGTCAATCTTTTATGGGAGCGTGTTCTCATCAATGGTGGAATTGGGAAAGTGATCCTGATACAGATGAGGCAAAAAGAAATTATATTGAAGGAAAACACACATCCAGTCAAGGTAAGAAATTTTTAAACAATCCATTAGAATTGGGATTTCCCCAATTTGATTATCGTTTTTTGTTATCAACAGGACCTTTTGATTTGGTTGAAGGAGATACGGTAAAAATAGTTTTTGCCCTAGTTTGTGGTAAAGGACTTCAAGGGGTGAGAGAAAATGCGGATAATGCAATTAGAGCTTATTATTCCGGTAGCCAGTCTAGCAACCCTATCAATCCTAGCAATTTTGATGAAGATATCCATTGGAACTTACCAATACCGCCGGAAGTACCTAGTTTATCTTATGCTCCTTTGAATTCTGGAGTTCGTTTAGCTTGGGATACGGGTGCAGAGCAATCGTTTGATCAAAATTTAGGGCGCGTTGATTTTGAAGGGTATCAAGTTTATCGATCGACTTATTTACCCCAAAACTGGGAACTAATTACAGCATTTGACGACTTAACAGAACCTGTTTATGTTGTTTCTGTTGATGGAGACACTTTAAATAATGTTGATGCAAGCGGTGATTGGATACTGGTCGATTTACCCGATATTCAAAACAGTTATGATGATTATGGAGGTATAACTTTATGGGATTCTATTATAGCACCTCCATTAAATGGTTTGCCGTATTATTACGCTGTTTCAGCTTATGATGGATTTAAATCAGCCCAAGAAGCAGGTCAAGAACTGCTTCCATCATATTCCCCTTTAAGTAATTATAAAAAGTCAGCAGACAATGCGCCTCTACCTGTTTTTCCAGGGAAGCTTTATGAAACAGGTGACGAGGTTGAATCTTTGAAAAATACAAAGGTAGTCCCTAATCCATATCGGGGGACTGCGAAATGGGAACAGCAATACGAAGATAGAATTAAATTTACAAACCTTCCTCCGGTAGCAAAAATATCTATATTTTCTCTATCTGGAGACCTAGTGCAAGAACTGGATCATAATGATGGTACAGCTGAAGAATATTGGGATTTAATTACAAGAAAAAATCAATCTGTAGTAAGTGGTTTATATATTTATGTTGTGGAATCAGCATCAATTTCAGCAGTTGGAGAATCTACAGGAGATGTACAAAAACATATCGGTAAATTTGCAATTTTTAGATAAATGATTTCAAAAGTAAAAATAATAATCAGTGTATATGCTGTTATCCTTTCAACGGCTTGGGCTCAACAGGAATTTGAAAAGACAGGTTCATCTGGAGCTCATTTTCTAAATATAAGCCCTGATGCGAAGGTGACAGGAATGGGAAACAGCGTTGTCGGGGTTCCAATTCAGGATGTAGCGGCAGTGTTTTATAATCCAGGAACACTGGTACACATGAAAAACACAAACGTTTTTGTTTCAAATGTTCAGTGGTTTGCCGGAATTAATTACAATGCATTTGCAACTGGAATGAAAACGAAATATGGAACACTTGCTTTACATATGCGCTCATTGTCTTCAGGTGAAATTGAAGAAACAACTGTTATTGAACAAAATGGAACAGGCCGATCTTTTGTTTGGAATGATTTAGCAGTTGGAGGAACATGGGCAAAAGCATTAACCGACAGATTTTCGTTAGGAATGAATTTTTATAGAGTTTCACAGTCAATTGATTTATATAACTATAATACTGGTGTATGGGCTGTGGATATAGGCACGTATTATGTTACGGGATTCCGATCTCTTAGATGGGGAATGTCTGTTAGAAATTTCGGACCCGAGATGGATTTTATGGTTAATGGAAAAGATGCAACGTTTGAGGATTATCATAACGGAGAAATTCTACCTGAACCAGAATCTTTCAGACCTTTTCATATGCCACTGACTTTTCAAGTAGGTGTCTCTTATGATCTTTTTGCTGAAAATATTATGCATAACTTAATTATAGCTGTTGACGGTGTTCACACCAGTGATTCTGCAGAGCGGTTTAACATAGGTGCTCAATATGCATTTATGAATATTCTATTTATTAGAAGTGGTTTTTATACCAACCATAATTCAGCATCTTTTATGGGTGGTTTTGGTGTGGACTTAAGTAAATATATACCATTTGGAACTTCGCTACGTTTTGACACTTCGATGTCTAATTATGGTTTGCTCGGTTTTGTCAAGAAAATTACAATATCAGCAGGTTTTTAAATGCATCACTTTTTTAAAAACAATTTGATTCTAACTGTATTGTTTATAAGCACTATCTATGGAACAAATATATCTTCTGCTTCTATTGATATTGATTACAATATTTTAACAGTTCAGTTTACGGGTGAAATAAATACAACAAGTGTTTTACTAAGTAAACTATCTCTTGACGATGACGCTGGCGGCAGTAAGCCTAATGTTGTTTTAGAAGGAGGTACCGTACTTACCGAAGATTCTCTTTCCGCAACTGTTGTTATTTCATTGCTTTATGGTGGCCCTATTGACAGCAAAACAGAAACAATTTATGGAACGCCGCAAAACTTAAATTTTTGGGGGACAAATACAGCTCAAATAGATAATATAGAAGCTATGGATTTAAATACTCTTGATCTTATTATTGAATCTGGTACCTTTATTGATAATTCAAACATAAGCGTAGAAGCTGATACACTTGAATGTAATGTTATTTCTTCTGGCTTAAGCAGCACTAATATTGTGGATGCTATTTATGATGCCAATTCAAATACAGCCTATTTTATATTTGATAGAATAGTACAATTTGATCAAATAGCTGAAGACAGATCTGTAGATGACGGACCCGGCAATGGTTCTTTAGATCCCGAAATTCCTGGCAACGATCCTGGGGAAGATCGAAACAGTAATGGGGTTTTGGATTTAGAGCCAAATATTATACCGTTCAAAATTGGTTTTAAAGATGCTGAAAGCGGCAGTGTAATGCTAGAAGGATTAGACCGTGTTTTACAAACTACAGATAATGATACAATTTCGATTGTTTTGACCGCAAATGATGCTAAACGGTTGGAAACATCTTTGGATTTAAATGAACTTTTATTGAATACTTCATTTGGTGCATTTCGGGACACCTTATATAATCCAAATCAATCCAGTAATCTTCCAGTTTCAGTTATCCAAGATTCTCTACCGTTTTATGCTGACTCTATCTACTACGATATCACCCAGAACGACCTACAAATTTATTTTCGTTCTACAGAAGAACAGTGGAGAAATGTTTCCATAAATCCGAC
>CAYSQB010000091.1:0-4661 GCA_964433085.1 uncultured bacterium
CCCAGGTTGGTTCTGCCAAGAGGGTACTAGGAAGAAGAGGATACACCCAAACCTCTATAGGTAATGCACTTACAGTTTGCGATAATAATATGACTTTATCTGATTTAGGATTACATTGGTTATGAGGGATGAGGTAGGCAGAAGCCTATGGGATACCTCACATTATAACAGTGGAGGTGAATAATGCGAAAAGCATTTGTCAGCACTCTAATAATCTTTACCACCGCTACAGCTACAACCCTCAAGGTGCCGTCTCAATATTCTACCATCCAAGCGGCTATTGACGCTGCCAGTGCTGGAGATACCGTTTTGGTGTCTGATGGAACCTATTATGAAAATACCCTTGAGATTATTGATAAATATGTAAATGTAGTAAGTGTTAATGGGCCTGAAAACACAATCATCTCTGGCGAAAATTCATACAGAGTGCTATATATTGAAAATGATGAAGAACAGGAAATATTTTTTAGTGGATTAACCTTAAAAGATGGAAAACCCGGGTCGGATAACCACGCCTCTGCTATTAAAGTTGAATCCGGTTTAACAAGATTTGAAAATTTAATTATCGAAAATAATGGTGGTAGTCAAGGTAATACAGTTGCATTCGGCAGCGGTATTGATAAAACGTATTTTATTGATACAATTGTTAGGAATAATTCGGTAGAAAACTATGCAGGCTTAAGGGAAAGCACTAATATCGGGTGTGTATTGTATGGCAATAGTGGGAGGAATAATACAGGAGTTCTTTTGAATGGTAAATCAATTAATTGCACAGTTATAAACAATGGCGGAGGTGCATCAAATTCATGGACAAGTTCTGGTTTAACTGGCGGTTCTGCAATAAACTGTATTTTTTGGGGTAATTTGGCCCAAAATATATATAATGCAGAATCAGTGACTTATTCAAATGTGCAAGGTGGCTATACTGGTACTGGAAACATTAATACTGACCCAGAATTTGTGGATACCGCCAATGACGACTACCACCTCTCTAACTATTCACCTTCTATTGGTGCCGGGACATCATCTGGTGCCCCTTCAACAGACATAGACGGCAATCCACGCCCCAACCCTGCTGGTTCTAACCCTGATATGGGAGCTTATGAGAATGTGCTGGGAAAACCTTTAGTTGATACTCCCCCTACGATTTCATTTAATCCCACCAATGGAAGTATGAATGTGTCCGAAGGCAGCAATATCACATTAACTTTCAGTGAGGCGGTAAGAAAGACAGATAACACTGTCTTAGATAACAGTAACGTAGATGCCGTAATAGTATTGAAGAACGCTGACGCCAACGGCACTGACATTCCATTCGATGCTACTGTTAATGACGCTAAGACAGTGATCACGGTTGACCCTTCAGACAGCTTCCTTAGTGAGCAAACTGTATATGTGGCTATTGGGACTGGAGTTCTGGAAGATTTATCAGATAACTCTTTCGGAGGGGCAAGTGTCACTTTCATTACGGAAGATATTATTCCGCCATCACCATTCGACCTTGTTTATCCCTTCAACGATACTACCCTTATCCTGACCAGGGATAATTTTCTGGATACACTCTACTTTGCCTGGGACCAGTCTGTGGATACAGGTGGGGATGAAGTGACCTATAAAAGGGAAATGACAGGTGACCTGCCAGAATATATAAGGTTCATCGTTCCCGGAGATGGGACACTTGACTCAGAAGAAATAACAGGTCATTCCCTCAGTTTTGATGGGGTGGATGATTATGTAAGTATTGATAATGCAATAGAACTAAATAATACTTTCAGTGGCAATCACCCATTTACTGTCTCGCTTTGGGTATATGATGTTGGCAAAGAAAGGGGTCAAATTTTTGACAAGGGTAACAACCCTTCTGGCCAGTCAAACCCCAAGACTATGATGTTATATAAACAGGGAGATCCAACAATAAACACGGATGGCATTACTTTTATACTCTATTCTAGCGACGATCATCGTATTGCGACGCATGCTGAAGAAATTTTAGTGGAAAATGAATGGACACACATAGTAGCATCCTATGATGGATCCAATGATGGTGTCAGCGGTTTAAAAATGAATCAAAATTGGAATTAAATGAAGATCATTTTGATGATGTGCTGGATTGGAAATACTCATATAAATATGACTCAAATAATAAGCTTGTAGAGCAATTAAGATATGACATAAACGATAATTTAAAGCAAAGGGATGTATACAAATATGATGCGAAAGGGAATTTAGTAGAAGAATTGTGGCTGGGAGGGTTACAAGGGTATGTGAACTTAGATCCTAACTCTGAGCTTATGGATAGATATGTATATAAATATGATTTAAAAGGAAATAATATTGAGAAATCAAGAAAAAGCCCCAAGCAACATTTTAATTGGAGGTATACATATCAATACAATAACCAAAACAATATTATTGAAATAATTATTTATGAATATGAATTAAGGCTTGGAGAACTTGAAGAAGTTCCTACCAGCAAAACTACCTTCGATTATATTTATTACTAGTTTTTTAGATATTAATAGCACTGAACTTGTTTAAAATAAAATTTATTCTTTTTCTAATTCTTTTCTTATTTATATCATGCAGAAAAAAAGAATATTCTGAAAATCCTCCTAATTTTATTGTCATTTTTACAGATGACCAAGGTTATGGTGATTTAAGTTGTTTTGGAGCTAAACATGTAAAAACTCCTTTCATTGATCAATTGGCTGTAGAAGGAGTAAAACTTACTAGTTTTTATGTTGCAGCTTCTGTGTGCACACCTTCTAGAGCTGCTCTTCTAACTGGATCTTATCCTAAGAGGGTAGATATGAGTTCTGGTGGTATATACAATGAAGAGAACAATAAACCATTTGTTGTTACTCTTGCGGCGGATCCAAAGGGATTAAATCCTAATGAAATAACTATTGCTGAAGTATTAAAAAGAAAAAATTATGTTACTGGAATTTTTGGGAAATGGCATCTTGGAGATCAGTTAAATTTTCTGCCAACACGTCAAGGTTTTGATGAATTTTTTGGGATTCCTTATAGCCATGATATTCATACTTTCCATCCAAATAGAGGTAATTCAGAAATGTGGAATTTTCCTCCTTTGCCCCTTTTAGATGGGGAGAAAGTTATTGAACTTGATCCTGATGCTGATAATCTAACCAAAAGAATTACAGAAAAGGCTTTAGATTTCATCCAAAGAAATAGAGAAAGGCCTTTTTTCCTGTATATACCCCATCCTTTGCCACATAATCCATTACATGTATCTTCTAAGTACATGGAAAATGTTTCAGATTCTTTGAAGACTATATTAGGTAAAGAAGAAAATAGTATTAATTATACTGCTAGGAATGAATTATATCCCCAAGCAATTAGTGAAATTGATGATTCTGTTGGTGAAATTATTAATCTGCTTAAAGATCTTGATCTGGAACGGAAAACTTTGATTATCTTTACTACAGATAATGGTCCTGGTACTCGTTTGGCATCGGCTGGACCACTTAGAGGTAGAAAAGGAAGTACATTTGAAGGGGGTATGAGGGTGCCTGCAATTGCCTGGTGGCCAGGTACTATTCCAGCGGGTAAGACTTCAGACGCATTATTAACTACTATGGATTTATTACCAACTTTAGCGGGACTAGCAAAGGCTGATATTCCAAATGATAGGGTTATAGATGGTAAGGATATTTGGAATATTTTATCTGGAAAGGAAGATGAAAAAAGTCCACATGAAAATTTTTTCTATTTTTTTAATGGAGGACTAGAGGCGGTACGTTCTGGCCCTTGGAAGTATCGAGAAATAAACAATAAGGCTCAACTATTTAATTTGGACAAAGACATAGGTGAGAGAAATAATGTTTTGTTAGAAAATCCGATAATAGTCAAAAAAATGAAAAAATATATGGTAGAGATGGAAGATGAACTAGGTAAAGGATCTATTCTTGGAAAAGGGGTTAGGAAAGCTGGTTGGATTACCAATCCAACACCTTTGAATTTTGAGTTAAACAATTAAGGAAAGGTTAAAACTCTAAAATGAAATCGAAAAATATAGTAGCGTTATTATCATCAATTTTTTTCATGTTTAACACAGGGTTAGCACAACAAAAATTAACCTATCCTGATCTGATTAAACGATTATACGATTTTGAATATTTGGCCAAACCACCTCATGTGGGTGAAGCCTCTGGGAATTTTTCAAGTTATGATAGGAATTCAAAATATAACCCAGATCTAGATAAATATGAGAATTGGAATGCTAATAGAGATGGAACCGGATTTATTCGAAAAGAGGGTGACAATCAGGTGATTTTTGAAAAAGAAGGTCCGGGAGTAATATGGAGAATATGGAGTGCTCTTGCATTAGCAGGTGGTAATATAAAAATATATGTTGATCACGGAACGGAACCAATAATAGATATGACTTACTCGAATTTTTTTGATCAAATAAACGAGGATGGTATTGAAACACCAAAAAGTTGGGGTTCGCTTTCTGCATACCCTTCAGTTAATTTGCCAAATTTGATGCCTACTCTTTCTAGAGGCAGGAATAGATTTATACCTATACCATATAACAAGCACTGTAAGATTGTCCTTGAAGAAGGTTGGGGTTATTATTATCGGGTCATGACTAGTTGAGCGGGTTATTTTGAAAGATTTTCAACATAATTTGATAC
>CAYSQB010000092.1:0-4517 GCA_964433085.1 uncultured bacterium
GGGTACTCTGAACTATCTATTGGAGTCAAACTACATGTATATAAATGCACCACCTGTGGTTGAGAATCCTTTTGTGTTCGGGGATGCCCCTTTTCATCTTATTGGATTTGAATTAGCAGCTTTGCTCCATTTTTGGTTGTTATCGCTCCCCTTCCGAAAATATTATAATAATAGTTGAAAACTAATCTCCATTATTTTTTTTAATAATATTTTTTTCTTGGAGTTTCTTAATTTTAGGACTGATAACCAATCTACAGTATCCAGCTGAATTATTATATTTAAAATAGTCCTGGTGGTATGGCTCTGCTGGATAAAATTCCGAATTACGGATAATCTCTGTGATAATTGGGTTTTTATACATACCTTTATTATCCCACATTTTTTTTGATGAATCAGCAATGATCTTTTGATGGTCATCATAGGCAAAGATGATAGATCGGTATTGAGTACCTACATCAGCGCCCTGTCTGTTTATAGTGGTAGGGTCGTGTGCCTGCCAAAAGATTTCAAGAAGTTCTTCATAAGATATTTGATCTGGTTGAAATTCAATCTGGATCACCTCCGCGTGACCTGTCTCTCCAGAACACACTTCCTGGTAGGTCGGGTCTTTTGTTTTACCCCCAGCATACCCGGACTCAACTTTCATCACTCCATTCACCCTATTAAATACTGCCTCCATACACCAGAAACACCCTCCACCAAAAGTAGCTTTTTCACTGTCATGACTCATTTCTATTTTTGGTTCTCCTTTTTTTGGATTAGTAGTTGATAAGATAAAACTGATATTACTTATAAAAAAAATTATAAAAAAGCATAGCTGTCTTCCAGTTTTTAAATTTTTTCCAATCCAATTATTACTCATTTGTTTATATTCCTATTCATCCTTGATGGGATAAACTTAATGTTTGATATTTACTCAGACACTTGAAGTTATCTTATCTTAATATTAAGAACATATATAGTTAAAATATTTAATGTAATCTTTCTATTTACATTAATCTCAATAGAGGAAGCCTAATGAATACAGATTATAATATAGAAATTTCAAAAGAACGTACTCCAATGGAGTCTCTCATACTGTTATTGGTCATTCTTGGTCTTTCCGACCGCCAACTTGTTTTTGAAGAGCAAACAAAAATTCAAGCTATAATTACAAACCATTTCCCTGAACACTCTGAACAAAGATATCAGGAACTCCTACAGTCAACTATATCGACCATCAAAAACCTGGATTTTAATTCGCAAACTGAGCTATTAAAAACTGTTTCAGCTGAATTAAAAACATATTATTCTGGTAAAGAAACTTTACCAATTATTTTTTCAGAATTGAAAGAATTGCTAGAGGCAGATGGAATTGTCTATAGTTTTGAGGCTCAACTGCTTGAGATGATAAATAAAATATGGAATTAACTATCTGATTATTTCATCAGTACAATTTTCTTGGTTTCTATAAACTCACCAGTTGAGAACTGAAGAAAATATATCCCGCTTGGAAATCCTGATGCGTTCCATTCAACGGAGTGGTCTCCCAATTCTAGTTCACGTTCTATCAATGTATTAACAATTTTCCCTGTTATATCATAAACCTTCAGGGTCGTAGTGGCAGATGAACCTAAAGAGAATCTGATGGTTGTGGAAGGATTAAACGGATTAGGAAACGCTGGGAAAAGTGTGAACTCAGTAGGTGTTTGTGAAGAATTTCTATTTATTAAAATGAGCCTTTCTGATCCACCACTCAGTTCCAAAATTTGAGTATCTGAACACATGAATAAATTTCCATTCTCATCCATGATTTCCCATTTATCAGCATCTTTAATATCACAATCAAGGGTCAATTGATCATCATCACTCATCACTTCAATCACACATTCGTCTGTTGTGCACAGTTTAGTATCACCGGAGAAACGGATGTCAAAACCCCCTAATGGTGGTTTGGGCGGTAGACTGTAACTCAATAAATAATTCTCCGAAACACCCTCACCAAAATATAAAGATCTGTTGTTCAGTGTTAACGTATTCAAATGTTCAGGTAAATGATCAGATTTGGCTCGCCTCTCCTGGTCTGATGAAGAAAATATTATTTCACCCTCTCCTGAACTTCTGAGCCAATAAGCTTTACCCGGAACCAAATTCTCTGGTAAAAAATATCCTAGATCATATCCGTAAATTGTATTGGGAATAACAATTCCAGTTGGATCTAAAATCGATTCCACAGAGGTGGAATATGATATCCCTGATATGAGATTCCATCCTTCCACCAGAGAAACAGCTAGCTCATCAACAGGGGTACCGCTAAAGGATGTAGTGTAATCCTGTGACATTCTCAGCCAGTATCCCGTTCCCATTACTAGGTTTTCAACCTGCTGATATCCTGACCCAGATATGTAGCTGAACAACGTATTTTGAATAGATTCTGGAAACAGGTCCATGTAAAAACTTGATTCACTAATGACAGGAAGCCCGACAAGATTCCAACCAAGAAAATAATCCTGATTGATGGTTACGGATCCTGAGCCAAGAGTGAGTATGACTGGAATATTACCGGTTCCCCCATTACTGGAAATGGTTATGTAGCCCTCATATTCACCGGCAGACATATCTTCGGTGCTTACTATTACACTGATATTATCTGACATTCCATATTCCAACTCTCCTTCTATCGGGGACACAGAAATCCATTCTGGTCCTTTAGAAAATTTCACGGACAATTCATCTTGAATGTATTCATCATTGAAACTCACCTGGAGTCCTGCAGAACCTGAACCATTCTGCATTCCTATGGTGGCAGAGTGTGTTCCAGTAATGGATTTGTAATTAAGTTGTATTTCTCCTGATGGATACAAGACAAACTGGAAATCATAATAACTGTTTGGATAACCGCTCCACCAGTGAGCCACTCCATCAAACGATACAACGCTTCTCTCGGCATTGCTGTGCATATAAATATTCCCTTCACAGTACTCATTACAATTGTCATTTACAGGATTGAGGTCGTCCCAGAATCCAAAGATGGCAGGTCTGGGAGCACCAGATGACGGAATGGTGCTGTTGTCCCAAGAATTTATATCGTTTCCAAATCCAATCCAGCCGTTTGGGCTGATGATATATTGATTATAATCCTGTCCATAAAATGGAAAATCAAACCCTATATCAAATGGACCTTCAGCATCGTCATTATGGGAAAATTCTATTATGTTATCATCAACGGAAATTTCAATCCATTCATAATCAAGATTTATTTCAAGGTCTGAATCAGTCCATATCATTCCTTCTTGGTCCGGACCCCCGCCAACACTAGAAAAGGGAGAGACCCCTATCTGATAATTTAGAATAGATTCTGGTTCTCCTATGTTTGTAAGTACCAGATCTTGTGCATCTGTTTCATTTATAGACATCTCAAAATGCATAAAATCAGGCGTGTATGACAGCTCTCCTGCTGAACCTGTATCATAACTATCCAAAACTAATGTTCCGGTATTCTCAGGGTCAAGCCAATCTTTCAATCGATTGGAGGAACTACTACCCCAATCCCAGGATGCAGAGACCTTACCATAATAATCATTAAAATTAAATGAACAAGATGCCTGGCCACCGTGAAGTTGACCCACAATACGATAGCTGTTATCAAACAAAGGAGAGCCGGAAGAACCGGGCTCGGTAGTACCGTCCTCCCAACTGGAAACACGCCAGTGGGAACCATCGTTTCCACTCCATCCATCAGAAACACCGGTATCATAATCAAAAGATATTTTCTTTATATCTCCTGACGGATGATGAATCCCAACTGGCTGCTGGGGAGCCACATCTTCCGCTGACCATCCTGCATAATTCACATTGTAGATAGCGGGTATGGTCTCTGTCAATTCCAATAATGCAAAATCTGATGTTGATCTGCTTGCCCTAAGAACGGATCCCTGAACCGTTTGATTTGTGGGACCATCCTGATTAGCGCATCCGGGGCTTTCGTAATTAAACATAAAGATCCATGAATTATTTCCACCGAGGCAGTGGTTTGCCGTCAAAAAATACTGGGTCTGGTCCTGTAGAACATTGTTTACCAATGCACCGGTACAAATACGTGACCCACCAGAGGTCAGGATCATTGCCACAGATCTGTTGTGATCCTGCCACAGCATGCCTTCTGGACAGTTAACATTGTTGTTGCAACTTCCAGAGTCTCCATACCCTCGCGTACCTTTAAACCCAAACAGATTGCGGTAGGCATGGACAACTTTCCACAGGCGAATTCGACCCTCTCCCAAAACTTCAGCCGGCTCAATATATTCAAGTACAATGTGATCTCCTGGTACGGGCTGTGTAGCAAAGACTCCATCATCTTTATTATTTTCTTCGGTAAAAGCACCAATGACATAGGATTTGTTTTCGCTGTACACAAAAAATTCTCCGCCGGTCGGCATGAAAAAGTCATCATAGATAATGTTAATGGAATATGCTCCAGATGATTGAACAGAAAGTCTCCACACCCGATCTCCATTAGACAAATATTCCCAAGTACC
>CAYSQB010000093.1:0-3152 GCA_964433085.1 uncultured bacterium
CAGCAGAGAAAAATGAAATGGATTTTTCTTTTTGCCTTGGTGGAAACCTTTATGGCTCTAATCCGGATTCAAATCTGACAACTAACTCTTTATCAAAAATCGAAACAATAGTTTATGTTAGCACTAGCTTGAATACAGGACATATTTGGGGAACAGGAAAGAATACAATCATACTTCCTGTGCTTACTAGAGATGAAGAAAATCAGAGTACTACACAAGAATCAATGTTCAATTTTGTGAGATTGAGTAACGGCGGGATCAAAAGGCATAATAACTTACGTTCGGAAGTAGAAGTTATTGGTGAGATTGGAAGTAGAGTTTTAGGGGATGACAGCTTATTTAATTGGAGTAAGTTAAAAAACCATGAAAGTATAAGGGATTTAATATCTAGAATTATTCCTGGCTTTGAGTCTATTGGTACAATAGGAAAAACAAAGAAGGAGTTCCATATCTCTGGTAGAATATTACATTCTCCAATTTTCCCAACAGATTCAGGGAAGGCAAAATTCTTTTATCAGATTATTCCAGAGTCTATTCAATTAAAAACCAACGAGTTTCAACTAATAAGTGTACGATCGGAAGGGCAGTTTAATACAGTTGTGTATGAAGAAGAAGATATATACCGTGGACAGAAGCAAAGAAATGTTATTTTAATGAACAAGAATGATATGAAAAAACTAAATTTTGATAAAGATGAAAATGTTGTTATAAAAAATGAAGTAGGCAGATTAGATAATATTTTGGTAAAACCTTTTAATATAAAGGAGGGAGCAGTCCTTATGTATTATCCTGAAGTCAATTTGTTAATCAATCAAAGAGTTGACCCTCTATCAAGAACTCCAGGTTTTAAATCGATGATAATATCTGTTGCTTCAGCCTCATGATCCGGTTGGAGATTTATTGAGTTTAATCGGGGTCTAAATATGTGGATTTAGATGGCCTCATAACCTAATTAGGGGTATGTTAGGATCTATTTATTGTGGAATATGTAATATATTTTATTGTCTAACAAGAATATAACAATGATTAAATTATTATAATGAAACGATTATTATTTATACCATTAATATTTTTTATGTTGTCCTGTGAGGATAAGCAGGAATCCATAGATAATCATGTGCCGGTGGCAAATGATATTTCAATAGTGACAGATGAGAATTTACCAATAGATATTACCTTAACAGGTTTTGATGCAGAAGGTAGTGAATTAATATATGAGGTAACAGCGGGCCCACTCCAGGGTATACTGGGGGGTGAACTACCCAGCATTACATATACACCCAATACAAATTTTAGTGGGGAGGATTCTTTTACTTATCATGTTTTTGACGGAATTAATTATTCAGAAGTTGCCACTGTTACTATAACTGTACTTCCTAATTTAGATGGATTGTATATAAATGAATTTTTGGCGAGTAACAGTACGATTAATGTGGATGAAGTGGGTGAATATGATGATTGGCTCGAACTATATAATGCAGGAAATAACTCTATAGATTTAGGAGGTTTTTTTCTTACAGACAATGTAGATAATCTGACGAAATGGTTGATCCCTGAAGAAACTGTCATTTCTGGTTCGGGGTTTTTGTCAGTGTGGTGTGATGAGGACCAGGAGCAGGGGGTTCTTCACACAAATTTCAAGTTAAGTGCTGACGGCGAGTTTATAGCTTTAGTCGCTTCTGACGGTTTTACAATTATTGATTCTATATCGTTTGATATTCAGACCGTGGATATTTCATTTGGTCGTGTTTCTGATGGTAGTACTTCCTGGGTCTCTTTTACCACCCCTACTCCTAACAGCTCAAATGGGAACTAATTTGTATTTCATGATACAGCTAACATAGATTGAGGAAGATGAGTTTATCAGATTTTAACAGTATATCTTTGGAAGATTTGGACAGGGTTCAACTGCTCAACCGGAAGGATACAAAATTTGTTTTCAACCAGAATAAGCTGCTACAGCTTTTGGACAGATTAAAACCGTTTTACCAGATTCTAGAGATAGAGGGCAATCGTACTTTTACATATGATAACACTTATTTTGATACAGATGAATTCTTCTTTTATACCCAGCACCATAATGAATGCAGAAAACGTTTTAAGGTTCGGTATAGAAAATATTGTGAGACCAATAAGCAATATTTCGAAATTAAAGTTAAGGATAATAAAAACCGGACAATAAAAAACCGAATCAGGAGTACCAATAGAAATGGAGGCTTTGATGAGGAGGAAAAACGTTTGATATCAGAAACAATTGGACTTTCACCACAACATCTTATTCCTAGTCTGGACATACATTTTTCTCGAATAACATTGGCAGACAATAACTTTAATGAGCGCTTGACCATTGACACAAATCTCTCTGTCAAAAATGGGATCAGAAGTAGCATCTTTGGTCAGTTGGCAGTCTCGGAGATCAAACAAAAAAAGTACGACCCAAAATCTGATTTTATTCAGATATTACGTGGTCTAAGAATCCAGGAAATGAGGTTTAGTAAGTATTGTATGGGTATGATGCACGTTCATAAGGATATAAGATATAACCGCTTTAAACCTAAATTATTGCGAATAAATAAGATTTTAACTCATGGATAAATAAAAGGAAAAATAATGGATCTATCATCTGAATTAATGAATTTAATCCTTCGCTTTGGATTTAATCTCTTCATTGCTTTTATCATTATAAAGCTGATTTACCATCGCGAACATAGGGATAATGATTTCGTGTTTACATATTTTATGTTTAACTCACTCATCTTTTTCTTTGCTTTTCTCTTGAGTAATATAAATATCAATCTCGGCTTTGCATTTGGCTTGTTTGCTGTTTTTGCTATAATGCGTTATCGAACAGATCCAATTCCTATAAAAGAAATGACCTATTTGTTCATTGTCATCACCGTAGGAGTTATCAACGCCCTTAGCAAGACGGAAGTGTCCTATGGAGCACTGTTATTTACTAATATAGCTATTGTCGGGCTGACATATTTTTTAGAGATTTACTGGCAAAAGAATTTGCTTGTTCGGCACATGGTTGTTTATGAAAAGTTAGAAAATATCAAACCTGAAAATCACGATAAATTACTTGCTGACCTAAAAGAAAGAACAGGCTTGGACATTCAACAGTTTGAAATTCGAAGAATAAATTTTTTAAG
>CAYSQB010000093.1:3252-4444 GCA_964433085.1 uncultured bacterium
CCACATTCGCTCAGACTCGAATTTAAACAGGAACTAAAGTTAGATGACCAACTCTCAAATTTTAAACAGACTTTCTCTGAGTTATCGCTTTCTTATAAAGTTTTTGATGGTTTTAGCTTTCAGATTCCCTATCGCTATTCTACATATGAAAATAAAATTAAACAGAGATTAAGTATTGGAAGTTCTTATAAGTATAGTTTCAAGCTTTTAAGCTTGAAGTATCGTGCAAGAATTCAAAGGACCTTTGAGAAGGGAGAGGATTCTAAAGATATGATCAGAAATAAATGTACAGTTGACTATAAAATGAATAAAAGCATCAAACCATATATTTCCACTGAAATATTTTTTCCATTCAATGAAGATCCAGTTCAGCTTGAAGAATACAGGATATCATTTGGCCTAACAGTCGATATAATAAAAAAAAGCTCAATAAAGATTTTCTATATTTTTAAAAAGGAAGACCCTACCACGCTAAATCCGGTTGAAACCAATGTATTTGGCTTGTCCTATAGTTTAAAATTGTGATATGAGTCACATGAAAATAATGGTACTAGGTGAGTCCTCTTCCCCATATGTAATATTACAACTGGTGGTTTCCTAAATGAAAATAAACCCAACAAACATGGTAAGATATCTGATTCTGTTTTTCATAGCAGTTTACACTGTAAATGGACAAAGTATTTATCTTAATGAGCTCATGTCATCAAACAGTACCACGGTCTATGATGAATTAGGGGACACTCCCGATTGGATAGAATTATATAATGGGGGTGATATAGAAATTGACCTAACTGGCTTTGGGCTCTCTGACAATATTAACGATCCATTCAAGTGGGTATTCCCAAACGTTGTTGTTAACCCTGAGAGCTTTTTACTTATCTTCGCATCTGGAGACGATGATGGTTCCAATGTACAACATTGGGAAACTGTTATTAACTGGGGCGATACCTGGAATTACTTTATAGGCTATACAAATCCACCCTCCAACTGGCGAGAGCTATCATTTGATGACTCTGGCTGGCTGAACGGTGCTAGCGGATTTGGTTATGGTGACGGTGACGATGCTACAGAAGTCCCTCAAGTGATGTCTGTTTTTGTAAGGAAAATATTTCAGGTTGAATCCGTTGATAATATTGCAGCTCTTGTATTACATGTGGACTATGATGATGCGTTTGTTGCTTATTTGAATGGT
>CAYSQB010000094.1:0-4393 GCA_964433085.1 uncultured bacterium
CTATCCTTAATTCCAGATTTAACAAATGATTATTTTTCAAATCCAACTGGTCATCTAGGTACAGTTCGTTGCCAACCTTGGAACATTAAGAATTTCCTTCTTATTGGGGATGCTGCCCATGCTGTTGTTCCCTTTTTTGGACAGGGGATGAATGCATCTTTTGAGGATTGTACGGTTTTAAATGAGATGATGGAGATGTATGGAGATTGGGAAAACCTTTTCGATAATTTTTCTAAAAAAAGGAAAATAGATGGTGATGCAATTGCAGATATGGCATTGGAAAATTATATTGAAATGAGGGATTTAGTAAATCAGCAGTGGTTTTTAGCGCAAAAGGAACTGGAAAAAAAAATGGAACATCAATTTCCAGATCAATTTATTTCTAGGTATTCAATGGTATCTTTTCATCAAATTCCTTATTCAGTTGTTCAGAAAAGAGGTGAAACTCAAAAAAAAATAATGGAGTGGATTTTAGAAAACGAGACCTCTGGAAAACCAATAACAAGTGAAGCATTAGAAAAAGAGATTAATTTAAAGTTGCCGGTCTTAAATCAATCATGAAAAATAAGCACGTAGCTAGAGTTGCCATTTATTGCATTGTATTTCAATGGTTTTTGTATTCTCAGAATCCGGGAGATATTCATTCGGCTGAATTTATTGAGATGAGAACTGCAGATGAGATTATTCAGGAATTAGGGTCTGGGTTTTCTGAATATGATTTACCTCTTGATATAGAGTACGGTGTTTCTCTTTACCGTATTGAATACCACACGGTTGACCCTCATGCGTTGCTGACTATTGCTTCAGGTGTCCTCGCTGTTCCGTTAGCACAGGCTAATCCACTTCCCTTTTTTAGTTTTCAACACGGAACTGTACTAAAAAGGACAAGCGTCGCATCTGTTCAGGGATTTGATGTAGTAAGTATGTGGCTAGGAGGCAGGGGGTTTATCACTGCAATTCCAGATTTTCTTGGGTTGGGAGTCTCTGAGATGCTCCACCCTTACATGGTTTATATTTCTTCTGCGACAGCGGTTGTGGATATGATCAGGGCAGGGCGGAACCTATGTGATTCTCTCGGGATAGCTTTTTCTGATCAAACATTTTTATCAGGATATTCTGAGGGTGGCTATGTAACAATGGCCGCTCATAAATACATCGAAACTGAGCTAGCTGGTGAAATTCTTATAACCGCATCAGCACCTTGTGCAGGGCCATATGATCTTTCAGCTGTCATGCTAGATCTGATGTTAACATCAGAACCATATAACGCACCATTTTATTTACCTTATACTATTTTTGCATACGATGCGGTATACGATCTCTATGATTTCCCATCGGATTTTTTCGTTTCCCCCTATGATACTTTGCTTCCCCCTTTGTTTGATGGGGACCACTCCGGGAGCGAGGTAGATGAGGTCATGCCTGAAATTCCTATTAATATTGTTCTCCCAGAAGTTATAGAAGCAGTATCCACAAATATGAATCACCCTCTTCGCATTGCTCTTGAAGAAAACGATGTTTATCTTTGGGCTCCCCAGTCACCTGTAGCGCTCCTTCACAGTACTCAAGATGAATTAGTACCAGTAGAGAACACATTGAACGCATATGAATATTTTATAAATCATGGAGCAGAAAATGTTGAGATGTATGTGGATGATCTGGGTGGGCACGGAGATGCCGCAGGTGTGTTGCTACTGGCTGCAGCGGCATGGATTGAGGAATTTGTAGTTTCATCTCATTATTTTTCTTATGATTACGGATGGAATATGATTGGAATTCCACTGATACCCGAAAACAATTCTGTTGAATTTTTATTCCCGGAAGCTATTGAAAATACTCTTTTCAGTTATGATAGTGGAGAATATTTTGAGCAAACACAGCTATCAAATGGAAAGGGATATTGGCTACGATTTAATAATGAAGACACAACTCACATATATGGGGATGTATTTAATGAAATTATAATTTCTGTTAATGAAGGGTGGAACTTGATTTCAGGTATTTCAACTGAGATCAATATTGATAGCCTTAACAGTGAATTGATTATTTCTGGTTCAATATTTAGTTTTGACGGTGAATATTTTGAACCGCAGTATATTGAACCAGGAAGGGGATATTGGTTAAGGTGTATCAGCGATGGACAGATTAATATTTCGTCTATTCGTTAGAAGATGTTTTATCGGTTAAAAATATTAATCACTATTTTATTAAATGAAACTAAGGAGTTCAAAAATGGCACATTTCGGTAAATTGATAAAAAAGAGTGTTCACATATGGCTAGTGATAGGCTTCTTTATTGTCCCCTCTCTCTCAGCAGAAACTAATAAACAAAACTTATTAGAGAACAAGCCCATCAAGAGTACAGAACCTTTTCAAAAACCAACAATTTCCGAGATGCAGGTTTTGGGGGAGAAATTAATTGAAATAATTGGTGAATCTCCTCAAACTCAAAAAGTAAACAAAAAGGATAACCCTAAACTCTCACAACCATTTAGCCCACTAAAAAACACCCCAATAAATTTAGCTCGCCAAATTAAAAAAGATGAGTTTAAATCGAAATTCAAGGTCACCTGGAATAAGCTAAATGATACTCCTGTTTTTATAACAGGCTCAGAGCTAGCAGAGTTTAGTAGCCAATTTTCTGGAGCTTCCTCTGCTCAGGTAGTCACAAAGGAATTCATAAATATTAACAAAGAGGTATTTCAGCTTGAGGATTCCTATGCAGACCTGGAAACTATAAATGAATTCAAAGACCGGTTTGGAAAAAGGCATGTAAAGTTCCAGCAGGTTTATCAGGATATACCGATATGGGGAAAAACAGTTGTCTCGCACTTTGAGCCTGAGGGTGAATTATATTTGATTAATGCCCGGTTTTCTCCATCTCCAAAGGATTTGGACCTATCTCAAATCAATTATTTAATAGCCCAAGCTATTCAGATTGCCCTTGATGATATAAGCGCCTTCACCGCTGTGGTGGATTTTAATGATGAGATGAAAACACTTTTATCTTATGACAGGCCAGTTGGAAAACAATATATTTGGATTAACCCAGTGACAGGAAACTCTCATCTGATTTGGCATGTTCAGGTTCGTCCAAACTCAATGGACAATTGGTATTATTTCATAGATGCTGTGAGTGGGGAAATACTTGAAAAATATAATAATACCCAAACAGATGGACATGCAACGGGTACTGCCAATGATTTAAATGGTGAGCAGCAGACCATCCACTCCTACGAAATTTCAGGGTGGAATTATATGATTGATGGCTCCCGTGAAATCTGGCAGGATGGTCAGGTAGATAACTTACCTGGGAATCCGCTGGGAGGATTGTGGACACTCAGATATCAGGACGGGAGTTTATATTATGTTTATTCAAGCGATGCTGATACTTGGGAGCCAGTTCAGGTTTCCGCTCACAGCAATACCGGCTACGTGTATCAATATTTTTATGATACCTTTGGACGCTTGGGAATTGACTCAACCGGTAGTACGATCATCTCTGTGGTAAACGTAACCAGCAACGGCCAGCCTATGGACAACGCTTACTGGAACGGAGCTTACATGGCCTATGGAGATGGCAATACATATTTCACACCATTGGCAGGCGCCCTTGATGTTGCTGCCCATGAGATGACACATGGAATTGTAGAGCGTACTGTCAATCTAGAATATAAATTTGAGTCCGGAGCTCTGAACGAATCCTTTGCAGATATTTTTGGGGCTATGTTAGACCGGGATGACTGGCAAATTGGCGAGGATGTTGTAGTTCCCGGTCATTATCCTTCTGGAGCGCTCAGAGATCTCTCTAATCCTAACCAGGGTGGATCAACCTACACCGATACCGGTTGGCAACCAGCTCACTGGGATGAGTTTTTAGATTGGGACATTACCTATGATAATGGTGGTGTTCATTATAACAGCGGGATTCCAAACAGGGCATGCTATCTAATCGCTGAAGAAATTGGCAGGGAGAAAACAGAAAATATCTATTACCGAATTCTGGAAGCACAGTATTTGAATTCTCAGGCAATCTTTATTGATATGCGCCTTGCTGCTCTTCAGGCTGCCAGTGAGCTGTACGGTGATGATGAAGTGGAAGCGGTAACCAGTGCCTTTGATGAAGTGGGGATTGTGGGTGAGGAAGGCTCTACAGCTCCGGTAGATTTTGATCCTGTACAGGGTGAGGACTGGATAATTGCAATCAATGATGAGAATGGTGATCATAGTTTAGTTTTAGTTGATCCTGAAAATGGAGAAAAATCTGTGTTAACTAATACACAAGTATCTACAGAAGCTTCAAATACAATTACTGTGGATGGCTCTGGCGTACGTATTTTATTTATCAATGATTCAAATGATATGGTGAGTATTTCACCTGATGGAACAAATG
>CAYSQB010000095.1:0-4318 GCA_964433085.1 uncultured bacterium
ATTGGTGAAGATTTGCCTTCGGGATTTCAGCGGGCGGAGTTCTTGATAGAAAAAGGATTTGTAGATCGAATTGTACCTCGTATTGAATTAAAAAACGAACTCTATAATTTGATTAATGTATTAACATGATAGAAAAAACAATCCTTGTTACTAATGATGATGGAATTTATACTGACGGAATTTATTGGTTGTGGGAAGCGGTAAAAGATTTTGGGAATGCACTTGTGGTGGCTCCCGATACAGAAAAAAGTGCCGTGGGACACGCTATAACGATCACAAATCCATTGAGAACAAAATATGTGAATCGTAGAGGTGGTTTCAGTGGGTATGCTGTGAATGGAACTCCGGCTGATTGTGTGAAAATTGCAGTTCGGTCTATATTAAATTCTCCGCCGGATCTAGTTGTTTCAGGGATTAACTATGGTGCAAATGTGGGTACAAATGTGATTTATTCTGGAACAGTTAGTGCTGCTACCGAAGGTACAATTTTTGGAATCCCATCTATAGCGGTGAGTATTGATTCACACCATCCGAAGGATTTTAAATCTGCCATGGATATTACTCAAAACACCTTAAAAAAAGTCCTAAAATTTGGTTTACCAGAAGGTACATTATTAAATGTAAATGTTCCTGATATTCCAGATGAAAAGATAAAAGGAACACGAATTACAACTCAGGGAAATGCCTATTTTAAAGATAGATTTGAAAAACGAGAAGATCCTAGGGGCAACATTTATTATTGGATGACAGGAGAATCAATCGACCCTGATTCATCCGGTAATACGGATAGGATGGCTTTAAAGGATGGGTATATAAGTGTCACTCCCATTCACTATAGATTAACGAATGAATCGTTCATGAGTGATTTGGAGTCCTGGGAGATCTGATGCATAGCCTTCACTCCAATGGAGTTGTCATCCTGGATTTTGGCTCTCAGTATACCCAATTGATTGCCAGAAGAGTGAGAGAGTTCAATATATTTTCTGAAATACTCTCGCCAGATTCATCCATTCAGGAGATATTGGAACAGAAGCCAAAGGCATTGATTCTTTCCGGAGGACCTTCCAGCGTTTATGAAACTACTGCTCCAAATTATGATCAGAAAATATTTACGCTTGAAATTCCCATCCTTGGGATTTGTTATGGTCTTCAACTCATGGTTCATTATTATGGAGGAAAAGTAAGATCTTCAGATCATGGTGAATATGGTTTTGCCCAAGTAAAAATTGAACAATCAAACGATCTTTTTTATCAAGTTCCACAAAAGACGAAAGTATGGATGAGCCATATGGATACAGTTGATAGAATTCCGGATAATTGGTTGGTCACTTCGCATTCATCTAATAGGGCCATAGCATCCCTGCAAAACAAAGATGAAACCCGTATTGCCACACAATTTCACCCGGAGGTTATTCACACGGAAGCTGGAAATCAAATACTGAGCAATTTCCTTTGTCGCATGACCCAGTGTGCATCAAGTTGGACAACGGGAAATTTTATTGATGAACAGATTGAAAATATTCAAATACAAACTGAAGATAAAAAGGTGCTTTTGGGAGTTAGCGGCGGAGTCGACTCTACAGTTGTGGCGGCACTGCTTGGGAGGGCAATTGGTAGTAGGACAGTGGGGATTCTTATTGATCATGGTCTCATGCGGAAAAATGAGGCTGACGAATGCATCAGTAATCTTAAAAAAATATTACCCTTCAAGGTGGTTTGTTTTGATGAGTCCGAATATTTTTTGCAAAAATTACAGGGTGTGACTGACCCGGAGGAGAAACGAAAAATTATTGGAGAGCAATTTATTCGCAGTTTTGAACGAATTGCAAAAGAACAAGGGCAATTTGATTTTTTGGCACAGGGCACTCTGTATCCGGATGTGGTGGAAAGTGGTTTTGCCAAAGCTGGTAGTCATGGTGCGGTTATAAAAAGCCATCATAATGTTGGAGGTCTACCTGATAAAATGGATTTTCAACTTATAGAACCGCTCAGGGATTTGTTTAAGGATGAGGTTAGAAAGGTAGGGCTTGAGTTGGGAATTCCTTATGATATGGCGTATCGGCATCCATTTCCTGGTCCTGGTCTGGCGGTAAGAATAATAGGTGAAGTGACACAGCTAAGATTGGATATTTTAAGGGATGCAGATGCGGTGTTTATAGATATATTGAAAGAAGAACAAATCTATGATGAGATCTGGCAAGCATTTTGTGTTCTGATCCCTGTTCAAACTGTGGGAGTCATGGGGGATAAACGCACTTATGAAAATTTGATTGGGCTAAGAGCAGTTACAAGTCATGACGGAATGACCGCAGATTGGTACCATTTTGATGGAGATATTTTGTCTAAGATTTCTAATGAAATTGTGAATAAGGTTTCCGGTATTAATCGTGTGGTATTTGATGTTACATCAAAACCTCCTGGGACTATTGAATGGGAGTAAGTTTAATAATTGGTAATGGAACTTATTTAAATCTTATATGTATTTAGATAATAATTGGTTTACCAGGAATTAGGATGTTTTATCTATATTCCGGTAGTAGTGTTTTCTACGAAATTAAAATTATAATGATATAGGTTAAATATGTGTGGAATTGTAGGATATTATGGGACAAAAGATGCAATCCCCATCCTCATTAATGGGCTAAAGCGACTGGAGTATCGAGGTTACGATTCAGCTGGAATTGCTGTGAGCGGTGATGGATCCATTGATTTCGTTAAAAAAGCGGGAAAAGTCAAACAACTTGAAACCGCATTAATGGACTCAACTTTACGAGGTAATATCGGGATTGCGCACACACGGTGGGCAACTCACGGTGAACCCAATGATATAAACGCTCACCCCCACCTTGATCATACAGAATCCATTGCCTTGATTCATAATGGGATCATTGAAAACTATGATGTTCTTAGGAAAGCATTGGAGACTGAGGGGGTTGAATTTGTAAGTGAAACGGATTCGGAAGTATTGGTACAACTGATTTCTTCGTTTTATAAAAAGGGTGGATTGAATTTTCCCGATGCCGTTAGAGCAGGCCTTCAGGAAGTGATTGGTGCATATGGTATCGTTGTGATCTCAAAAGATGATCCGGATATAATTGTGGCAGCACGATATGGAAGCCCCCTTGTACTTGGAGTAGGGAAAGATGAATATTTTATTGCAAGTGATGCTTCCCCCATCATCGAACATACCCGGAATGTCATTTTTCTTGGAGAAGGAGAAATGGTCACTATTTCTCCAAAGGGTCATGAAATAAAAAAAATTCATGAGAATAAGGTTGTTTCTAAAATGATGACACAACTTGATATGACTGTGGAGCAGATTGAAAAGGGCAATTTTCCCCATTACATGCTCAAAGAAATTCATGACCAAAAGCACACGATCATAGATACAATGAGGGGAAGACTCTTAGTGGATGAGGGGACAGCGCACTTAGGCGGAATCCGTGACTGTATGGACAGAATTCAGGATGCTTCTCGTTTATATATCACTGCCTGCGGAACGTCATGGCATGCAGGACTCATTGGAAAATATTTAATTGAAGAATATGCACAGATTCCTGTCCATGTGGAGTATGCCTCTGAATTTCGTTACCGTAAACCTATTATTGATAACAAAACGGTTTTACTGGCAATTAGTCAATCAGGAGAAACAGCAGATACATTGGCAGCTATTAAAAAAGCTAAAGAGAATGGCGCTTTAGCTTTGGGAATCTGCAATGTGGTAGGAAGCAGTATTGCTCGGTTAACTGATTATGGTATTTATACTCATGCAGGACCGGAAATTGGTGTGGCGTCAACAAAAGCATTTACAGCACAGGTTACGGTCTTAAATATGTTTGCTTTACTGCTTGGAAGATTGAAGGGGCTTACCAAGATTCATGGAAAAAAAATAGCAGAATCCTTGGCAGGCCTTGACACTGTGGTAAAATCGATCCTTTCAGATACATCCCAGATTGAAAAGGTGGCATGGAATACAAAAAATGCAGATAATTTTCTTTATCTTGGCAGAGGATTAAATTTCCCCGTTGCACTGGAAGGCGCTTTAAAGTTGAAGGAAATTTCCTACATCCATGCCGAGGGCTACCCTGCAGCAGAAATGAAACATGGACCCATTGCATTAATTGATGAAAAAATGCCCGTCGTTTTCATAGCTCCCCATGACAGGACATATGAAAAAGTATTATCCAACATTCAGGAAGTTAAATCCAGAAAAGGACGCATCATAGTTTTGACAGATAAAAAAACTAGAGAGCTTGAAAAACTATCGGAATTCCTCATTGAAATTCCTTCTACTCATTCTCATATCTTTCCCATTGCC
>CAYSQB010000096.1:0-4269 GCA_964433085.1 uncultured bacterium
GAAGTAACAGCTATCACCAATGACGGTTCTGTTGTAGTTGGTTTTGGAAGCGGTACCGGAGGGAATCATACTGAGGGGTATATCTGGACCGAAGAAGATGGAATGATGGGACTTGGAGTGCCCACTAATAATGCCATGTTTAATAGAAGTGCTGTCCTGGATGTGTCTGAAAACAATATTGCTATTGGTCAATACCTCTATCAGGGCATGACACAGTATAAAGCCTGTATTTACACCGAAGAAACGGGTGAATTTGTAAATCTTAAAAACTATCTAATTGAACTGGGAATGGAAGGATTGGATGATTGGGATTTAATGAGGGGACTTGCAATTTCTGATGATGGAACTGTTATGGCAGGTTTTGGAAATGGTCCCAATGGATTTGGCGGTTGGATCATCAGGGAAATAGAGGAGACCCCAGAAGAAATTGAGATCAGTGTGGATCACCTTAATGGATGGAATATTGTTGGGATACCAATCGATACAGAGCCAACTGATTATTTATCAGTTTATCCTGATGCCGTGAACGGCACATTTTATGGATTTGACGGTACCTACTTTTCGGCAGAGAATTTAGTAGTTGGTGAAGGTTTCTGGTTGAGATTTGACGAAGAGGGTGCCAATACGGTGACAGGACCACCATTGGAAACCATTGTTATTTCCATTTCACAAGGATGGAATCTTATCTCCGGAGTCTCTTTTCCTGTTGATGTGGAGACAATTATTGATGATGATGGACTTATCGTTTCAGGGACAATTTATGGATTTACCCCAAGCTATGTTAATGTTGAAACAATTGAACCAGGGAGGGGATACTGGTTGCGGAGTAGCGGTAATGGAGAAATTATTATTTCAAATTCAACTCGATCGATCAGAAAAAAAGGATTCCGACCTGCTGAATATTTGAATACCATAACAATTAATAACTCTTCATTGTATTTCGGTGGTAATGTATCTGAGGAGCATATGTTGAGCTATAGTTTGCCCCCAAAACCGCCGATAGGTGCTGTTGATATTCGTTTTGCAGATAATACCAAACTATGCACTGAGATTGAATGTGTGATTGAGATAATGAATGATGATAAACCTTTCACAATTAAGTTTGATCTAAAAGATAATGAAGTGTGGGAACTAATGGATAAAAATGGAAACGTGTCCCTCTTGGAAAATGCTTTGGATATTGAAATCGAAGGTAATTTAAAACAGCTTATCCTTAAAAAAATATCATCGCCCCATTTTCCCCTTGCGTTTGATTTGTTACCTGCTTACCCTAATCCTTTCAATCCTGTAACAACTTTGCGTTATAGCTTGCCAGAACAATCCTTTGTTTCTCTAACCATTTATGACATGCTTGGTAGAGAGATAGTTCAACTGGTAAAGACTACGCAAGAAGCAGGCATTAAGTCAGTACAATGGGAGGGTACAGATTTTATGGAAAGACCTGTAAGTGCTGGAGTCTATCTCTACCAGATACAGGCAGGAGAGTTTGTAGAGACCGATAAGATGATACTTTTAAAGTAGTACCTCCTTGTAAAAAAGTAGAGATGGGATATTTTAGATAATGAAATTATATTTTATAATATTAATTATTTTTTTATTTTCGTGCGAAAAACGGAAAAATGTAGATCACCCTAACTTTAGTTGTGTTCTCAATGTAGCAACTGGGAAAATATCTTATGATCTAAAATTTGGTTTTTCACCTACTGCTAGTGACGGTTATGACCCGGGTATTGATAAATATGCCCCCCCTCCACCCCCACCACCATTTTTTGATGCAGCATTATGGTGGATGGGAGAACGATATTATTCCCAAATAGTTAAAGGGAACAGCGGTGATCTAATAGAACATGTATGGGATATTAAGCTTGCGTTTCCTCCTTCAAATCAAATAACCTTAACTTGGGACTCCAATTCATTAAAGGGGTTAGGTAGGTTTTCAATTCAGGATGGGTTTGATGGAAGTCAAATAAATGTAGATATGGTCAATAATAACTCAATTAGACTTTCAAAATCGATATATGAAACTCTAAAAATAAAGGTAAAACCATATAATCCTTCTTCTTGATAAATAAGTGGGACTTGGGAAATTGAAGGGACTTTTTTTGTTGGATGATGAGTAGATTTAATTTTGAAAAATTATATTGCAATGAACAGATTTAGGAGATTGTAAGCTGTATATATTCCAACAAATGTGAGAACTCGCCAATGGCAACATACACACAACTCAATCAACAAGATATCCAGTCATTGGCTAACAATTATGATCTGAAAATAGTTGAATTTTCATCGCTTGATGGTGGCAATGGTAACTCCAGCTACATACTGAAGACTCAACAGTCCAGTTATGTGTTAACGGTTTGTGATAACAAAGAATTTGACGAAGTGTTTAAAATGGGCAAGTTGCTGTTGTTGCTTGAAGCGCACAATGTGCCTTGTAATCGTCTGATCTTGCCGGTGAACAGCGAGATTCTGACCACCTTTGCTACCGCCGATGGGATCAAACCAGTTATGCTCAAAGACTACATAGAAGGTCAGGTTGTTGAGCAACTGGATGAATCTATATTATCGCAAGTCGGCATACAGGTGGCTCGATTGAATAAGATCCCCTCACCGGATTATTTGCCGACAAATCATCCTTACGGACGCCAATTCTTCCCAACTGTTGTGGGCCTGAACATTGACGCCAAATATGAATCCTGGATGATCGAAGAAATTGACTATCTGGAGCAGCATATCGCGGCCAATTTACCCCGTGGTTTAATTCATGGTGATTTGTTTTATGATAATCTGTTGTTTGACCCGTTGTCGGGCATGCCCGGAGGATTCAAAGCCATTATAGATTTTGAAGAAGCCTGTCATTATCATCTGATTTTTGAATTGGGTATGGCCATATTGGGTACCTGCGTAAATGATATTACGGTTGATTTGAATAAGGCACGTTTTTTGGTCGAGGGTTACCAGGAAGTCAGACCGTTAGTGCAGATAGAAAAAGAAAGCTTGCAGTTGTTTGTGCGTTATGCGGCAGTGGCGACATCCTTTTGGCGTTTCAAGAAATATAATATAGAAGAACCCATCAAAGACAGGGCTCGTCATCATTGGCAAATGGTCCAGATTGCCAAGGGGGTCTCTGAGATTTCGATAACACGTTTTTTTGATGCTATTTTCAGAAGGAACGTATACTGATAGAATTGAAGCAGTGGAGTTCAGGCAAACAAAGATGATGACACTTTTAAAATAAATTGACGTTCATTCGTCCTCCAGATAATTTAAAATAGAAGCAGCTGCGTGAGTTTCATAACCTGATTGGAGAGTTGTTGAGTTTAATCTGGGTTTTTTGTCTGTGGGATGATGGATAGATTTATTCCAGAATTAATATCATTATAATGAAATACTTTAAAAATATTGGTGGTTTTAGATCAATTTGGTATACTATCAAAATAGGTCGAGAAGTGGGCTATTTTAAAATGTTGAGAACCCTGGTATCAAAAAACACTTGTAAAACATGTGCATTGGGAATGGGTGGCCAAAAAGGTGGAATGTTGAATGAACAAGGTCATTGGCCAGAGATCTGTAAGAAATCTGTACAAGCTATGGCGGCAGATATGCAAAAATCCATTCAACCCAAATTTTTTAAAACATATTCTATAGATGCTCTTAAAAATTTTTCTTCTCGAAAACTTGAAAAATCTGGTCGTTTAACTTTCCCTTTATTACTGAAAACTAATAGTAACCATTATACACCAATAAGCTGGCAGGAGGCTTATGAACGTATTGAGAAAAAACTTATAAAAACGAATCCTGATCGGTCCTTTTTTTATTTTAGTGGTCGTTCATCTAATGAAGCAGGATTTCTTCTACAACTATTTGCAAGGGTATTTGGTACAAATCATATAAATAATTGTTCTTATTATTGTCATCAAGCAAGCGGGGTTGGGCTAAATAAGTCATTGGGGACTGGTACCGCTACAGTTGATTTGGAGGATTTGGATCATTGTGATTTGTTTTTTCTCATTGGTGCAAACCCTAGTTCAAATCACCCAAGGTTACTTACCAAATTAAAAAACATTAGAAGTCGCGGTGGTAAAGTAATAGTCATTAATCCAGTTATTGAAAAAGGTCTAGTCAAGTTTAATATTCCATCAGACCCAAAAAGTTTATTTTTTGGTTCAAAGATAGCTTCGGAATATATCCAAGTCAAACCAGGTGGCGATTTAGCATTATTTAGTGGATTAGCAAAATATATTATAATGAAGGGTACAATTAATTCTG
>CAYSQB010000097.1:0-4242 GCA_964433085.1 uncultured bacterium
ATTCGACAGCACCGACGCATAGATCATCATCAAACACACCAATTTCATCATTTATGTCAAGAGGACCTCCCCTAAGTGTCAATCTCCCAATATAAATTGGCTCATAGTTCCCCGTATTTTCTGTAAAATTGAAATAAGATTGTGAAAACAGTGTTGTGAGGACACACCATTGAACAGTTATAAATATTGCATATTTCATATTAACAAGCATGGATATAAATTTACAAGAAATTCTCTATATTTTATGTGATTATATACATAGTATAACATTGATAATATAGTTGATAATAATTGATAATAAAATAATTATATATTAATAAAAATTTATGTATATTATGGTAATAATAGAAAAAAATATTTGTGCGTTCGTCACCAGTAAGAAAATATATCATAAATAATCTTTCAAACCATCAGAAAGATATTATCCGAATGGTTGTGAGAAAATTTGGACTTTCACGACAGGCTGCCCTTCGGCATATGTATATACTTATCACGGATGGCAAGGTCACCGCAACCGGTAGAACAAAAGATCGTACGTATCAGCTAAAGCCTCTGGATGAAAAATCATTTTCATTTTCAATTACTCC
Organism: uncultured bacterium; assembly: GCA_964433085.1. Lineage (GTDB taxonomy): Bacteria > Fidelibacterota > Marinisomatia > Marinisomatales > AB-629-J13 > AB-629-J13. The sequence goes on from CAYSQB010000097.1 coordinate 588, forward strand.
AGAATTAAAAGAAGACCATATTTTCCATGAAAAAATAAGTCCATATGTTGATAGTCTTGCACCAGAATTAAAAGAAATATGTGAATATGGATTTTCCCAAATTATGAACAATGTTATTTCTCATTCTAAAGGGAAAATATGCCAGGTTCATATATCGAGAAATGAGGGAAAATTATCTTTAAAAATCATGGATGATGGTGTTGGTGTTTTGTCCAAGGTGACCAAACATTTTTCACTGGATAATAAGCGTCATGCCGTATTGGAACTGTCGAAGGGAAAAATGACCACTGATCCTTCTCATCACTCTGGTGACGGGCTGTTTTTTGTTTCCCGGTTATTTGATAGGTTCATTCTGGAATCTTCTGGATTGGGGTGGAAGCATAATTTAGAAAATGGGAAATGGTCAGTTACACCAGTCAATAGGAAAAAGGGGACATCAGTTTTTTTAGAAATAAATACCCTGTCAAATAGATCCCTAAAAAATACGTTGAAAGAATATTCCGCAAATGGAAGGATGATATTTAACCGAACTTGTATCCCTGTACTTCTTTCCAAGCTTGATTCAGAGCATTTATTTTCTCGATCTCAAGCAAAGCGCTTAACTCAAAACTTGGATGGGTATAAAAACATTTGTTTTGATTTTACTGGGTTAGATATGGTGAGTCACTCTTTTGCCGATGAAATTTTCCGGGTTTATCAGAAGGAGAAACCGCATCAAAAACTAGAGTGGAAAAATTCTAATATTGAATTAGCAGAATTATTTACAAATATACAGAAAAACGGGGAATCTTTGGATTGATACATTATGTGTGAAACTTATTTTCAATTCACTAAAATAATATTTCAAATGATTAAATCATTCAGTATAAATTTCTCTCTCTTTTCGATTGAGAAAGCAATTGTTTATTACAATAGTTAGGTAAATAATCCCGTTTTTTGTGAAGCGGGGTTTTCTTTATTTGCACAAAAAGCCTTATCAGTTATATGGGACTGACGGGGCGGAGCTATGTAAAAAAGATTATTTTATGAATATCTGAATTAAATGAGTAATTTTAAATTTATTTAGTAAAGGTCTGATGAAAGGAATAGTATTAGCAGGAGGATATGGCACCCGATTGCACCCGGTGACACAGTCTGTGTCAAAGCAATTACTTCCCATTTATGATAAACCAATGGTGTATTATCCCATTTCCATGCTGATGCTTTCTAACATCCGGGATATTCTAATTATTAGTACTCCTCAGGATTTAGATCTGTATAGATCTCTTTTAGGCGATGGATCACAATTTGGGGTCACCTTTTCATATTGTGTACAGGAAGCACCAAAGGGACTAGCACAGGCATTTCTATTAGGAGAAGAATTTATCGGAGACGACACTGTCTGTCTGGTCTTGGGAGACAATGTGTTTTATGGTGCCGGGCTCCCCGAAAAATTAACTAGTGTCAGGGAAAAGGTTGAAGCATCTGATTCAGCAGTTATCTTTGGTTATCACGTCAAAGATCCTAAGCGATATGGAGTCGCTGAATTTGATGAAAACGGTCGAGTTGTGGGAATAGAGGAAAAACCGGAACATCCAAAATCCGGATTTGCTATAGTGGGTCTTTATTATTATACAAATGATGTGATTGATATTGCAAAAAAGATTAAACCATCTGCCCGGGGTGAACTTGAGATTACATCAGTAAATCAGGCTTATCTTGAAATGGACAAATTGAATATTGAACTCATGGGAAGGGGATATGCGTGGTTGGACACAGGTACATTTGAAGCTATGACCGAGGCATCACAATTTATTCATGTATTGGAAAAGAGACAGGGAATGAAAGTATCTTGCCTGGAAGAAATAGCTTACTTAAAAAATTGGATAAACTCAGAACAATTAATCGACTACCTTGCAACAAAAGGAAGTAGCGAATATTATGATTATTTAAGAGGATGGATGGGGTAAATGATTAGTCCATATAGTGTATGTGTGGTTGGTGCAGGCCGTTGGGGGAGAAACCACATTCGTTCACTTTCTGAACTAAGAGCTCTGGGTGGAGTCGTTGAATCCAATTCTGAGGTATTGAATTCACTGAAGTCAACTTATCCGGGAATTCATTACTTCTCTGATTTAGAAAGCGCATTAACTCATGGATTTGACGGCTTTACTGTTGCGACTCCTGCAGAAACCCATTTTGATATAGCCCGAAAGATCATAGAAAGTGATTATCATGTCTTGGTAGAAAAGCCCGTCACGATGAACAGCGCTGATGCCTTACGTTTACACGAACTGTCAATCAAACATAAGATAAACCTGATGGTGGGGCATGTTCTGCTGTTTCATCCGGCTTTTCAAAAGATCAAAGATTTAATTGAGGATGAAACGCTGGGTGATCTCCAGTATATTTATAGTAACCGCCTTAATCTTGGAACCATCCGCACAGAAGAAAATGTTTTCTGGAGTTTTGCTCCCCATGATATTGCTCTTTTTCAATGGCTGACAGATTCTTATCCTGAAAAGATCAAATCCAGCGGCATGGATATATTACAAAATGGGATCCATGATACGACGATTACCACTCTGGAATACCCAAAAAAATTAATGGGACATATTTATGTCAGCTGGCTGCATCCATTTAAAGAACATCGTTTTGTCGTGGTGGGGTCAAAAGGCATGATTAGATTTGAAGATTCTGTTGAGGGGAAACCATTGGTTTTTTATGATAAAAGTATAGAATGGAAAGAGGGAAAACCCACTCCAAAAAGTGGATCTACTTGGTATGTGGAATATGGGTCTAGTATGCCGCTTGACAAGGAGTTGCAATATTTTGTGGATCATTTGAACGGGGAACCCATAAATAAAGCAAATGGTGAAAGCGCAATAGAAATTATGAAAATCCTGGAAACTGCTACAAAAAGTTTAAAAGAGGGAAAAATTGGGCAATAAAGACTATTTTGTTCATGAATCCAGCTATGTTGATGATAATGTACAAATCGGTAAGGGGACAAAGATCTGGCATTATTCTCATATCCAGTCAGGTTCTATCATTGGAGAGGGATGCATTTTTGGGCAGAATGTAAACGTCGGGAATAATGTTATAATAGGAAACAAATGTAAAGTGCAGAATAATATCTCCATCTATGAAGGAGTGGAACTGGAAGACTATGTGTTCTGCGGCCCATCCATGGTGTTCACGAATGTCAAATTACCCCGATCAGAGTTTCCGCAGCGCGGAAGTAAATATTACTTGAAAACACTTATAAAAAAGTCAACTTCTATTGGTGCAAATGCCACGATTGTATGCGGAGTGACTCTTGGAGAATACTCCTTTATTGGATCTGGGGCAGTAGTTACAAAAGATGTACCTAATTATGCTCTGGTTGTTGGTAACCCCGGTAAGATTTTTGGCTGGGTGGATAAAAAAGGACATCGTCTTAAATTTGACGAAGACGGAATAAGCTTATGCGGAAACTATAATTTAACCGATGGAATATTAAAAAAATGCTGATTCTAGAAAATTTAATAATCAGAATTATGATTTAACTTTATGATTGATCTTCATAACCATATTATTCCAAACCTGGATGACGGATCTAAATCTCTGGACATTTCCTTAACCATGTTAAAACATGCTGCTGATCAGGGAATCACAGATGTGGTGAATACGGTTC
>CAYSQB010000098.1:0-4066 GCA_964433085.1 uncultured bacterium
TTCAGAGTGGAAATAATTTTAACATCATTGCTGATACAGCAGAATTGATTGGAACGGTCAGGGCATACAAAGAAGAGGTTCGTGAATTGGTCATTAACAAAATGGGTGACATTATTTCAGGTACGGAAAAAATGTTTGGAGCTACAATTAAAATGGATTACATGAAAGGCTATCCTCCAACTGTGAACTCAGAGAACACCTATGAGAAACTTATCTCTTCCGCCAAGAAAATTGTAGGGGAGAATGCAAAAGAACCCTATCTCTCTATGGGTGCGGAGGATTTTTCATATTATGCTAACGAAATCCCAGGTTGTTTTTTCTTTGTTGGATCTGCTCCTTTGGATAGAGAACCTATGAGTGTTCCCCATCACTGTTCACATTTTGATATTGATGAGAGGGCCCTGTTAGTGGGGTCCAGTATATTTGTGCAACTTATTGAGGATTTATTGGAAATATATTAATATCCGACAGCAGAGTTTTCTCCTCTTGAATCTGCCCCACCGTAAAATCCATTTTCTGTAATGGTTATTCCATTTGCCTGTCCGATATATCCCCATCTGTAGAATTTGATTGAATGTCCTTTGCGAAGGAGGTTATCCCTTACATCAGAAGCAATAGTAAAAGGTTCTACCATGATGGCATCCGGCAGCCATTGAGAATGAAAACGGGATGCGGTCACTGCCTGATGAATGGACATATCATACACCAGCACATTCAGAATTATCTGCATAACAGTAGTGATAATGGTAGAACCTCCCGGAGAACCAATAATGAGAATGGGTTTTCCGTCTTTGAGAACAATGGTAGGTGTCATAGAACTGAGTGGACGTTTTCCCGGCTGAATGGCATTTGCTTCGTTACCCACCAAACCATAAATGTTTGGCACTCCCGGTTTTGCTGAAAAATCATCCATTTCATTATTGAGGAAAAACCCTGCTTTTTTAACAACATGTCCGGAACCATAGCCGGTATTTAATGTGGTAGTTACACTTACGGAATTTCCATTTCTATCAACAACGGAGTAGTGAGTAGTTTCCCTGCTTTCATAAGGATATGGATCCCCATGTGAAATATCTGTGCTGGATGATACTTTCATAAGGTTAATTGAGGAAGCTCTTTCAACTGCATAATCATCTGATAACAGCATGTTAATGGGAACACTCCAAAAATCAATGTCACCTAAATGTTCGGCCCGATCTGCATAAGCTCTCCGTTCCACTTCTGTGAGAAGATGAATATATTTGGAGGAGTGCCAGTCAATGGTTTTCAATTCAAACTGCTCAAGCATATTTAGCATGTGGATGAGAATTACACCGCCGGAGCTGGGTGGACCCATGGATAATATTTCAAATTCCTGAAACTGTCCGGTCACTGGTTCCCGATAAACAGATTCATATTCTGCAAGATCTTCCATAGTGATGAGCCCATTATAATCTTCCATTTCAGCGGCAATAAGTCTCGCTGTTTTTCCAAAATAAAAATCATCACCTTTTGTTCTGGCGATTCGTCTCAAAGTTCCTGCAAGATCTCTTTGTTTAAGGATATCTCCCGATGTCCAGTCTCTCCCATCTTTCCGGTTAAAGATTATTTGGGAATCTGTATCCCGATTGAAAAACTTTTTTCTGTAATTCAAGCTTCTTGCCAATCCGTTGGACAGTCGAAATCCCCTCTCTGCCATCCTGATAGCAGGTTTCATTATTTCCCACAGAGAAATACGACCTGACCCATAATCCTGCCAAGCCTTAATTAGTCCATGAACTGTACCAGGGACACCTGATGCGAGATGAGAATACAGAGATAGACCTGAAATTACATTTTCTTTATCGTCAAGATACATATCCCTAAAGGCATTACTGGGAGCTTTTTCACGAAAATCTAAAGTAAATTTTTCTCCGTTTACAACGGCAGTCATGAATCCTCCTCCGCCGATATTTCCAGCTGCAGGGTACACTACAGCCAATGCAAATCCTGTCGCTACTGCGGCATCCACTGCATTGCCACCTTTTTTCATGATTTCTACACCTGCTTCTGAGGCCAATCTATGGGCGGATACCACCATTCCGTTTTTAGCGTATTCTGGTCCTGCGTGAAGAGGTGTGAATACAAAAATGATAAGGTTAAACAAAATCAATTTGTCTCGTATGTGGTATTTATTCATTTTATAGTAAATAAGGATAATAAAATTTACGATTAAGGAGTTGGAATTATATTAAATAGTAGATACTAAAAGGTAGTTCTGGTTTTTAATTATGAAACATCACTAAGTGAAGAATAGTTGAACTTGATACTGCAGAAAAATAGCAAAGACCACAGTTCATCCTTAGTTGGGGTATAACGTTTCTCCTTCAGATTTAGCGATCACAGAAGCACCAATACTATCGCTTAAAATGTTTACCATGGTACGCATCATATCCAGTGGCCGGTCCACTGCAAGCATAGTTCCAATAATCACAGCCACATCCGCATCCTGAAAGCCCACTGCCTGGGTCACAATAAATATCATTACCAAGCCTGCACTGGGAATTCCTGCAGCACCTACTGAAGCTAAGAGGGCGGTAATAACAATGATCAATTGACTGGAAATACTGAGGTCAATACCAAGAACCTGGCTGATAAAGAGAACGCCTGCACACTCATAGAGTGCTGTCCCGTCCATATTAATGGTGGCCCCCATAGGCAGAACGAAGGAAGAAATTTTATTGGAAACTCTGGCATTATTTTCCACACAGCGCATAGTAACCGGCAATGTGGCGTTAGATGAACTGGTGGCAAATGCAGTTGCCAGGGCAGATGCCATAGCTGCAAAGTGTTTCCGGGGATTGATGCCTGTTAATATATAAAATATCAGGGGTAGGACAATGAGAATATGGATGGATAGACCTCCGGCGATGGTAAGCATGTATTTTCCCACCGCTGTAAATAGTCCAAATCCTGTAACGGAAACTACTTTGGTAATCAGTCCTAGAACTCCCAAGGGTGCAAATTTGATAACAATCTGAGTAATGTTCATCATTACCTCAAATGAAGCCGAAAAGAAATCTCTTAGGATACTAGAATGTTTGGTATCAATCCGTGTAAGTCCCACTCCCAGAAAAATAGCGAAAAAGATAATTCCCAGCATATCACCTGAAGATGCTGCCTGGAATGGATTTAAAGGTATCATGCGGATCAGTATATCAGCAAGTGATCCTGATTTTTGCAGTTTAGAATGATCAAAAGCGCCCTGAGATCCAAGATTAACGCCATCTCCGGGTTGTATAATATTTGTGAGAGTTAAGCCGATTAGTATGGCACAAAGACTGGTAGTAAGGTAATAAAAAAATGTTTTCATTCCTATTCTTCCTAAATTTTTTCCACCGCCGATTCCCGAAACACCAGTTACTATAGAGGTAAAGATGAGTGGTACAATCACCATTTTTAAAAGGCGGATGAAAATAGTGCCCAGGGATATGATCATCTGGTACACTGACCCTTCCGGACTGCCATGATAGATATTTTGATATATCAGTCCTAATAATGCTCCGATTCCCATGGCGATAAAGATTTGCCAATGAAGTTTCAGTTTAAACATGAATATCCTCTATTTTAAATTATGCACAAGTTAAAGGTACTGCAAATTATGGAAAATAGAAAAAACCCAAACATCCCCTTTTGTTTTAGTTATCAATTGTTTTCCAAAGTGTGCCTTAATTTTTTTGTCCTCCTACAAATTCAATTTATTTATTTATTTCACCAATTATATCTCTGTATACAGAAGTTAAATAATTTAATGTAACGAACGTTTTCAAAGCCAGTTCTTCACCGGTTTCAGGATGGTTCCTAAAGTGGACAGTACAGTGGATTTCTTATTTCGGGATGCCAAAGCATCCACTGCTTTATCAAGGATCAACGTCAGAGGTAGTGCAGTTTGATGTTTATTAAAGTAATACCAACTTCACAAAACTAGTTTTGTCGCCCACGTGTTCGAGCACAGCGATCAACTAAATATACCAAGGATTGATAGGGAATACTTGCGTGCGCACTCAAGCCAATTTCACAAGTTCGACTATTGGAATATGCCTGACGA
>CAYSQB010000099.1:0-3905 GCA_964433085.1 uncultured bacterium
AGATGCTTTTGTCACAATCAGTATTTATGACATGCTTGGCAGAGAGGTCACACAATTGGTAAACACATCTCAACAGGCAGGTTTTAAGTCAATCAAGTGGGATGCTACAGACTCAATGGGTAGAGCTGTGAGTGCAGGAGTATACCTATATCAGATAGAGGCAGGTGAGATTGTGCAGACGAAGAAGATGGTGCTGTTGAAATAGAATAATATAGTAACACTTTTTATAGAAACCCCGACTATTGTTCGGGGTTTCTTTTTATATGTCAATATGATTTAAATAATATGCTCTTTAATAGAGGTAAAAAAATTATATAAATATAATAGCAGTAAGTTAGAATAATCAAAAAAGGAATAATCTGTATAATATTTACTATTAAAGGTTACTAAATAAATATTATAAAGAAAATTCAATAAAATCCGATAATAAGCAATAAGTTAATATTTTTACTTGAAAAGTTAGTGTGTGGGTAATAAAAAATGATGGAAAGGAAATTGTGGAGGTCTTCTTTCCATTGAATTATTAAAGAATTTTATGTGGTATAGCCTGGTACTGTGGTAGCTATATCATTTAGAAAAAATAAAAATCTCCATTTCCTGGGATATACTTGGTAAGAGGATATTTATAAACAGGTCCACATAGCTCAAAATATGTAGGAATCACTTTTTTTGGTGATGAATGGGTTGGTCCTTTCCCGTATTATAGCGGGGAAGGACTTTTTATTTTATATCAGTAGAAAACTTTTTGTTTTTCCAATAAAAGTACGGTTCACCATTTTTAACTGCGTCAGCAAATTTTTTCCTGAAATCTTCTGCCAATCTGGATTCTTTGGAGAAAACAAGATATTTTCCCTCATTAGTTTCAACGATATCCTCGACAGTTTCAATATCTTCCTTAGTCATCTCAAATAGGTCGCTATTAAGGAGTATAATGTCAAACTCCTCAGATAGGACAGAGATTACCTCGTTTCCAGGTATGAAATCCAGTTCAACAAGTTCATCGTCCTCAGTATAAAAATCCGGTCTTTCACCAGGGGTTAGTAATGGCTCATCTGGTATAACAGGTTGTGGTTCTTCCTCATCTACAGACACAGTTTCCTCAACAGGGATCGATACTGGAACAGATGTGTCTGGAGCGGGAAGGTCTACATTGTCACTCTCACTATCAGTGACAGATTCAGCATCAGTAGAGATTTTGGCGAGTTGAATTGAATTGTTTTCTTTAGTTTCAGGGGAGACAGGCTTTGGTAATGATGGTGAAATCACCGGGGCTGGTGCGGATGGAACGGTAAATAGGTCATTGCGAGAAGAAAATGAATAAGAAGTGTTTAGATTAACACCTTTAAAGGAGGGAGCACCTTCATTATAAAAACCACCTGATACAGACAGCTGCGGTGAGATATCGTATTGGAGTCTTGCTGTAATATTACCACAAAATGTATTAAGAGAACTGCTGCCAGGTTTTATATGATCGTGACCATTGTATACATTCCCTAGATATAAGTTTGTCCTGAGAGATAGACCAGACATAATTTTAATAATAAGACCAAAATCAACACCACTATAAAAAACAAATTTTGATACATCGTTAGTAGTATTTGTGTTTACATCTTTTTCATTGGAGGACCACTGTACCATTGATAACCTTGGACCAACAAATACACGGGTATATTGGAAGGGCTGTTCCTTGTTAATATAGAGCTCAAACAGTGTAGCAGATTCACCGTTGGCAAAAGATGTTGTGTCACCGGTGGACATTGGAACACCGTAATTAAGATTTCCATATTTTTTGAACACTCCGCCAGCAACCCAGGTGTCAGATATTCTGTAGTCCGCACCAAATCCAGCGCTCATATTTACGGCATCCTTGTTATTCAGGCTATGGCCGTATGCTAAGTTATTGTTGCTAAAAAGATTAACAGTTAATGTTAAACCTGAAAGGAAAGTATTGTCAAAGATTGAGGAAGGACCGACATCAGTTGGAACAACGGTTCCAGCTAGTGGTATGTCAGATACGGTAGGTGGAGTGCAGTCAACTTTTACTAAATTGGATACAGATAATCCACCGGCGACAGTACCATCATGAACGGTAACAAGCGATACCCATGAATCATTGCAATCGGTTAAATTCCCTGGAATAGTGCGGTATCCTTCAAGGTTCGGTTGGATTTCTTCATTTTTGTACCACTGTACAAGGGTTGGCCCTTCAGGATCATTGTCCGGATCAACAAATTGATAAGTTAATTGGAGATCGTTAGTTTCTCTAGGTTTGTCAGGCGAGATCGTAAGATTTTCGCATTTTGGAGGGTCGTTAACAGGATTGACAGTCAAAGTTATGGTTTCTGAGTCGATCAACTCATCATCTCCAGCAATCACTGTTATTTTTGCTTCACCAAAAAAATCATCAGCGGGGTAGAGAATAAGTGTATCAGACATAATACTTAGGTCCACATGATCGCTCAGACTGTGAGCAAGAAAATCTACAAAATCACTTTCAGCATCATAGGCCTCAAGGAAAATCATAACGGAAACTTCTTCATCAGTGACCTGAGGGCCGATCTCGGATAACACAGGTGTAGAGTTGAAGGGTATCTCATAGACCTCCATCATAAGAGGTATGGTCAAAACTGAGTTAGATATATCATTTGTTAGGATGGTAACTTCACCTGTATAAATATCAATATTTTTATTTCCACCATTAAATATTACCGGAATATTAACAGATCCTGAGGGCTCTATGATTCCCATAGATTGGGTGACCCTACACCAGCTCGGTATTTCAGGTATATCCATATCTTCCGGACGTGGGATTCCAAGGAATAATTTATCAGGGATTGAGGCCTGTCCTTCATCATTTTTTCCCCATGCGGTTACTGAATAGTCACGGTGCAGTGCAAGGCTGTGGGTCTTTCCTGAATGCACAGCAATAACATCAGACAGACCACTGGGAATTTGTGTCTGACCAAAAAATGCCCAACCTGTGGACACGCCCCACGCACGCACAGTTCCATCTGCCAAGAGGGCGAGGCTGTGGTCTCCTCCAGCAGAGACAGCTACCACGGTGGAATCAAGGTCCACGGGAATGTTGGATTGTCCGTATCCGTTGCTTCCCCATGCGCTTACCGTACCGTCACTGTGAAGAGCAAGACTGTGGGCAACTCCAGCAGAAATGGAAATAACCGAATCCAGTCCTTCCGGAAAATTTAACTGACCATAGTCATTGGATCCCCATCCAGTGACCGATCCATCTCGGTGCAAAACAATACTATGATAGTAACCCGCAGAAATTGCAGTGACCGATTCTAATCCTGAGGGAACATTAGTTTGACCAAATTTATTGGAGCCCCAGGCGGACACCCTTCCATTATCATGAAGGGCTAGGCTGTGGTATTCTCCGGCAGAGATAGAAACTATATTTTTCACTCGAGAAGGAATTTGTGTTTGTCCATACATATTGTCTCCCCAGGCACGAACTGTCCCATCTTCCAAGAGAGCAAGGCTGTGATAGTCTCCTGCCGCAATATCTACTACATTGGATAGACCTTCTGGTATTTTTGACTGTCCATAGTTTTTCCATCCATTAGTAATCCCCCACCCGGCAACTGTCTGTCCTGCTGACAGAGCTAGATTATGAAATTGTGCAGCAGAAAGGATAGGATCTGTAATTGGAATACTCCAAAACAGACTACGTCCCGAGGTATTGGAGATAGTTATTGTCTGGGTTGAGTCAACTCTTCCGACAACTACTTTTGAGCTGAGTATATCAGGACCAACAGAAATATTCCCATACTCGATTGCAAAAATTTGTGAGGTAATTATGATGAAGGATAAATAATATAAATATTTCATAGTATTTTGATTTAGGGCTTATAATGGAATTTCTAGTCCGAAAATTTAACACTGGA
>CAYSQB010000100.1:0-3866 GCA_964433085.1 uncultured bacterium
GATATTACCAGAACATTTCCAGTTTCAGGAAAATTCTCAAAAATTCAAAAATCAATTTATGAATTTGTATTAAATATGCAGGAAGAAGTTATCAAAAAACTGAAGCCAGGAGTTAAGTATGTGGATATGCACATTTTAGCATCAAAAATCTGCATTGATGGACTAAAGTCAATTGGACTTATGTTGGGGAATACAGAAGATGCCTTTGAATCAGGTTCACATGCTCTTTTTTTCCCTCATGGGTTAGGACACATGCTAGGATTAGATGTTCACGACATGGAAGCATTGGGGGAAGATTATGTAGGATATGATGAGGTTACTAACCGTAGATCTCAATTTGGAATTTCCTATTTGAGATTGGGGAAGGCACTCGAATGTGGAAATATTTTGACAGTGGAACCTGGGATTTATTTTATTCCTACATTAATTGACCAATGGAATCAAAAGGGGATGCATAAAGAGTTTATAAATTATTCACTTCTGGAATCTTTTAATAATTTTGGTGGAGTAAGAATTGAGGATAATGTATTAATTACAAAAAATGGGTGTATAAACTTGAGTGAGACCATTCCCAAAACAATTGCGGATATCGAAGACATCGTTGGGAGAGAATCCTACTGATAGAATCAAATTATATTTTATAATCCTTCTTCGTTCAATTTTTGAAATATGAAATCAGTTTTTAATACTCCTCCTCCTAAATTTTCAAAAGAAGAAGCTTCTCAAATTGCCAATGATCTCTTCGATATTGATATTTACACCCATGATTTAGTTAGCGATAGAGACCAAAACTTTTTATGTATTTCAGATAAAAAAAAATACATCTTAAAAATTTCTAATCCAGCAGAAAAACATTTGGTTTTAGAAATGCAGAATGAGGCAGTTAAATTTATTAAACAAAATAATTCTGATCTTGGAGTACCACTTCAATTAGATAGAATTCGGACAATAGAAATTGACGGTACAATTTATTATATACGATTATTAGAATACCTAGATGGGACATTTTTAAATAATGCAAAACCTGGTTTGCCAAGCTATGAAAGCCTTGGAAAATTTCTGGGGAGTTTTAGTTATTCTTTAGTTGGATTTAATCATTCTGCTGCTGACCGGGAATTTGATTGGGATATTCGTTCAACTCATCTTATCTATAAAAGATTAAACTATCTTAACTCAAATAAAGAACGAAACACTATTAAATATTTTCTTAAAAAATATGAGTCTAAGGTATTACCGATAAAGAGCCAACTTCGAATGTCAGTCATACACAATGATGGAAATGATCAAAACTTGTTAGTCAATGATGCAGGAGAGACAACTGGCATCATTGATTTTGGTGATATGGTGTATACTTATCAATGTTCAGAAATTGCGGTTTCTATGGCATATGTAGCATTGGGGAAACAAGATCCGATGAATTATATGTATAAGGTTTTAACCGGTTACTGTTCGGTTTTTCCATTAACAGCAATTGAATTAAAAACTCTAATATATTTGGTATGTATTCGTTTGTGCCTTTCAGTCACTATGTCTTCTTGGAGGAGTAAACTATTTCCGGGGAATGAATATTTGTATGTATCTCAAAATGATGCGTGGGAGTTTTTAAATAAAATAAAGAATGATGATATAGAATTATGGTGTAATAAATTGATATGTGACTGTGAATCATGATAAAATAACAGAGCTTCGTCAAAGATATTTAGGCCCTTCCTTAAGATTTTCTTACACTGAGCCATTACATATTGTAAAAGGAAAAGGTCAGTATTTGTTTTCAACTGATGGGCAACGATATTTGGATTGCGTTAACAATATCCAGCATGTTGGGCATTGTCATCCAAAGGTTGTGGAGGCAGCGAAAAATCAATACGAAAAACTGAATACAAATACTCGTTATCTGGATGAAACAATTATTTGCTATGCTAGAGATATCATAGAAACAATGCCTGATGGTCTGGATATTTGTTTTTTCACTAACTCCGGTAGCGAGGCAAACGATTTGGCACTACGCATTGCCCGAAATTCAGCAAAAAATAATGAAACCATCGTTCTAGATGGAGCCTACCACGGGAACCTTTCATCATTGATTGAGATTAGTCCCTACAAACACAACGGTCCAGGTGGAAACGGAACACCGGACCATGTCCATGTGATTCCCATGCCTGATTCTTTCAGAGGAAAATTCAGAGGAGAAGGATGTACAGAGAATTATATTCAGGAGGTCGAAAAAAAGATCAACAAGATCAAAAAGAGAAGCGACACTGGTTTTACATTTATTTTTGAATCATTGATGGGATGTGGTGGACAGTTAATAGCTCCAGAAGGTTTTTTTCATAAGACAACTGCACTAGTAGAGTCATCATTTGGTCTATGTATTGCAGACGAGGTTCAGATTGGATTTGGAAGAATGGGATCCCATTTTTGGGGTTTTGATTCAGAGTGTATTGTTCCAGACATTGTAACTCTAGGAAAATCCATGGGAAATGGTCACCCACTTTCAGCAGTGATTACAACGCGAGAGCTTGCTGAACAGTTTAATAATGGGATGGAATATTTTAATTCATTTGGTGGAAATCCCGTTTCCTGTGCTGTGGGACAGGCGGTCCTAGATGTGATCAAGGATGAGGAGTTGCAAGCCAATGCTTCAAAAGTAGGAGCCTATCTTTTAGGTGAACTAGAATTATTACATGCAAGTCATGGTATTATCGGTGATGTTCGTGGAAGGGGACTATTTATTGGTATTGAACTGGTCAAAAACTCTAATTTGGAACCGGCGAGAAAAGAAGCTCACATAATAGTAAATCAGATGAAAGAGAAAAGAGTATTATTAAGTACTGACGGACCTGACCATAACGTAATTAAGATCAAGCCACCCATGGTTTTTAATAAAGAAAATGCAGATAAACTGGTAAACAAACTAAATGAAACCCTATCTGAATTATGAAAAATATCATTGTACTGAGTGTATCTATTATTTTTATCGTAATAATGATAGTTATAACAAATAATACGCGAAAACAATTGAGAAACCACTGGGAAGATGAGACTGTTTTTCAAATTAACCGAGAAGAACCAAGGGCTCATTTTTTCCCTTTTGAGTCCGAAGATTTAGCATTTGCGAATGATAAATCTCAATCCCAATATTTTCAATCATTGAGCGGTATTTGGAAATTTAAACTTGCCAAAGATCCTTCTCAAAAAGGAGAGGGTTTTGAACAGGTCAAATACGATGTGTCCAATTGGGATGATATTATCGTCCCCGGACACTGGGAAATGCAAGGATGGTCAGTACCGATCTATTTGGATGAAGAATATCCATTTCCCCCAGATCCCCCGTTTGTTCCTCATAGCTTTAATACAGTAGGGTCTTATGTCAAAATATTTGAATTAAATGAAGGATGGGATGGGCGAGATATTTTCATCCATTTTGGTGGAGTGCGTTCAGCATTTTATTTTTGGCTTAATGGTGATTTTATTGGCTACAGCCAGGGATCAAAGACCCCAGCTGAATTCAAAATTACCGATAAGGTTATTTCTGGAAAAAATAGAGTAGCGGTTCAGGTATATCGTTTTTCTGATGGATCTTACTTGGAATGTCAGGATACATGGCGTGTGAGTGGGCTGGAAAGGGATGTTTATTTATATAGTTCTTCGAAAACACGGATTGCAGATTTTTTTCTAAAATCGGAACTAGATGAGGAGCTCAATAATGGACTGTTTTCGATTGATGTTAATGTGAAAAATTTCAACACAGTTTCCGGTCACTCTATTCAGATATCATTAAAGGGGCACGGTGAAAACCTCCAATTTGAAAAAGAAATTTCCAATAATCTAAATCAGACTATCACTTTTAAAGAACAATTGAAAAA
>CAYSQB010000101.1:0-3755 GCA_964433085.1 uncultured bacterium
ATAAAGATTTTCTTAAGGTCTATAGCAATACATCAAATTTTAAATATAATGCCTCAATTACTCTTTTTGAACCTTTAGTTAATAATCTAAATATTAATATTTCACTTAAGGGTAATACCCCTTATGACTTTGTCAGTGGAGTTTTTGAAGCTACCCAAAAAGGTAAGGGAACCAACTATGATCCAATTGAAGGATATAAGATTGATGGTGGCAGAGTTGGAGGTGGTGTATATGTTGATTTAAACTTACTTTATAAAGTAAACGATTCAATGAATTTAGGGCTTTCTATTAAAAACTTGTTTGAATCATCTACTGTTTCTTTTCCTATGTCTCCAGCCATACCGCGTTCCTTTGTGCTAGAAACAGGTTATAAATTCTGATTTTCTATTTCTGAGATTTATATTCTCGCCCTCTTCTATTTTTGTCTTAAGTTAGCTGACTAACCAAATTCCTTTTGTAGTTTTCGAATTTGTGGATTAATATTCCTCATATTCGAAGGTGAATTTCTTAACAGGTATTTCCTGTATTTCACCAAATTTGTATTCATACGCATACACTACATATTCATAATTTCGGTTGTCGCTGTAATTATATACAAACTTTTGCTTTAAATTTTCATCTGAATCATAAAACAATTTTTCAACTGGCTTCCCGCTTGTATCATAATTACCTATCCATCTGCTATAATCTTTTAAATAGAGGTCATCCGTACTTATAGAGGCTAACTCCCCATCAGGATCAAACATTGACCAGGCAATATGATTCCCGATAGAATCAAACTCTGAAACGGATTGAGTTGTCAAAATTCCTTCAGAATCATATTTTAGTTCTTCAGTAATATTTCCATACATATCATACCTATTGGTAATTTTTGATTTCATTAATCCAAACCTAGAGGATTCAGATAAATTTCCCAGTGAATCATAATTGTAGGTAATTTTTGATTTTAATAATCGGTCAGAATCATACTTGGTTTCTTCAACCACCTGGCCTCTGGAATTATATTTCGCAAATACATAGTTTTTCTTTGTATATAATTTCCATCCGTCTGCATCATACTTGGATTCCTCCACCATATTACCATTAGTATCATACTTGAACATAATTTGATATTTGAGAGATCCATCCGGCAAATAATCCATTTGTTCAATCCTGTTTTTATTTTTATCATATTTAAATGAAGATTTGGAAATCAATGTCCCCTTAGAATCATATTTTGATTCATCAATAAGATTTCCTTTTTTATCATATTGAAAATGAATTTTTTCCTTCCCCGGAATTTCTTTCCACTCTCCGAATTTTTGTTCAAAGTTAAACTCATTTCTAATTTCAGACTTCACTCCCCTCAAAATATTTAATTCATCGGTAAATCCTTGACAAAAAACCATAGAGGATAAAGATATCACAATTGATATAAATATTAGTTTTTTCATTAGTTTTATTTAATTCATTATCTTCTATTAATAATGTACCAGTATTCCATTATTTATTGGATGCAAAATGCATACCAAAATATATGTATGAATAATTAATATAGTTTATATTATTATTTTATTTACTGAAACATACATTTTAGAATGAACAAACCTACCAATTGATAGATATAAAATAACTTAGAATTTTCATAGTTCATTATTACTCCAATTATAAGTAATGGATTATATATGGAGGGAATAGATATTTTTTGTTGAAAAATCCGGTTTGAGAACTTTTAATCTATGTCGTCTTTTTTAGAATAACCATAGTACAATCATCCGGCAGGTCCCCTCCTGCAAGCCATTCATCTGTAATTCTAACCAGTTCATTTTGCATTGTTATTACATCGTTATTTATGTTATCAAGCAGGCATTTTTCCACAGTTTCATAGCTTAGCAGTTCACCCGCTGGGTTTGGAGCTTCAGGGAACCCATCGCTCATCATGACAAATACATCCCCTTTATCAAGTGTAATTTCCGTTGTATTGACTATCATGTTCTTAAGTGAGCCCAATGGTAGTCCTGGTATCAATATTTCTTTCATTTCTCCTTTTTTTGCAATATAGTGATAAGCGGGAGGCATACCTGCAGATGTAAACACAACCTTATTGCCCTTTGCTTTTACCATATTGACACACATTCGGTTTAAACCCAGCTTAAGTTTTATCAAAGTTTTATTTAACCGTAGAAGAATTTCTTTTGGGTCGTCCAGCGGTGAGGTTACAAGTACTGACTTGGTAATTGAAACTATATTTCCTGCAGTTAGACCGTGACCCGTTGCATCTCCACAGATTGCGTAAAAAGTTCCGTCTGGGTTTTCAAAAAAGTCATAGTAGTCTCCACCTACCTCCGTAGATGTTTTCTGGTATCCGGTTATTTCATATCCATCATAGTCAGGTAATTTTTCTGGTAACAGAGACAACTGAAATTCACTCGCGAGTTCCAGCTCTTCCTGCTGGCGGATAATTTCAGCTTCTCTAAGGTTCTTTGCTTCTTTATTTTTCTTTTGATAGTTGATTGATGAAAATACCGTCAGGGAAATAAGAATGAATAGGACTCCCCAAAAAGGGATAGCGGTCTTTGGATTCATATACCATATGGGAACAACCTTGAATGGAATATGGAGGAGTTGGGAGTAATTTAAATCGGAATCAATTCCCTGAATTTCAAAGGTATAATTTCCCGATGATTGGGGGTTAAACTCGAAAGATCCAGTTTGGGTCGATGTCCAATTGCCACCAATTTCAGGAATTCTATATTGAAAATACTGGTTCTCAATTCGGTCGTTAAAATTAACTGAAGAAACATCAATAAATATTCTATCATTTGTTATAGAATTGATTTCTTCTGATTGTATATCATTGATTAAAATATCCCCCCTCGGTGTTTGAATATTTTGGATAAATAGCGGAAATGTAAATTCCGTGGGGTCATAGTAAGAAATCCCTCCATCTCCTCCAAAAACTGTAGTTTCATCATCCATAAAAGCAATTGTTCCAATTGTATTACTTATCAATCCATCTTTTTCATTAAGCGATATCCACAATTCATGATTATAGCAGGAGATTCCTCCGCCAAAAGAGCCTGCCCATATTTTTCCTTTTTTATCCACCTTCAAAACTCGAGTTTCATTGTGAGCCAAACCGCTTGACGTGGTAAAATGGGTGATGGAATCACTTCTTACCACGGCAACTCCTGACTCCATTCCGATCCAAAGATTTTGGTCATGATCTAAGGCGAGAGAAAATATTCTTTTGTCAGGAAGCTCGGTAGGCAGATCTGAGAACCGCTTTCCGTCCCAGATACTGATCCCTCCTCCGTAACACGCAAAATAAATCAGTCCCTCGGGAGATTGAATAATATCATATACATTATTGGAGGCTAAACCATCTGCCATACTATAATTATAAAAATCATCGTTCTTGAACGCGGTCACTCCACTTCCATCAGAGCCGAGCCAGGTGACACCTGTTTTATCTGAAAAAATTGAGGTAACTATATTAGAAGGTAACCCGTCTGATGATGAAAATGCCTTCATTCTCCCTTTGGAATACTTTGTAAATCCTTTGGTAGTGGCAATCCACAGCATCCCTGAGGTGCTCCGGTGAAGATCCAAGATATTGTTTGACATTAGACCATCTCCTCTGCCAACTCTATTAATGATCCTCTCATCTTTCATAACTATTAGTCCTTTATCAGTTCCAACCCACAGCTCACCATTGTCTCCTGTGACTACAGCTCTCACGGTCGTGGATTTAAATCCGTCATCCTTATCGAGGT
>CAYSQB010000102.1:0-3754 GCA_964433085.1 uncultured bacterium
CACCCGCAAAAAAACACAAAACAAAAAAAACATACAACCATCACAGGTTGGAAGCTAGAGACCAATGCACTAAACTTTAGGCAACGTTCAAAAATGCCGTGGATCTCTAAAAATTTCACCGGTTTTGATATGATGGAGTATTACATCAACAAGTATTTCTTCTCCCCTGAAAACATTGAAGATTTTATTTATTTGAGCCAATTGAATCAGGCTCTTGGATTGACAAACGCCATTCACTCTCACCGCAGAAATAAACCATACACTATGGGTTCACTTTACTGGCAAATTGATGATGTCTGGCCCACTGTTTCCTGGTCATCTGTTGATTATTTCGGCAACTGGAAAGCTGCACACTATGAAGTGAAAAAAGCCTTTGACCCAGTTTTGATTTCACCTAATGTGGATGGTACTACCCTAACGATCACTATAGTAAATGATAAATTGGATAAAATTTCTGGAACGGTATTCCTGGATGTTTTTACGTTGGATGGGTCAAGGATTTTCTCTACGGATATTCAAGGAAATATTCCATCTAACAGTTCAACCAAAATCTATAACGAGTCCGTTGAAGAAGTTCTCTGTGGGCAGAAAGAAAATAATGTATATCTATTCACTTATCTGGAAACTGAAGACTCAACAATAACTGAAAATATTTTTTATTTTGTTGATCCGAAATACTTGAAATTGAACTTACCAAAAATTTCTCCCAGCATTAAAAAGAATCAAAATGAATGGATCGTTTCCTTGACATCTTCCACCCTTGCGAAAGATGTATATTTATCATTTGACACAGCCATGGGAAAATGGTCTGATAATTATTTTGATCTCCGCCCCGGTGTTGAAAAAACTGTAATTTTTATTCCTGAAATCAAAATAGAAACTCCCAAACCAAAGCTAAACATCATATCCCTTGCAGACATTAATGAATAGAATATTTCTAGTTTTTTTCTTTTTAATTTCCTGTTCACCCAAATCCACGGTAACAGATTATGTAGATCCCTTTATCGGTACCGATGGAACGGGACACACATTTCCTGGAGCTACTACACCGTTTGGAATGGTTCAACTTTCACCGGACACCAAAGATGGCGGCTGGGATAATTGCTCTGGATATCATTCATCTAACTCCACAATTTTAGGTTTCAGCCATACTCATCTGTCCGGAACGGGAGCAATTGATTATGGAGATATTCTCATAACTCCTGCAACAGGAAAACTTCAACTTGATCCTGGAGAGGAAAATAATCCTGGATCCGGTTATCGTTCCAGTTTTCGTAGTGAAACAGAACTTGCGGAACCGGGATACTATTCCGTTACACTGGATGATCACGGTATCCAGGCAGAACTGACAGCAACCTCTCGCGTTGGATTTCATCGTTACACATTTCCAAAAGGGTCCTTAGCCCATGTCATTATTGACCTTGCACATGGATTGGGAGACAGGGCAACGGAAACAAACCTGAATATTATTGGTCCAAATAAGGTAACCGGAATGCGTCGTTCAACCGGTTGGGCAAAAGATCAGTATATTTATTTCATTGCAGAATTTTCACAGCCTTTTTCATCTTTCGGGATTTCTGACAGCTCTGCATTTACTGAAGGTGATGAATCTGGAAGAGGAACCAAAGTAAAGGGTGCAGTATTTTTTGATGAATTGGAAGGACCACTCTTGATCAAGGTTGCTCTTTCGGCAGTGGATATCCTTGGAGCGAAAAATAATTTAAATGTAGAACTGCCCGGATGGGACTTTGATGAAGTAAGAGCTCAGGCACTTGAAACCTGGGCAAAGGAATTATCTGTTATTGATATTCCCAAGGGGAGTGCAATAGAAAAAACAATATTTTACACTGCACTATATCACAGTTTCATTGCCCCAAATATTTTTTACGATGTGGATGGGCGTTATAGAGGAGCAGATCTACAAATCCACAAATCAGAAGAGGGCTCGGGAATGTACACCGTTTTTTCACTGTGGGATACATTTCGTGCTGCTCATCCGCTTTACACTTTGGTAAAACCAGGTTTTGCAGAAGATCTTGTAAGAACGCTTCTCACCAAACAAAAAGAGGGCGGACTCCTGCCCGTGTGGGAGCTGGCTGGGAACGAAACTGGAACCATGATCGGATATCATTCTATCCCTGTTATCGCCGATGCTTATGTCAAAGGCTTACGAAACTTTGATGTTAACTCCGCTCTTGATGCCATGATTCTCAGCGCTGAACAGGATCATCTGGGATTGTCATCCTACAAACAGGAAGGGTACATTGCCCTGGAAGAAGAAAACGAATCCGTCTCAAAAACACTGGAATATGCTTATGATGACTGGTGCATCGCCGTTATGGCTGATAGTTTAGGGAAAGAGGATGTTGCAAACCAATTTTACAGAAGGTCTTTGAACTACCAGAATGTCTATGATCCCAAAACAGGGTTCATGCGGGGGAAAAAGTACGGA
This sequence comes from uncultured bacterium, assembly GCA_964433085.1. Classification (GTDB taxonomy): domain Bacteria; phylum Fidelibacterota; class Marinisomatia; order Marinisomatales; family AB-629-J13; genus AB-629-J13. The sequence continues at coordinate 2,453 of CAYSQB010000102.1, forward strand.
GGGTGGGACAGTCCCTTTGATCCTTTTGAGGTAAATGCGACATTCACGGAGGCAAATTCCTGGCAATACAGTTTCTTTGCTCCTCATGATACAGAAGGATTGATCAAACTGATGGGAGGAAAAAAATCTTTTACAACCAAGTTGGATTCTCTTTTTTCCGTGTCCCCAAATTTGACCGGACGACATCAGCCAGATATCACCGGCCTCATTGGACAATACGCACACGGAAATGAACCCAGTCATCAATTCGCTTATCTTTATGCATTTACGGGTGAGCCCTGGAAAACCCAGGAAAAAATAAGACAGATCATGGATAATCTATACAAAAGCACAAGAGATGGTCTTTGCGGAAATGAGGACTGTGGACAGATGTCTTCCTGGTATGTATTCAGCGCCATGGGATTCTATCCTGTAACACCAGGAAAAGATTACTATGTTTTTGGGGCACCCTATTTTAAATCAGCTGAGATCCACCTTGAAAACGGGAAAACATTTTCTGTTCGTGCACCGAAAGTTTCATCCAAAAATAAATATATACAATCTGTGAAACTGAATGGGAAACCATACACAAAATTATTCATTAGCCATCGGGACATCATGAACGGCGGTGAATTATTTTTTCAAATGGGTGCCAGACCAAATAAAAAACGGGGAACTAACTTAATTGATCTTCCTGAATCAAGCATACCAATCAGGGCGGTAATCAATCCTGTTGTAGAGGCTCCTGCAAAAGCTTTTTTAGAACCCATGACAATCACTATGAAAAAAATGATGGAAGATGCCGCAATTCATTACACAACTGATGGATCTATTCCGGATAAAACCTCACCCATTTATACAGAACCTTTTCAAATTAACCAATCTTCAATGGTTCAGGCTGTTGCAATAAAAGATGGATTGTACCCCAGTTATGTTGAAAAGGTATACTATTACAAACTGCCATATGAAATCAGTATCAACTACCATGAGCCGTACAGTGCTCAATACACTGCCGGTGGCGATAAAGGACTGTTTGATTCCATCAGAGGAATCCCTACTGCATGGGGGGCCTGGCAGGGATGGTTTGGTCCCGATTTTGATGCAACTATAAATTTAGGAAAAGTAAGAGAAATTCAATCTATAACTGCAACCTTTCTCCAAAATGCAGGTAGCTGGATCTGGTTACCAAAGTTTGTTTCATTTTCTATTTCAAAAGATGGTAAGGGTTTCAGAAAAATTGAACAACTCACCCATAACATACCGTTAAAGGAATACGAACCAACCACCCTCGATTTTAAAGTAGATGTCGAGCAGGAAATTCAA
>CAYSQB010000103.1:0-3706 GCA_964433085.1 uncultured bacterium
GTGAATTTTATTCTTGGATGATGTGGTGACCAATGTTACAAATGCCCAGGATGTTGAAGCCAATAGAAAGTGAATGTTGCCATTCTGAACGAGATCAAAATAGTTCACTGACCATATTTTTATGATAAATGCGCCACCTGTCAGGCCAAGAACTGCACCCCAAACATCTTTTGATTTCAACATATCTTTAAAGATAATTACGGCCAATAGAGAGGTGATGATTGGATTGAGAGTTGTCACTATAACTCCTCCCACACCGGCAAGCCCCAGCTGTGTTCCACGAAAATAAAAATAATTATAGAGCGTCATGAGACATCCATTAAGAAAGACATATTTGAAAGCGTTTTGTGGTATTTTGAAAGAATGGCCTGTCCATTTCATGACAGGGACAAAACAGATACTTGCAAGAAAGAATCTCCAAACCATCGACAGAGATGGAGATGTATAAATACCTATAATTTTTGCGTTTGTCCAGGATAATCCCCACACTGCCATAGCAAATATCAAGGCAATCTGGAGTTTAAATTGAAGAATAGATTGCAGCTTCAATTATATTTATATCCGTAAAACCAGTGGTTTGTAACTAATCCAATATTGCGCACCGTATGACTCATCCCTGCGGGGATCAGTACTTCATCTCCTATTTTGGGATGTAAAATATTATCGTCCATTTCCAACTCAATTTCTCCATCAATGAGCATCAAGAACTCATTGGTATCGTGAACAAAATCTGTCCAGATTTTTCCCGGAGGGGCAATCCAAATATCACATGAAAATCCTCGATCATACCAATCGTCTCTTACAGCGCTGTGGTCAATTATCAATTGCTGATCTCTTTTTGTTTTTTTTCAGGTAAAGAATCCATACAACCAGACAATTAATGATTAACCCCCATACACCTGCATGAATGCCCCAGGGCTTTGCCGGGATTGAGAGCCCCATCATATTTGAACCAATGATGAAAAGGGCTACCCCTGTTCCTGCGAGAATCCCAGACAGGATCATCTGCTTGTTTAATTTATGTATGTGTATTCCTAAAATAATTGCCGGTGCGATCTGGCATAAAAGTTCCAGTTTTATTTCCATGAGTCGCCAGATTGTATGGGGGAGGTGAATTGCCAGTAGTGCAGCAAGTGCCATGATTATCCACGAAAATATTTTTCCCAAAAAGGTCAGATTTTTTTCATCTGACCGTGGTTTTATCTTACGGTAAATATCCTGAGTGAACAGGGAGGAAATAGCCAAAAGTGCAGAATCAACGGTAGACATAATAGCAGCAATTGCAGCAGAAATAAACAAGACAAGAATGGGTGCAACAACAGGATTATTCTCTGCTAAATCTGATAATAGAAGGAGAGTGATGTGCTCTGTATCTTTTCCTGAAATTCCGGGGAATTGGCTTGCACCAACAATACCTACTGTGATAATGAACAGTGTTGTTACAAATGGCATGAAAACCATGATTTGAAATGATTTTTTTAGAGAAGACTCGTCTTTGGCAGAATAAATTCTTTGAATGGCATGGGGATAAACTGAAATTCCTGCAAATAATATAATAATGGTGCTGAGCCAGAGCCGTTTCTCGCTCCAGTTTGGCGGTGACCAAAAATCTGTATTAACCTTAATTTGAGATGAGACCAGTCCACCATAATGAACCTGAACCAAAATAAAAATAAAAACCACCCCCAGAAGTAAAAGAACTCCCTGGATCATATCTGTCCAAGCAACACTACGCATTCCTCCCAGAGTTTCATAAATGACCATGATAAATGATAGCAAGATAATCCCGGTCACAAATGGTACAGCGCCACCGGTAGAGGTTTCCACAATGATACCAATAGCTTTTAAATTGGTGATTATATAGTTCCCCAGTGCAATGATTGAGAGAATGGTAATACATATCGTGAGAGGAGTACTTTGATAACGATACTGAATAAAATCACCAAGGGTGATAAATTTGTATTTTCTAGATAGACGAAACAGTTTTGGAGCAAATATATAATAAGCACCGATGACGGAACACATGAATGTCACGGTAACCAAAGATGTAAATCCATTTCGATAGGCTTTGCCTGCAAATCCAATCAGAGTATTTCCGCTGTATTGAGTTGCATATAAGGTCAAAAACAAAACAAAAAATCCCATTCCCCTTCCTGCAAGATAAAAATCAGCCATGGAATTATCTTTTCTGGCAAATCGTCCGATTAAACCGATTCCAATCAGTGAAAATAGATAAAATAAAAGAAAAACAGTTCCACCGGAAGATAGTAAAGAACCATTCATTTGTCTTCCTTATGGGAATCTTCAGCGGAAATTCCCCAATATTTTTCTATTAAGAAATAGATAAAACAGGCATACACAAATGTAAACAATAATGAATAAAAGGCCCAGATAGGCATTCCGAAAACAGATACTAAATCAGTATCAAAAAAGAACCAGGGCACTGTGAGAAACAAACCGATCACTAATAGAAGGTATAGACGAAATTTTAGCATTGGTAAAAAATTAGGAATGTATCATAAGTGATGGTTCAATTTAATTATATTCCGGGCCCTCGGCATTTCAAAATGTAGAGTTTTTTATTTAACAAATTGGTATCATATTAGTCATAAAAGGGAAAAGTGTGAAAAGTTCAACCATATATAATTTTATTTGTATTGTTTTTATTTTGTCTGTTTCTATTTTAACTGCACAAAAATGGCAGGGTGGAGCTCGCGGAGGTAGGCCTGCAGTTTGCGAAGTGTCAGGGATCGTTGTAGACTCTATATCTGGGAAACCTATTGAGTATGCGTCTGTATCTGTTTTGCAGAAAGATGGAGATATTGAAACCGGCGGTGTAACTGCCTCAGATGGGAAATTCCAAATTGGAGAGATAGAGCCTGGCAAATATAGTATAAAAATAGAATTTATGGGTTACGAATCACAAACTCTTAGTGATATAGAGCTATCGTTTAGAGGAACAATAAAAAAAGATGTAGGTGAAATCAAATTAAGTTTAGTTTTACTTGAGATGGAAGCTGTCAATGTTGTGGATGACAGACCTGTTTTTGAATTTGAGACCGATAAAATGATTTATAACACCTCGGATGATATTATTTCCGATAGCGGAACAGCCGAGGACGTCCTGAACAAAGTTCCTATGGTCACCGTTGATCAAGATGGAGAGGTAGCCTTGCGTGGAAATTCTAATGTCAAAATACTGGTAAACGGTCGTCCTAACAGAACAGGTGCAGGGCAGAATGATGTGGATAATATACCTGCGTCACTTATCGATAAAGTTGAAGTCATCACGTCGCCCTCTGCAAAATATGATCCCGATGGAATGGCTGGCATCATTAACATCGTTATGAAAAAGGGAAAATATGAAGGATTAAATGGAAGTATTAGGGTCAACGGTAAAAACAATAATTACGGAAACATGGGTGATATGAATGGGTTTACTGCCTACGGAAATTACAAAACAGAAAAATGGAATTTTTATACCTCATACAATTTAAATAATCGTGTACGTAACACTTTTGGACATAGAGATGTAGAGGTACGTTATTTTGATATTGAGGGCACTCCTCAGGATACCGTTCCGCTGTATTCTTTTTTGTTTAACAATGAATCTGATCGATTTGGTCAATCTATTAAATTAGGCTCTGATTATTCAATTAATGAGAACCTGATATTGACCGGTGAGGTGAACTATAAAGTTCACCTG
>CAYSQB010000104.1:0-3539 GCA_964433085.1 uncultured bacterium
TTACGAAATGAATCACACACATCTGTTAACAGGGTGATGGATTGTAAAATATTTAACGCTAACACAGGTCGAAATACATTCAGTTCAAAATGTCCGTTTGCACCAGCCATGGCAATGGTCATATCGTTACCCATAACCTGAGTACACACCATTGTCATTGCTTCGCACTGAGTGGGATTCACCTTCCCCGGCATAATGGAACTGCCCGGTTCATTTTCCGGAAGTATCAGTTCACCAATTCCTGACCTCGGTCCGCTCGAAAGAAGTCGAATATCGTTCGCAATTTTGAACAATGACCCTGCCAGCGTTCTCAATGTACCAGACAACTCAACAATACAATCCTGGCCACCCATAGCCTCAAACTTGTTGGGAGCTGAATTGAATTGGACCCCACTTATTTGACTGATTTCTTCAGCCATTTTATCCGCATACCCTTCCACAGTGTTCAGACCTGTTCCCACGGCAGTTCCGCCCACTGCAAGGTCAATACAGTCAGTTAAACCTCTGTTAATCCGGGCTATCCCTTGTTCCACCATAGATGCATAACCAGACATTTCTTGTCCTAGGCTCAAAGGAGTGGCATCTTGGAGATGGGTGCGTCCTAATTTGATGATCGAAGAAAATTCCTTTTCCTTTTCTTCTAAGGAATCTCTTAATTTTTTCAATGATGGGAGTAAACTTTCCATACAGCACATCACTGCTGCGATATTGATCGCAGAAGGAAATGTATCATTGGTTGACTGTGATTTATTCACATGGTCGTTGGGATGAACCGGATCTTTCGATCCCAAATCACCACCCAAAATTTCAATGGAGCGGTTGGCAATCACTTCATTAAAATTCATATTGGTTTGGGTACCACTTCCGGTCTGCCAAACAACCAAGGGAAAATGATCATCCAATTTACCATCTATGACCTCATCACAGGCTTCTGAAATAGTATCCTTGAGCTTTGGGTCGAGTAACCCTAGATCTGTATTGACCCAGACAGCTGCTTTTTTTAATATCCCATAAGCACGAATAAATTCACGGGGGAAATGCTCATTTCCAATCTTGAAATTATCGAGGGATCTCTGGGTCTGAGCACCCCAATATACAGAAGAAGGAACCTGAATTTCACCCATAGAGTCTCTTTCAATTCTCATTTTCAAATTTCTAAAAAGATCATTTCACTCACCTGATTCTCCTAGAAAGAACCTATCCCCCCTCTTGTTTGTTCTGTTCTCTTAATGGTTTGGGAGGCAGATTCATAATTTCCTCTTGAAAGACAGTTCCCAGATGTTCCACAATATTTAGAATACTGATTATTCCTTTCGGATAATTTTTTTTATCAACAATGGGAATATGTCTAAATCCACCATCCACCATCATATTTAAAGCAAAGGAGATAGGATCTTCCATTCTGAGAGTATGAGGATTGGGAGTCATAAAATCTTTTATGCTTGATTGACTAAAATCTAATCTTTTTCCTAATACATTTAAAACAATGTCTCTTTCAGTGAAAATTCCTGTTATTTTTTTATCTTTTGTTAGTATAATACAACTGGTGGAGTGCTTTTTAAAAGCCTTTAATGCCTCATCAAGGGATGCATCTTCTGAAAGACCAATACATTTTTTTGCAAGGGTTCGAATTGAATCCTTTAATTGGATGGCTGCAGACATTTCTTGTTCGATCCTAGCTTCATTCTCATCCATTTGGGTTATTTCATCATCAAAAATATCAATCATTCTTTACCTCTGTACTTTCCAAGTATGACCGCTTCGGAACAGAGTATCTAAATCCCCTTCTCCCTGTAAGTTTATGGCTTTATCCATTTGGTTGTACATAAGATTCTCATAAGTAGGTTTGTCTTCACGGTAAATAACACCAATGGGAGTTGGAAATCCGTCTTTGTGAGTTAATTCACTTAACAATAGTCCTTGGATTTTATTCGATTCATCATGTACTAAAATGTCATCGATTGAGGATGTTTTTCCTATATCAACAACCTCCAATTTTGATCCTGCTAAACGCATTCCCTTATTGTTTCCCTTACCAAAAATCATAGGTTTCCCATGCTCTAAAATTAACTGGGTTTCCATTTTTATTTCTTTATCAGTTAGGTTAGCGAAAGCCCCATCATTAAATACCCAACAATTCTGGTAGATTTCTAAAAAAGAAGTGCCGGAATGACGATGAGCTTCTTTTATTAAGTTTTGTAAATGTTTTTGTTCCCTATCAATTCCTCGGGCAATGAAGGTGCCTCCTGCCCCCAACGCAAGTTGAGGTGGATTAAAAGGGTAATCTACGCTGCCAAGGGGAGTAGATTTAGATATATGCCCCTGAGCAGATGTGGGAGAGTATTGCCCCTTAGTTAGCCCGTATACTTCATTATTAAACAACAAAATATTAATATCCAAGTTTCGTCTTAAAATATGGATGAGATGATTTCCGCCAATACTCATGGAATCACCATCTCCAGTGACAACCCAAACAGAAAGATCTGGATTGGCTAATTTTGCACCTGTTGCCAATGGTGTAGCTCTGCCATGAATCGAATGGAATCCGAATGTATCCATATAGTAAGGGAACCTGCTTGAACATCCAATTCCAGATACAATGAGGAAATTTTCCTTTGGAACTCCCAAATCAGGAAATACTTTCTGAACCTGAGCAAGAATCGCATAATCTCCACACCCGGGACACCACCTTACATCCTGATCTGAAATAAAGTTTTTTCGAGTTAATGTTGTTTCAGTCGGAACAGTCATTCTCTATCTCCGTTGATTTCTTTAATTGCAGAATAAATTTCGTTAACTGTAAATGGTTTCCCCTGGACTTTATTTAAGCCTCTAGCGTTCACTAAAAATCTACTTCGAATGAGCATCAATAACTGACCGCAATTCATTTCTGGAATCAAAACATTTCTGAATTTCAGAATTACTTCGCCAAGGTTTTTCGGAAAAGGATTAATATGATTCAAATGAACATGAGCAACTGATTGTCCATCTTTTATTGCTTCATTTACCGCTGATCGAATAGACCCAAAAGTACTCCCCCATCCTATAACTAATATATCACCGCTTTTTGAACCATAGGGTTTTACTTTCGGAATGGATTCAGCAATGATATCAACTCGCTGGTGTCTCAAGTCGGTCATTTTCTGGTGGTTATGAGGATCATAACTTACATTACCCGTTTGCTCATCCTTCTCAAGGCCTCCAACCCGATGCTCAAATCTCGGGCTTCCCGGGAGAGCCCAATTTCGAGCCAAATGTTTCTTGTCCCTCTTAAAAGGTAGAAACTCGTTTCCATTTTTAACAATATGATTCTTGATTTCAGATAGGTTCTCCATGTTTGGAATTAGCCAGGGTTCTGATCCATTGGCTATATAAGCATCGGATAAAAGAATTATAGGTGTCATATGCTCCAAGGCGATTCGACATGCTTCGAAAGCAACATAGAAACAATCTGCCGGAGTGGATGCAGCTATAATAGGAATTGGAGCTTCTCCATTTCTTCCAAATAATGCCTGAAGTAAATCAGCCTGCTCCGTTTT
>CAYSQB010000105.1:0-3520 GCA_964433085.1 uncultured bacterium
GTACAACCGGAGGGAGAAAATGATGATAAAGATAATAAAGAAGGTAAAGGAAATTTTATTCTGAATGCTGTGCACGGATTTTTTAACCGAATTGACCCACTAAATATCACTTATACCGAAACAGTGAATCGAACTGCAAGAGGTGTCCAGGGAGCTGTCCCGGTTGGTTATAGATTTGGTTGGCAATCGGACCATGGGCTAAGTCAGGATTCTGCCAGTATAGGTTCCAACATAGGAAATTTTGACCACAAACAGGATATATCTTTGAGGTCAGGGTTCAAATTAACTAAAAAAACAAGTGTCAGTCTTTCTTTTGGCGAAAATGTTTCTCAAACTATCAGTGGGTCAGGGGTAGAACAAAGGTCAATCCAAAGGGATTTTTTGCCCTGGGGTGAAAGGCTGGAACAAGGTCTACCATTTTTCGGATGGAGCATGCGGATGTCTGGACTTGAGAAGTGGCCTATTTTGAATAAATTTGTTCGTTCTGCATCTTTGGACCACTCCTTCAGCGGAAAAGAATCACGGTCATGGCAATTTGAAGATGTGAATGCTGGTGCGGTAAACCTTTTAGATATGAGTTCATTTATTGATACGTTTAAAGATTATGAAAAACAGGGAAAGGTCAACGCTAGTTTCTCACCTTTGATAGGCATGTCACTATCTCTAGGGAAGGGGGTCTCCGTACAGATTCGACAGAATATGAGTCAATCATTAGATGAGATGCCTACCGGATTAACACTAAAAAAAGATCGATCCCTAACGACAAGCGCAAGCTATAACCATAAGGGAGGTTTTAAGATCCCAATTCCGTATTTTGAAGATATGGATATTCAGAATAATGTGAATTTCACATTGAATTTTGACATGAACAATAGTGAGACATGGGGAACAAAAAATAAAACCGAGCTGGCCCAACAAGCTCTATCTTCCAGTTGGAAAATTGGGACCCGTATTTCGTATTCCTTCAACCGGAATGTGAGTGGTGGCATTATTTATGAGTATCGTGAAAATGAGACCAAAACCACCGGTAAAAAAATTGACAGAGATTTTGGATTTGATATCAATATTTCAATTAGCGGATAATTTATGATGGATTATTTGACACTAAGATTTTCTGTTATTCTTCGTATTCCTGTGATTATTGCATTCTTAATATTGGTTGAAGGGTGCACTGTTTCAGTACCTGAGTTTTCAGGAGAGGCAGCATTTAATTATTTAGAAAAACAATGCTCCTTTGGTCCTCGAAATCCTGGTTCAGACGGACACAAACAATGTAAAGGTTATCTTATCCACACACTTTCTGGATTCGCAGATAGCGTTTTCTCACAGCCATTCCGTCAATCCATTCCCGGGAGAACAGATACGTTGGAAATGACGAATATTGTCGGAATATTTTTTGGGTCAGCTGAAAATTCCTTATTGCTTGGGGCCCACTGGGATACCCGTCCCACTGCAGACCATGATATCAACCACGAACGCAGAAACGAACCTATTTTAGGCGCTAATGACGGAGCAAGCGGAGTTGCTGTTCTTTTAGAAACTGCTCGTATCTTAAATCAAAATCCTCATGACGAAACCATATATATCGTATTCTTTGATGCTGAGGATCTAGGTATTGAGGGAAATCCTCGTTCCTATGCATTGGGAGCTCAGTTTTTTGCAAAAAATCTACCCATCCCAAAACCAGATAATGCCATTGTATTGGATATGGTGGGTGATGCAGAGCTACATCTTCCTATTGAACGAAATTCTTATGCCCAAAACCCAACTCTGGTGAAAATTTTGTGGACACTCGCAGATGAGTTGGAGTTGGACGCATTTGATAAACAGTTGCAATATGAAATTTATGATGACCATGTGCCACTCTGGGAAGAAGCTCAGATACCCGCAATAGATATTATTGATTTTAATTATCCAAATAGGTGGTCAAATTTCTGGCACACTCATGAAGACACTCCAATACATTGTTCTGTTGAGAGTCTATATCAGGTTGGCACACTTATAAATCACTATATTTTTGATCGTTAAAATGAAAGAAAAAAAATTATCATTTATTTTATTTTTTGCAATCTTTCTTAATTCGTCCTGTGATGAGCAGTTTCCAGTGGAGGATGCCAATACTGATCCCATAAACAATCCTCGATTTATATTCTTGAGAGAATCCAATTTCCTTTATTTTGAGGTGTCATGCAAAATGGATTTTGAGGGAGATTCTCTGTCGTCTGTGTTGGTAGAGTGGTACGGGCAGGGGGGGGCAAATACGGATTCTATCTGGCTGAATGATAATGGAAATTTTGGTGACATAATTTTCGGTGATGGGCTGTATTCCCACAAAATCTCCAATGATTTGGACTCAATTAATAATATTATCCAACCAGGCCTGATCGGAGAAGTCTCATATAAAGTTTTGGGAACTTATGGTGTAAACAAATTTGCATTGTTTCACACAACCTATCTGCAAAATATCCCTCCAATCATTTTATCAGTAACCGCTCCAGATACAATTCACAGACCTCCAGGAGCGGAGGTAGATTTTGTCCTCATCACTGCAGATATATTTGATGAAAATGAACATGATGATATTTTAAACTGTGGGTTTACATCACTCCATATAGAGCCTGACACATTATTAAACAACGGAAATCAAATCTTAATGTATGACGATGGCAATCTAGTAGAAATATATCCTGATTATTACAGCGGTGATGAAATCAGTGGTGACGGAAAATTCAGTATTCAGATCCCAATATTTGGTCCGGACAATCCATCAAATCAAACAAAAACCGGGACATTCCTTTGGACATTCATCGCAAGAGACAACTCTTTTGAAATAAGTGAACCTGTGGAACATACTATTGTTGTAGAATGAAAAAATATTTCATACCAGAATTTTTTATTATCCTGTTTTCTTTTGGTTTTTGTCAAGGGCCCATACCGTCGCAATATAAATTGAACGGTTTACCCAGTAATTTCAAGACACTTTCTTCTGGTTTGAGAAGCAATGGTATAAGCGAAATTGTTTTACAGGGAGAGTCTACTGTTTGGTTGGGAACAGGGAGAGGGGTTTCCTATCTGGAGGATTCTGTGTCCATTTTTACGCTAGACACCCTGTTCATGAATAATGGAGAATATATTCTCCTTAATGATGCCATCTCTGCCATCGCAACACATGGTGAGCAGGTATTATTTGCTTGCGCCTCTGGTGATAACTTAGGAGACTTTGGTACAGGGATATTCTATAGTGATAGGCCAAATCTCATAAGTGATACTTTGCAGGTCCACCACATGCAGCCTATGGAATATTCTCAGGAACCATTTATTCTCCAGCCCATAGGAACTGGTTTTTTCAATATGTTGCCTATTACAACTCATTACAATAATATCACCTATGATTTGGCGGTCACCTCAAATTATGCTTGGATCACCAGCTGGGCAGGAGGGTTGAGGCGTATATCAGTTGATTCGCTTTCAAGTGAAAATGCAAAATGGTCACCAATGCCGCTTCCGGAGGATCATCAAA
>CAYSQB010000106.1:0-2328 GCA_964433085.1 uncultured bacterium
GCACGTTTTTATCACTATTAGATTCACCGCAACCCAAGAATAATAGCAGGCAAAACATAAATGCAATAAAGTTTATAAAATATTTTTTGTGGGAGATCAATATAGTGAGTTTTCCATTCCAGGTGTGTTTTTAATGTCTGCTATTATCAGCCTAAACCAGAAGCACATGAAGGATGATCAGATGGTTTAATTTAGGTTAATGTCAAATAATAATCAGGTGAATGGTCGTTAATAAAAGTTTATAATTGATGCATAATAATTCAAGAAAAACCGTGCTGCTATAAACCACTGTTGTTGTAATAATAGCTCAGACAGTACGATTGAAAATCATTTAACTTTTTGATTCAATCCAGAGTACAGCATTTCATACTGAATACTGATTCATTGAGAGGTAACTTTATCACTTTGAATTATTGGGAGAAAATAAGTGTTCACTTCATTGGTTGAAAAATCCTTCTTTAAATCCCTGTCATACACCCACACGTATGCCCGGATACCATTTATCACAGTAAACAATTTTCCGGACCTTGGTCTATTAACAGCACTGCGGTTTCTGGAGTGGGTGTCTGAAAATCCAGAAGGTGTTATCAGTTTACCTACAGGAAAGACCCCAGAGTATTTCATTAAATGGGTACAACGAATCCTTCATAAATGGGATAAAAAAGAGATTCAATTGATCTGTAATGAGAACGGATTCAATGTAAACAAGAAACCCAATTTGAGAGGATTAAGATTTGTCCAGATAGATGAATTTTACCCCATCAATCCGGATCAACATAATTCGTTTTTCAATTATGTCATGAATTATTACATAGAGGGTTTTGGTTTGGATCAAGACCGAGCTTGCTTAATAAATTGCAACGAAATACCCAGAGAGACTGAAGCTGCCCTCAGTGAGATTTTTCCGAATAATCATGTGGATTTAACACTCAGATTCAGGGATTCAGAATCAAAATTGGAGGAGATGCAGCAAAGGACAATTCATCTTGTTGATCAATGGTGTAGCGAATATGAGGACACTATCCAAAATATGGGGGGTATAGATTTCTTTATTGGCGGCATTGGCCCAGATGGCCATATTGCTTTCAATATCAAAGGTTCTGATCATCATTCCGCTACCAGGCTTATGGAAACCAATTTTGAAACCCAAGCATCAGCGGCCGTTGATTTGGGCGGTATAGAAATATCTAGGGACCGTCTTGTCATTACCATCGGTCTTCAAACTATAACAAGCAACAAGAATGCGGTTGCAATTATCATGGCTGCAGGGGAAGCCAAGTCAAAAATCGTTCAGGATGCTGTTGAATCAGATCCTGATATTAATTATCCAGCTTCAGCTTTACAGAAGTTAGTAAATGCAAGATTCTATCTGACAGAAGGTGCCTCGTGCCAACTGAAGGATGTGGTGATGCATAGTCTTAAAACAAACGAATGGAATCAGGAAAAAACAGAGAGAGTTGTTATTAATCTCTGTTTCAATGTCAACAAGTTTTGTTCACGACTAACGCTGGACGATTTCAACAATGATAGTAGTGGATCTCTGATTCCTGATTTGAACGATGATACAGCAAAAACAGTGATGGACTCATTGGAAAAAAAGATCAATGCGGGACTGAAGAATCGGGAAAATGAGTCATTTTTGCACACAGGTCCTCACCACGATGATATTACAACTGGTTATCTCCCGTTTATTGCTCACCTAGTCAGGTCCCCTCTGAACAGGCATCATTTCTGTACATTAACATCCGGATTCACAGCCGTCACCAACGAATACATTGTAGATGTGTTGGAAACGACGGGACAGTTGTTTGATGAAGGACTAATCCAGATGATTGAATACCCCAATTTTTTCAATGACGGTTATAAGCATAAATGGGACAAAGATGTTTACCATTACCTTGATAGAATGGCAGCGAATAATCTTGAAGGGCGTCAACGTGGATTGTCCCATCGGATCGTTCGATGCTTTTTAGAGATTTATGATATTAAGTCTAAAGATGAACTGAGAAGAAAATTGGATGAGGTCACCGAATATTTGTCATCGTGCTATAACGGTGAAAAAAACACACCGGAGGTTCAACGACTTAAAGGAATGATCCGAGAGTTTGAAGAGGATTTAGTGTGGTCTCATTATGGTGTACAGACAAAAGATATTAGCCACCTCCGATTAGGGTTTTATCAAGGAGATATTTTTTCTGAAGATCCTGAACGCCAAAGAGATATTCTTCCAATCCTTGAAAAGTTCCGTGAAATTGAGCCAACTATTATAACGTTGGCTTTGGACCCTGAAGGTAGTGGGCCTGATACCCATTACAAGGTACTTCAGGC
>CAYSQB010000106.1:2428-3505 GCA_964433085.1 uncultured bacterium
TGGCTTTGGACCCTGAAGGTAGTGGGCCTGATACCCATTACAAGGTACTTCAGGCTATTGCTGAAGCTGTTAGGATGTGGGGTAATAAGGCGGACCTTACAAAACTAAAAATATGGGGATACAGGAATGTTTGGGCCCGATTCGACGCGGCTGAAGCAAATATTATTGTTCCAGTTTCGTTGAATTCTATGGCAGCCTTTCGGGACACATTTCTCACCTGTTATTTAAGTCAGAAAAATGCCTCTTTTCCGAGTTATGAACTTGACGGTCCGTTCTGTGATTTGGTTCAAAAGATATGGGTTGAACAGATCCAGACTCTTCAATTGATTTTGGGTCGAGATTATTGGTATCAAAATAGTCACCCCAGATTAAGGGCCGCTCACGGCGCATTATTTTTGAAAGAAATGAATGTAGAAGAATTTTTGAGAATAGCTCGACGTCTTGAGAAATTTATAGAGGGACGAATAAGGAATTCTTAGGTTGCCATTGCTAAATCTTAATAAAAATCTTTTTTCTGTACATCCAGTATAGCAAGAGCCAAAAAGCCAACACGTGCGATAGAGCAAATAGGAGGGACCCATTAAAGTCTCCCGCAAGTGGTTGGAAGATTGTATTATATAAATAACCCTTTCCGGAAATCATTCTATCATTGTAATGAAAATTGATCTTAAGGAGAATTTTTGCCCAAAGTTGTGAAGCGGCATAGACAAAGATTGAATTTGTACCAAAAATAACAAACGGCCGGACAACTTTTTGTAATCCATTCATATCGATAAGCCAATAGCAAAATGCCATAAACAGTGTTCCGATGCCGCCGGTATATAGAACATAAGAGCTTGTCCATAGCTGTTTGTTTATTGGAAATAGTAATCCCCAAACAACTCCTGACATAATTCCCGCAAGGCCGAAGACGATTAACTTTCGAAGAACAACATGCCTGTCAGATTCTTTCTGTATTACCCTTCCTACAGCATAACCGATAATAACTGTTACAACGGCCGGAACTGTGCTCAGGATTCCCTCCGGTTCAAACGGTATTCCCGTTCCCATATATAGGTGATTGGGACCCAAAAGCCA
>CAYSQB010000107.1:0-3492 GCA_964433085.1 uncultured bacterium
GTTGTTAGAACAAGGTTTCCATCCTTGTCAATCGCAGATGTATAAATTGTTTTTCCATAGAGCCCAGTGATTTGAGTGAATCTCCCGTCATTCAGTATATATGCGCCGTTTGTTTCAGATACAACAATGAGGTCACCCGCAGATGTTCTCAAGACATTTTTTATATTACTTGCTGGCAGCCCTGTTTCGGTACCGTAATTACTAAAAATTGTACCATTAAAATGAGTCACTCCACTTGTGGTTGAAAGCCAAATGGAATTATCGTCATCTACAAAAACGTTATAGATATAATTACTGGAGATTCCATCCACAGTAAGATAATTTTTCCAAACCCCTCTCTTACCGTTTATATTTGTATTTTGAGGAAAAAGTAGTGTTGAAGAAAGGAATAAAAATAGGTTTAATTTAAGTAATTTATCTATTTTGTTCATGAAGTTGGATCCTTTTTAGATAAAAACTGAAGGTTAAGTAAGCCCAAATATTTCTCGATTAATTATTGGTTGTCCTCTATAAAATGTGGTTTACACACTAAAATTTAAACAATTTTATTGCCAAGAAAAAATATTCATATTTTAATCTTCATCTGAATGCTTGAACTCCATACCGGCTTTTTCCAGTCTGTTTATCAATGTTTTTCCCATTGCAGTGGCAGGAGTTAGGACTCCAAAATTATCTGGTAGTAATTCTTCATCAAGAGCCAGGCAAACAGCTGCCTCACCTATCATAAGAGCAGTTCCGGAATATCCCGGATCGGAATCACATGAAACTGTTACTTTTAGCATATTATTTGATTGAGTCCCTATAAGGTCAAATATGAAAAATCCACTCTTTCTGGTTTTCTCTGATGGTCCTTGTCCGGGTTTGGGCAGGATAGTTTTTGATAACAACCATCGGGAGAATCTGAAATAAAGCATTCCGGTAAAAAGCCCTAACCCAAGTGCGTAACATTGTGCCCTTATCCTGCTCAAAGGTTTTTTTGGAATGACAGAGACCTCATCATATATAAAGTCTTTACCATATTTAAAATTAAACAGTGCGTTTGTTCGCCGGACTATAGCAGAGTTGAACCAGGACATAATAAAGGGTCCGATCCAGCCTTGACTGATATCATCCCACTGGATATTTTTCTGGTGAGGTTGTTTTGGACCTTTTGGAGTATTCTTTGGATAAAGAGAATAAGGATTTTTCAATATCCTTCTTATATCCTTATTTTTTGCTAGTTTCATGATCTCTATCATACTTGCAATAGTACCGCCACTGATACCTCCCTTTACTTTTTTTACATAAAGTCTGATTTTCTCTAAGGGCGTTCCAAAATTACACATTGAGCGATTTTGTAGCATGAGGCATCCAAGATCCGAAGGGACTGAATCAAAACCACAGGAGTGGACAATCTTTACTTTTGCATTTTCTGCACTCTCATGAAATTTGTTAATTGTATGATGGATGAAAGGCACCTCTCCTGTTAGATCACAGTAGTGGGTCTGAGTTTGAATGCACGCTTCAACCAAAGCTCTACCATAAAGTGAATAGGGCCCCACTGTCGTTAATATGACCTTTGTTTTATCGGTGATATCTTTTAAGGACTTCAGATCTAAGCTGTCACCCGTAAGGATTGGCATTTCTTCAGGATTATTGAGATTTAGATCCTTACGAATCGTTTCTAATTTTTTGTGGTTTCTTCCAGCGATTGCCCATCGAAAGGTAGACCCTATCCCAATCCCATAATTTTTCATTAAATATTGACAAACCAGTTTCCCGGTAAACCCACTTGCGCCCCAGATTATAATATCATATGATCGCTTATCTTTCATTTTTATTAAGAAGTTGCTAAACTAAACATATGAATTAGGAGTAGCTTTTAAATAGATATTTTTAGAAGAAATAAAAATCGGTACATTTTGCCGTAGTATTGGTGCCCAATTCTAAATAAAAAATAACTACAAAAAAAAGGAAGAAAAATGAAAATAGTTCTTATGATTTTAGTGATATGCAGTTTAGCCTTACCACAAGATCTTCCAGGTTGGGGCTGTTACGGCGGAGTGGGAATGAATAATGTAAAATTCAGCGAGTCTGGAGTACTGACACCCAAACCGCTAATGGGTAGGCTTGCGGGCGTGGGTAAAGGGGTAATGCTTGGAGGGCTGCATCTTTTTGTTGGTGCAGGATTTGGACAAAGGGGATTTAAAATAGAAGAAAGTGGATACATTGACATTAATGAAGATGATTTGGTGTTTACTGATGAAGGACAAGGAGTGTCAGGATCAATGAAAGTGGAAACATCAATGAATTATCTTGATGCATGGATGGTCATGCCCTATCCCGTTGGTCCTGGTTTGGCTTGGGCTGGTCCTATAGCAGGTATTTTCCTTAGCGGAAAAATGAAAATAAAAATGGAGATTGATCTTCTTGAATTTCCGATATCACAAAGTGAAGATATAGATGAAGGTCCCGACGACCCTGAATTTGGCATAATCATCGGGTATAGTTATCCACTTCCGATTATGGATGGAAAACTTAATTTGAATGGAGGATACTACCTTGGACTGATAGAGCACGATGATATAACCTTTAACAGTATATTTGCTCATCTTAGTTATCGTCTCTAAATAATTAAAAAGTAACAAAAAACAGAGAGGGGGAGATTCCCCCTCTCTGTTTATCATCCACAGTCAATTTTCATGAAAATTCAGGGTCTCACACTTTTTGATAGTACACATTTAGCCTATATTTTTGGGAGTATCGTTTTCTGTATCGCTGTTCCTTTTCTTGGAAAGTTCTATTGTCATAATCCTGATTCTAAAAAGAGATGGGTTATGGGATTGATCTGGTTTACAGTGGTCCAGGAGGTCTTTGATTATTTTAACCGGCTGCAGGTCCGTGAACTGAATCTGGAGCTGGACCTTCCGCTTCATCTGTGCCATATTGCCTTATTGGCGTCAACCATAGCGCTCTATAACAAGAATGTAGTATTGTTTGAATCAGCTTATTTTTGGGGTATAGGAGCTTCCTTTCAGGCTATTCTCACACCTGACATGAGTGACTTTGATAATAATTTTAGCTTGGTGACATTTTATCTTCATCATGCCCTGATAATTGCTCATGTGCTCTGGCTAATAGTGGTTGAAAAAATGAGGTGCAGGAAGGGAAGCATCCTCAGGACAATGGTGATTACCAATATATTTGCTGCAATTATTTATCCCATAAACTTAGTTATTGGTGGAAAGGCTAATTATATGTATCTAATTGACAAACCACCGGTGAACAATCCCCTTTTGATGGGTGAATGGCCCTGGTATATCCTGAACCTTGAAATCATCATCATACTATACATGGGATTGTTATATATTCCATTTTTCTTAAAAAATAATAAATCAACCAAATTAGATCAAGCCTGATTTGTTCTAAGGTCGTAGTCATTTAAGAAAAATTTTTCTATATTTGCCCTTGATATGAGTTGGATACAGAATAATTTAATTCCATTTCTCGAAT
>CAYSQB010000108.1:0-3471 GCA_964433085.1 uncultured bacterium
CAATAAATCATGCGCTGAAGGAAGAAATGAAGCATAATGAGAAAATGATCATTTATGGTCAGGATGTTGCGGATCCAAAAGGAGGAGTGTTTACGGCTACCAAAGGATTGTCAGATAGGTTCGGGAAACAAAGAGTTTTCAATTCACCACTAGCTGAATCTTCTATCATAGGAACCGCAGTTGGAATAGCTTGTGCAGGTTATAAACCGGTAGTAGAAATTCAGTTTGGAGACTATATCTGGACTGCAATGATGCAGATTCGAAATGAGGTCGCTACCATGAGGTATAGATCGAATAATAAATGGAGCTGTCCAATGGTTATTCGTGTTCCTGTTGGAGGATATATTCATGGAGCATTATGTCACAGTCAGTCCATTGACGGTTATTTTCTCCATCTGCCAGGAATTTATATTGCCTACCCCTCAACAGCTGATGATGCCAAGGGTTTATTAAAAATGGCATGCAGAATGAATGATCCCGTTTTATTCATGGAGCACAAGGGATTATACCGCCAAGGGTTTGCAACTGCACCTGAACCAAATGCAGATTACTTACTTCCATTTGGAAAGGCACGGATCGTTCAAGAGGGAAATGAATTAACTATTATTTGTTGGGGAGCTATGGTTCAAAAATCATTGGATGCCTGCGGTCAACTAAATTTATCTCAGGGAGTAATTGAAATTATTGACGTAAGAACACTGAACCCTCTAGATATGATATCAATCGAAAATTCGATTAAAAAAACGGGAAAGATTTTAGTCGTTTATGAAGATAATTTAACCAATGGTCCCGGTGCAGAGATATCCGCATTAATCGCAGATAGATATTTTGAATGGTTGGATGGTCCTGTGAAACGGGTCGCTGCACGTGATTGTCCCGTCCCATATAATTGGTACTTGGAGGAAGAAATTCTTCCACAGACAGATGATATCATTAAATCTTTAAAAGAATTATTGGAATATTAATATGATCATTGAAATTGTAATGCCAAAAATGGGTGAGTCGATCACAGAAGGCACTATAATAGAATGGAGAAAAAAACCTGGAGAGGTAATAGAAAAGGATGAAATTCTGCTTGAAATTGGAACGGACAAGGTCGATTCTGAAATCCCCTCTTCCCATAGAGGTATCATCACCGAGCTCTTAGCTAAACCAAATGATGTAATTGATGTAGGAAAAGTAATAGCGCGGATTGAAACTGAGGAGAAATCAGGGGTACAAATAATTGAAAAAACAAAAGACGAAACTATTGATAATGATGAATTCTTACTTGAACCAGTTGAAACGCAAAAAAAAGTTAATTTTGTAGAAAAAAAAGAGGAGATTAGTAGAGGGAAAAAGTTCTTTACCCCTGTTGTACTTAAAATAGCAAAGGACGAGGATATTTCACGGTCAGATTTAGAATCAATGGAAGGAACTGGAAGGGACGGTCGTGTCACCAAAAAAGATATTCTTGCTTTTATAGGGGAAAAACAAAAAATAAAACCTGTAAAAGAAACTGAAAGAGTCCTAGTGGAAGATGCAGTTGAAATGGATCACATGAGAAAACTGATATCGAATCACATGAGAACTAGTCTGGACACATCAGCCCATGTATATGTGATAACAGATGTTAATATGACCGAAATCTCAAATTATCTAAAACAATTTGAGATTTCCTTCAAGGAACGTGAAAGATTTAAACTAACCTACACCCCATTTATTATATCTGCAGTGGTAAAAGCCCTCCATTTATTCCCAGATATGAATGCCTCCATTGATGGATCATCAATTATTTATCATAAGCATATTAATATTGGTATCGCTGTAGCACTAGATAATGGGCTCATGGTTCCAGTGATATCAAATTGTGAAGAATTGAATTTTCTTGGGATGTGTAGAAAAGTTTATGATGTAGCTATCAGGACAAGAGAAAAACGATTGCATCCTGATGAACTTCAGGGGTCTACATTTTCTATCACAAATTATGGTGTATTTAATGTGACCATGGGCACTCCGATCATCAATCAACCTAATGTTGGAATTCTTGGTGTTGGCGCTGTAAAAAAACAACCGGTAGTTATTGAAAGGACAAGCGGAGATTCCATTGGTATCAGAAATATGATGAATCTTACCCTAGGCTTTGATCATAGGCTAATAGATGGAGCCGGGGGAAGTAAATTTATTGATACAGTAAAAAATAATCTTGAAACAATAAATCTAGATCAATTGTTATAATTATTGTATGAATAATATATCACAAACAGTCCCCTCTCTTCAAAATGGAAAGCCAAAAGTACGCATACAAGTAGGTCACAACTACGCATATGTAAACAATGTTGTTCAGACAAATAATCTACACACGGTTTGTGAAGAAGCCAGATGTCCCAATATCTACGAATGTTGGGAACGCCGTACAGCAACGATCATGATTTTAGGAGATACATGTACAAGAGCATGTGGATTCTGTTCGGTGAAAACTGGGAAACCAATCTGGAATGATCCCCTGGAACCAATCCGAGTGGCACAAGCTGTGAAGAAAATGGATCTCAGGCATGTTGTAATTACATCTGTGGATAGGGATGATTTAAAAAATGATTACGGTTCCGAGGTTTGGGCAAAAACTATTAAACAGATTCAGCAAAAAGTACCCAAATGTACAATAGAAGTTCTTACTCCTGATTTTAAAGGGTCCGATATTGCTCTGAAAAATATATTTGATGTACATCCTGATATATTCAGTCATAACGTGGAATGTGCTGAGCGAGTTAGTCGTCGCGTACGAAATCAAGCAAATTGGCAGAGAAGCCTTTCAGTATTAAAAAAATCAGTTCGATTTGGTTTGCGAACAAAAACCGGTATGATGGTGGGTCTAGGAGAAACAAAAGAAGAGGTGATAAATACCATGGAGGAAGTTGCAAAAATTGGAGTAGATATCTTTACTATAGGCCAATATCTTCAACCAACAAAAGATCATCTCCCCGTTGAAAGATATGTCGGACCCGAAGAGTTTAAATTTTATCATGAAAAAGGGCTTGCCATTGGATTTAAGATAATAGAATCGGGGTCACTGGTGAGAAGTTCCTATCATGCTGATAAACAGGCAAAATTATTTATAGATGCTGGTAAACCTTTATTATCTCCTTAACAACAATGATTTTCCAAAATAAAATATCATATATAAGAAATGACAGAAGGTAATCCACTAATTGTTTCTAGGATTCCTGAAACATTTATATATTTAACTCAGAATAACTTTATATCTGCCATTTATGCAGACATAATTTACTATAAATGACAAGGTTTCAAGTTTTGAACAATGGTACATTCTTTGATTATATAGAGACATTGAAAAAAGAAAGGTTGAAATGACTAAAGAGAAAAAAAATGAAATAGAAATAACTGACAAGGATGATCTTGACGTAGAAGTATATTCTGTAATGCCGTTACGGAACACCGTTTTGTTTCCTCAGCAAGTTATTCCCATATATG
>CAYSQB010000109.1:0-3217 GCA_964433085.1 uncultured bacterium
ACATTTCCTCCCTGATCAATATATTGAGCAAGATTACTTCGTTCATCATCCGACAATGAATCTTCTACTCCATTGATTAGCATCAATTGAATCTCTTTTGATACCGCACTCTTCAGATCTACAGAACGGACGGTGTATCTTTGCTGAAGTTTATCCATGATCGCTGTATTTTCTACTCCTGCCTGAGATTCAGTTTTCCCAATAGCAACCACAGGTTTTTCTGTTTCAACCAATCGCTTGATCTTGGTGGTAATTTCATATTCCAAACCCGTAGTGGATTGAATTACGGGAATCACTTCCACCTCGTCCTGATACAAAATAGCAAGCCCCATATGAACCCGTTTAACTTCCATTTTGTCATTTTCTATTACCTGCAATTGTACTGGTTGAATACCTAAACGCTGGGCCTCCTGTTGGACATCCTCATTTTCTTCAGGAGTATTAAATTCAAACCGAATATTCCCTTTGCCATAGGCAGAATATTCTTCTAAGATATCCTGTAGATACCTACGGTTATTTCCATACTCGCCAGGAAGGTTAGTGGAAAAGAAAACCTTCATCGTCATCAAATCATCAATTTTCTTCACAACAGAACGGCTTGAAGAGCTGAGTGTGTACATCTTGTTATCCGTCAGATCTAGACGACCAAACCAGTTTCTTGATATAAGATTTAACAATACCAGGCTAACTGCAATGACCACTACAGGAACTGATAGAGATTTCTTCCATTCGAATTTTGGTCTTATTTCCATTTTCTTACCTCCATCAGTCTGTGCGTAAGAAATAGAAAAAATCCGATGACTGAACCAAAGTAGATCAGGTTTCGAGTATCAATAACTCCCCGGGATATATTTGTAAAATGATAGTCCACACTCATGAACTGAATCAATCCTGCCAATCCCGAAGGAACAAATATTAGCATTTTATCCAACAGCCAGAAGACGATCACTATGAACACAGCAATAATAAACGACACCACCTGGTTGTCTGTCACACTGCTTGCGAATGTACCTGCTGATGCGTAGACTGCTCCAACCAGAGCCAACCCAACATAGCCACAAACCGCAGCGCCATAATCAATATTTGTCCCTACTTTCATAAGAGTGAAAAAATGGACAAGGGTAATGGCTAATCCTGAGACGATCAATGTAACAGAAGCCAGATATTTCCCTATCACAAATTCGTATATTTTTATTGGTAGAGTATTGATTATCTCTATCGTTCCCAGGTTTCTTTCTCTGGCAATCAAACTCATAGATATTGCCGGGATAAAGAACAAATACACTAAGGGTGTAATGTTGAAGAGGGCCCTCATATTTGATTGGTTTATCAGAAAGAACGTGTTGGTAAAGAAATATCCGTTCACAACTGCAAACACTACCAAAAAGATGTATGCCATAGGACTATTAAAAAATGATCGGAGTTCCTTTGAATAAATGGCTCTAATATTATGCATCTGCAACCTCCGTTACGGTCAGGTTCCGGAAGATATCCTCCAGATTTGATTTGGTGGTTGCCATCTCCAAGATGACCCAACCTTTTTCAACACCATAGCTGAAAATATCTTTTCGAGGATCATTCTCAGGCGGATATTCAAGCTGCACCTTAGAGCTTTCACCCTCATCAGAAAATTCCACTAAATTTACACTGGGGACCACCGCTTTCATCTCTTCAACAGATTCTTTTGTCGCGTTTACTATTTCCATGTTCAATGTAGTTTTAGCCTTAGAATTTGAGATCAGGTTCTCACTGGTTCCATCTGCAACAATCTTACCATTGTTGAGGATAATGATTCGATCAACCGTGGCCTGTATCTCTTGCAATATATGACTGGACATCAGAACCAGTTTTTCTCTACCAAGGCCTTTGATCAGTTCACGAATTTCGACGATCTGATTTGGATCCAATCCACTGACAGGCTCATCAAGAACCAAAATTTTTGGATCGTGGATCATGGATGCTGCAAGGCCAATCCTCTGCTTATATCCTTTGGAACAGTTCCCGATATGGCGGTGGAGGATTCCTTTTAATCCACACTGCTCAATTACCCTTCCTAGTGCTTGACTGAACTGTTTCCCTTTTATATTGCGGACGGAAGCAATAAACTGCAAATAATCATAAACAATCATTTCTGTATATAACGGATTTAATTCCGGTAAATACCCAATACACTTTTGTATTTCCAGCTCATTTTCTAATATATTCATTCCATTAATAGAAACGCTGCCTGAAGTGGGGGCTAAAAAACCAGTTAATACCTTTATGGTAGTAGATTTGCCTGCCCCATTTGGCCCCAAAAACCCGACGATCTCTCCATCACCTATATCAAAATTGATAGATTTGACCGCCTTTATGTTGCCATAATTCTTGGATAAATTTTCCACATGAATCATTAGTTGTTATCCTCCATAATTTCTATAAATAAGGGTGCGAAATTAGCCTTATACATTAAACATTACAAAGAGTTCCGAAAAAAATATAATTAATTAATATCTAGCTAATAATTACTGAACTCAATTCCTAGAAAAGATATATAGAATTATATCCTTTTTCCCACAAAATAGTAAAGGACAGTTCCCGATAGTAATGCAATAAATCCTTTTAAGGAACCCATATCTTTACTTAAAAATCCAGATTCTTGACACCATGAACAGACAGCAAACATGATTCCAAATGAAGACAAATATAGCCATACAAATTTGTACATCTATTCCGGATAACCAATTTTTTCAAATGGATTAACAACACTTGAAATCAGGTTCCTTGAGTGGGCAGAAATTCGTTTTAAGTAGCGGGCATACAAGCTCACGGCTGTCGCGCTTTTTGTATCAAGATCAGTGATCTTTCCTAAAATCACATCGTGAGTGATGGCATCACTCTGTGAAGAGATATTTTCTTTATAATATCCCATCAGTCCGCGGGCCTTTTCTATATCCTGATCTTTAAACGCAGCAATGGTATCTTCAAATAGTTTAAAGGAAAAATTTTCAATGTCATCTAATCTGTCTTCAGCACTACCTCCATTCAATTTTTTTGGATGATTGACTGCCAGATCATAAATATTCTTGGTGTAATCACCAATTCGTTCAATATCAATTACCACGCTAACAAGGACCAGCCCGGAACCAATATCCTCTTTACCACCAACGGCCAGGTGGGTCATGACTTTCCGGCGTACATCCCGCTCAAAGTGATTTATTTTTTTATCCATGGCAAA
>CAYSQB010000110.1:0-3154 GCA_964433085.1 uncultured bacterium
ATTTCTCCTGATCCTGAACTTCTCAACCAATAACCGTTTCCCGGAATCAGTTCATCCACATTCATATACCCACCATCAAATCCATATATTGTTCCAGGAATAATCAGGTTTTGAGGATCATAAATATTCGTGGTGGAAATGGTAATAGAAGGTCCTGAGATTAAGTTCCAATTTGTATTTAAAGAAACAGTTAGCTCAAAGGTAGGTTCCCCTGTGATCTGTGTCATTCCGGACTGTAAAAATCTTAGCCAATATCCTGTTCCAGCTGTTAATTCATTTTCTTGAACATATCCACCAGAAAAGGAATACAATGTTCCATCAACAGACTCTGGAAATAGAATCATATGATTTGGATTTTCAACAAATAAAGGGAGTCCCATCATATTCCAGTCAGCGGAGTAGTTCACTGTTAAGGTCATTTCATTGTTCTGATCAAAATAATCCAATCCATATTTCTGACCGCGCGCAATCATATGGTCAAAGCCCGGATGGTCATAGCTCCATTGAATTTCCCCCGATGGATCAACCTCAAAAATATAAGCATCATCTGCTTCGGTAATGAGTGTGTTCCCATTGGGCTGTCGAAATGCTCCACCTTGCACATCGGTTTGCATACTGTTTCCCGGAGCATAGATCCAAACAGGATTTTCTGGCCCGAAGGGCTCGTTGGGAGAAATATCATACGTGCCATCTGAATTCAGTGGTGTCACAAACTCCAAAACAGCCGAAGCGTTGTTTGTGTGACCGTTGTTAAATAAAATAAAATTACCTTCACCAGGATATCCTGATGGAATCCAATTAACTCCATGCTGTGCATCTAAAATGTGATCAGAATTATTACCCCTGTCATAATTTTGAGGATTTCCCCATCTGTATAAAAAATCACCGCCCATTCCTGAATTTCCTCCAATATGTCCACTTGCTTCTTCCGTGGTTGTACTGTGGTCAATAATAAATATTTCATCCTGGTGACGGGAAGAGAAAACAATGTGATCTAATTCAGAATTGTAAGCAATAGCATTAACATGCATCCAATCAGCATTGGCACCTCCCGGTCCACCACTGCTGCCTACACTCCCTTTATTGATATCAAACAATTCCGGATGTTGCGAGACTGTTACATAATTTGGATAGCTGGAGCTGATGTCCTGGCACAAATGATCCCATAGGTGCCACTCCCAAACAATGTTTCCTGTCTCTGGATCCAACTCCAGAATAGCTTCAGACCACATCTCATTCAGGGGATTATTGATGGTTTGTCTTCCCATAGAATAAGCCTCTGAATCTGTCTTTCTTTCCCACACAATGATCAGAATGTGCCCATTTGGCAGTGGCTCTACATCATGATGATGTTGATAGGTATTATTAGCAAATTGATAGTCCCACAAAGTTGACCCATCCCAGGATAATTTACTGATTCCACCACCGACACCGCCGGCATTCATGGAAGGATTGGGGACACGGTAAGGATAAATAATAGTACTATCGGGGAAAAGATAAGGCATGCTAGCACAATTTCGAACGTGGGACCATGTGTGAACCTCATTATCGTTGTGATCCAAAAGATATGTGGTATTATCGCCGCCGCCGCCTGGTCCACCTGCACCAGGAGTAAATATTACATAGCCCGGTGACACCTCTGCATTGAGCAGAGTGAGAGATAATTGTAAAAAGATAAAAGTGCTCTTAAAATTCATATTCTTCCCTTGTAGTTTGAAAAGTAATTTAGATTTAAATATGCCTACATAATACAATTAGACATAGCCCATCTATATTTTATTTCCAGTTAACATATACCTGATGGAAATATATAGTTTATTCATTTTTTTGTTTTAGATACAAAGCAGTTAAAAAAGTTAACTTTTTTCTTTGTAATGAATCATAATAATTTACATTTAGAATATAGTATACTGTGAACATCTCAATTATTAAAAGAATTATTACTGTTTATATAACCCTTGGTAAAACTTTTGGTTCATGGATAAGCCCTATTAGCTCAGGTATTCTAATCGGTATATTACGGTTAATTGTTGGCATAGGTATGGCTCTCGATAATTTATTTTGGCCTTCTCTTTTTAAAAGAAAATTAACAAATCCATTGGTGATCGTTGGTAACCCAAGATCCGGAACAACTTTCCTCCATCGTTTTCTGGTGAGCAATAAAATTGCTGGTGGTGCTGAGCTCTGGCAATTACTATATCCTTCGCTCATACTTCAAAAACTCATAAAACCTCTGTTGCCTGTTTTAGAACGTATCAGTCCTACCAGACATCACTCAACTGCAGCACACAAAACCAGCCTCCAATCTGTGGAAACTGATGATGCCTCAGTTTTGTTTCGATATTTAGATGGGTTTTTCCTTTATGGTTTTATCTTGTCATGGGCTGACGATGATATATTCCACTGGTTTGACCCCCACAGGCGTGATACATCCAAAAGGGATTTTAATTGGCTTTCCGCCATCTGGAATCGTGTACTTATTTCGTCAAAACAAGAAAGGATTATCGGGAAACTGTTCTCACTCAGCGCAAATACACCCAAATTCCAAAGTCGATTTCCAGACGCAAAAATTCTCTATATGGTTCGCGATCCGTTGAGTGTTATACCGTCCGGATTAAGCTTGGTAACCGGTGTCCTGGATAAAAGATTTGGATTTTGGTCTTTACCGGACGAAATGAGAGCTCGCTATATTAAAAGATTATATAAAGCACTCGTAGAATTGCTTAAGAGATTTCACGATGATTGGATAAATGATAGAATAAATAGGGACAAAGTAATGATTATACCTTTTGACCGAATGATGAATAATTTTGAAGAATTGATGACAGATATAACAAATTTTATCGAATTTGAATCGGATGAAACATTGTTAAATTCCATCCGGGAAACGGCGGACAGCCAGCGTAATTTCAAGAGCAAACACACATATGATCTCGAAAAATTTGGGCTATCTTCAGAGCAGGTAAAATCTGATTGTTCCTTTGTTTATAATACCTTTTTAAATCAACAATAAATTTGTTTTGAAACTTAAATTTATATTATCGGTTTTATTTATTATCCTAAACTATGGTTTTGCAAATCATTTAACTGTTCCAGATCATTTGCATGACTGGAATGTTCTTCAAGATTCGGATGTGTGGGTAGGCTGGACAAT
>CAYSQB010000111.1:0-3120 GCA_964433085.1 uncultured bacterium
CTTTGTTGATCGATTTCAATAAGCTTAACTTTTTTACACGCAGTTGTTATTTAATTTTTCTAGTTACTACGTAACATATGTTACTATTTAAGGTAACATTAGTAACGTTTGTTCTATTTGGTATACCCTTTTCCTCTCGAAGACCCCCATTGGCACAGTCTTTGATCTAAATCTGGTGTTATGGTACAAAAAATAAAAACAACCGAAAGGAGTAACACATGAAAAATCCATTTTCAAAGAAAGAATCCGACCAGGCAAATCCAAAAAAGGAGGTGACATCCAAAGACCCTCTTCAGGTAGAAGATCTCTTGGTCGATGGAACAATGAAAGCCACCGTTACCTCAGAGGGCCGGCTGATATCCAAAAAAGATGCCATTAAGGATAAGGAGAAAGGCATCGACCTTCTAAAGCAGAGAGAGTGGGGGTTAGAATGAACTGGTGGGAGAAAAATCCTGTCAGGCTAGAGACAGAAAAAGCCCTGATGGGGGATAAATTCCCCCAGTTTACTTTAGCCAGGGCCACCACTGATTATAGAACAAATGGGTGGTTAATTGCCAATGCTGGGCAATTGTATTGGGACGGAACCCTAACCACAGTATCCGGGGAAATGTATCGGGTCGTTCTTACTTACCCCAATTATTACCCGGGCCAAGAAATTAAGACCTATATGATACAACCCTATATTCCTGAATTGTCTGAGGCACAGCATAGGTACAGTGACGGTCATCTTTGCCTCTATTCCAATGACCACGGAGGTAAAGGTCAGGGTTTTGGACCTTCCATGAGTGTGGTATCATATGTGGCATGGACAGCTGCATGGTTGCATGCTTATGAAATATATAAAACGACCGGAACATGGCCACAAGAAGACATTTGAGGAAATCAAACAGTGAGAAAAGCAAAAAAAGGGTCATTCGTAATTGGTAACAAAAAGGCGGGGATGTCAAAAGTATCATGCATATACAATGGGGAATCTATTTGGCAAACTGGGCTCTATTTGTTTCCATTCTCAATAGAGCTTACGCTTTCATCAAGAGAATCACTTCAAGTTAGAATCAGGATATGGGAAATGTGTATGGTAGCTATGCTGGAGAAAATAAAATGGCCAGAATAGTAAGCAGGAAAAATAGGGAAATTGCTGAGAGAATATGGGCAATCATTCGGATCTTGGAGGGGATTGCCGACTATCTTCTTCGCGGTTATTTTTCCATCCATCAGTTTTCCTTCGTTTAGGAGTATTCATGGGTAAGAAAAAGAAAACAAAGAAAAAACACAGTCATAAGAGTCAACCAAGAACAAAAATTCTACTTCCCTCTTTTATCGTACCGAAGGTATTGATAACACCCAATGTTCATGAAACCATACAAAACGAATGTTGTTTGACCGGACAGTTTGAAACCGGTGGGTTGTTGCTGGGCGAGAGGAAAAAAGTTTGCGGACAATATACTTTAATCGTTCGTGTTGCCACCGGCCCCGGTGATTTTGCTGTACATGGTTATGATTATTTTATTCCTGATGTGGATCATTATAAAAAGGAACTGAGGTTTTTTCTCTACCAACATGGTCTGGTGTATTTAGGTGAATGGCATAAACATCCGGGGCTGTTCAATTCCCCTAGTTGTACTGACTTGGATACAATGAGAGAGATTGTAAATGGTGGTGAATCCAAGGATCTGATTGTAGGAATTGCAACAACTTTCAGTTTCAATGGCAGTAATGATTTGGGAAAAACAGTCAACACAGACTTTTATTATTTTAAAGCAGGGATGAAAGGTTTTCGAAAATTCGAACCGAGTACACTGGCAAAGAGACAAAAAGTGAAAAGACGCAAGACCGTCAAATCGATAAATATGGATCTAGGGTATGTTATAAAACTGTTAACAAGCGGTGAAAAATACCTCTCTTTAGAAGGAGTTATTAGTAATGAAGGAGTTTTAAATATTTTCAAGAACATTGAAAGGGGAAAAAAGTTGTCAATAGACATTCTTTTTCCAAATGATGATAACGAGGAAATCTCCATCCCGGAATATTCTGCAGAAGTCCTAATTACGGTTTATCGGAATAGTGAGGATTTTGATGCGCGAGCATGGCAGATAGATTGTAACGACGGTCAAATGGTTGAGATCCCTTTGAACTTATCGGATTTTCGCAAAGAAATTTTCAAACGGCTTAATGGATTGAATATCCAAGAATCTTTACAACCTAAAAAGGTTTGTCTAATTGGTGTCGGGAGCGTCGGTTCCGTAGCCGCCCATCAAATGGTAAAATCAGGAGTGGAAAACCTGGTACTTATCGACCCCGATGATTTAAAAATGCATAACATCATCAGACACTCCTGTGATATTAGAGATCTAGGCAGGAAAAAAGTATCTGCAGTAGCGGAAAAATTACAATTCATCAATCCTGATGTATCCGTTAAGGAATTTGCAATAGATTTCATCGAAGAGTTTGAAGAGATCAAAAAAGAGGTTCTCTCGTCAGATCTTTTAATAGTCTCCACAGACACTCCCGATTCCCGAAGATTTGCGAATATGATCGCCGTTGAACATGGTATACCGACTGTTTTTATTTCATTGTATGAGAGAGCACGCACTGGGAGCGTTCAGAGGGTAATACCGGGAATCTCGGCCTGCAGAGCCTGCATAGGTGATCCAAAAGCTGAATTTATCCCTGGTACTTTAGATTATACCGATGCTTCTGAAAGGGACATATTATTCCAACCGGGGCTTGATACAGATATATCTCTGGTGACGATGCTGGGGGTTAAGATAGCCCTATTCACACTCTTGAATCCAACTGCAGCAGTTTGTCATGAGTTTAACTCCAATTACCTGTATTGGAATGGATATCCCAAATCCGGTGAACCCAATCTTTTATTCGTACCAGAAACAGGAATAAAGAGGAATGAACAATGTGAGATCTGTTCTTCCAAACAAATTGAAAACAATGATTCCACAGGAACTAAAGAAAAAGAACGTAAAACAGAGGAGACCGAATAATGGAAAATGGTGTGTTTGAAATAATCAACGAAGAAGGTGCTATTTGCCGGGTGGATACTGTTGATGAGGGAAGCCAATATTATGGCCCCGTGTGGCGGGCCATTTGTGAATCAAAACTTCA
>CAYSQB010000112.1:0-3019 GCA_964433085.1 uncultured bacterium
AATAAAACTGGGCGTAAAACCAATGGAAAACCCATAGGTCATATTGGTATTGTCATTCCCGGTTACACCACGGTCCGATTCAGAACGAACCAGATTTGTTGCCACAGAGATCTTCGCCTTTTCGCTGAATCGATGGTCTACATTCACACGACCTGAAATTTTCTCATAACCTGTATTTTTGATAATGCCGCCTTCATCCATGTATTGCCCACCTAAATAAAACTGAGTTCTCTCGTTTCCTCCAACAGCGCTAAGCGTATGCTCAGTCAATTGACCAGTTTCACCATACAAAATTTCTTCATAGTCAAAATCATTTCCAGCCCAAGTAGTTGTATCTGCTGGATCAGTTAACCCTAATGCGGCAATTTCTTCACCATATTGTGCTTTTGCTTCAGTATAATCTTCAAAGATACGGTGACCCATTTTCTTTAACATGGAAGAGGAACCGGTGCGGGTTGAATAACTAAATTTAGTTTTACCTCCACGTCCGCGTTTTGTATTGATAATGACAACACCATTGGAGGCTTTAGCACCATAAATGGCTGCCGCACTAGCCCCTTTTAGGACCTCTACACTCTCTATATCATTTGGGTTGATATCACCAACACGGTTGGTGGGCTGACCCTGGGGACGAGAGCTTCCAGCGCCTGCCGCTTTTGTAAGAACATCAATCCCCGATTGATTTGCATCATTGTTAAGAATAACACCATCAATGATATAAAGTGGCTGAGTTCCACCAGTGAGAGTCGAAGAACCTCTTAGGTTGACATTTATTCCGCCACCAGGAGCACCCGTATTCCTGCGAACATTTACACCAGCAAATTTTCCACTTAATGCACCATCAAGTGTTTGGGTTGGGGCCTTTATAAGATCTTCGCCAGATACAACCGCTACTGCGTTTGCGGCATTTCTCCGTTTTACACTTGTTACCAGTCCAGTAACAACTACTGCATCTTGCTTCAAGATATCTGCTTCCAAAGCGACTGAAAGAGACCCCATTCCGGGTGTTATTGTTTTCTCCTGTGTTTTATAGCCAATATAGGCCACCACAAGAACATCACTGGTGGACGCCTCTAAAGAGAACGTACCTTTGTCATCAGTGGTAGTACCAACAAATGTACCTTTCACAAAAACCTGTGCACCAATGAGCGGGTCACCTGTTTCTGCATCTTCAATCGTTCCTGTGATCTGTGATGATTGAGCAACCATGATCTGAAAGCCCAATGTACAGGTCAATAAAAACGCTAATCTTATATTAATTTCCATAGAACTGAAAACCTCCTTGGTTTAGTAGTGGATATGAGATTAAAACATCCTATAATCTCCTCACCAACAGGGTAAACTACAAAAGGTGGTTTCTAGAAACCAAATGTTATTGTTTACTCATTATTACTTAATATTTTTAGAATATCCTCACCATGAGTATGGACATTCACATCGCGGATAATTTTTTCTATCGTTCCTGTCTCATCAATAATAAATGTAACTCTTTTAGGGAAAAACCATCCCTTTGCGTCATACATCCTGGCGACGATTTTTTTTCTATCAGATAAAAATGTATAGGGAATGTTATACTTATCTTGAAACGCTTTTAATTTATCCGGTTTGTCA
This sequence comes from uncultured bacterium, assembly GCA_964433085.1. Lineage (GTDB taxonomy): Bacteria > Fidelibacterota > Marinisomatia > Marinisomatales > AB-629-J13 > AB-629-J13. The sequence continues at coordinate 1,612 of CAYSQB010000112.1, forward strand.
AAACTGACACCGATTATTTTTGTATTTTTACTTTCATATATTTCAAATTTGTCACGGAACCCGCACGCTTCTTTTGTTCATCCAGGGGTATCTGCCATGGGGAAAAAATAGAGAACAACCGTTGATCCAATATAATCACTGAGTTTGTGGATGGTACTGTCCTGATCAGGAAGTTGGAAATCGGGAGCTTGCATCCCAATATTGATGGTTGACTTACCAAACAGCATGGTTAAAAATAGTGATATATAATAACAGAATATGAGATTTTTCATTCCGAATGTAAATATGACAAATTAGACACTGAGAAATTAATAGGCTCAATATGAAATTCTTCAAATAAATTTTTTGATTCACATGTGTTCCCTTGCACGAGCATTGACAATTGGTCTCCGGTAATAGGGAACCAGGAAAACCGATCAAATACAAATGCCATAACCTTTAAAGGAAACACAGGAGTGGGAATTTTCCATTTTTTCTTACCGCTTGCCGTAGCGATGATGGAAACCAGCTCTTTCCATGAGAATGGGTGTATTCCCCCAATCTCATATGTCTGATGGATAGTGGATTTCTTTACCAACGCTTTGACAAAATATTCAGCGACATTTTTTACATGAATGGGAGACATGGCAAAACTTCCTGCGTTTTTTGGAATGATCCCTTCATAAAAAAGAGGTGCAGGTAGTGGAATTGAGAGCATATCGTCTCTTAACTGTGAACAAAATTCCATCTTTCCTCTAGGATCCCCAAAAACAAGAGATGGTCGAATTACAGTCCACTCCAGATCGGTCTCCTTTATATATTGTTCCGATAAGAATTTTGTTTCCTGGTAAGGCGTTCCGTTTTGTTTTACTCCGTTAGCGCTCATTAAAATAAATCTTTCAACTCCAAGTTCTGAAGCCATATCCATACAGAGTTTTGCACCTTTGGAATGTAATTCTTCGAAGGTGATTTTTTCCCTTGGAAATTCACGAATAATGCCAATATTGTAAATTACTCCATCTGTATTGGAAACGGTACTTCTCACTGCATCGAGATCTGAAATGGTTCCGATTACAATGTCACATTTATTATGATGTGATAGTTTCTGTTCTGATCCTGGTCGGACAAGCACTTTGGGAGTGTGACCCATTCGCAATAGTTCCTCTATCAGGTAGGTTCCTATAAAACCGGTTCCTCCAAATAAAGCAATTTTCATGGAGATATCTCTTGGATTATTGGAACAGAGTTTTCATCATTGTGCACACTGTTAGACAATTTTTCAATTACTTCCTTTCTAAAATTGAAAATGTGGTTCAATTTTTTCTTTATACACATGGAGATTGTTTTGCAGATCCAGTACGGTCTCCATACATGAAGTCCCTGTAAAATAAAAGCTGTAATAAACAGAGCTATCGGGAAATGGACGATG
>CAYSQB010000113.1:0-2616 GCA_964433085.1 uncultured bacterium
ATGATTCCTCCAGAATCCTGAATATTGCTTGTATTTGTTTCAAAAGTAATTCCTGTAATTAGATTCCAACCATCACTCAATGAAATTGTGATCTCATTAATTGGGACACCAGTAATATCAATTGAAACAGATTCAGGAAACCGCAGCCAATAACCGACTCCCTCAAGGAGATCATTTTCAGAAATATATCCTCCATAAAACGAATACAGCGTACCAGAGATTGCTTCAGGGAAAAGAGATGAATAACCCGTATCATCCACACTTACCGGCAATCCTACCAGATTCCAACCATCATTATAACTTATATTTACCGTTGAAGTTGATGGGCCAGGTGTATCTGTACTCCACATCGCTCCATAGATTTGACCATTGTTTCCTTGATCGCTTGAATCATAGGCAGTTGTCCCAACTCCTTCATTTAATTTCCAGTATCCAACCAATCCTTCTTCTCCGGATAAATCTGCAAACATATAATCCTGTATCTGTTGGTCCGTCAAAGCAAGGTTCCAAAGGCTTACTTCGTCCACCTGGCCATCTAGGTCAAAGTTTGTGGTTTGCCACACCAGCCTGCCAATTACAAAGGATACAAATTCGTTGGTGATCTGCCCAGATGCTTCTGCTGATCCTTCTTCTATGCCATCTATATACAAAATTATATTGCCTCCATCATAGGTTAAGGCAAGGTGATGCCATATTTCTGAGCTAATGGAGTTTTCGGAGGTGACTATAGTAAATTCTCCACCACCGGATACTTTTAACCGACCTTCTACTTTGTAATTACCAAGCTGTAACAGATAAAAATCAGCATCTTCATTATTCCTAAAACCAAAAAATCCATCAAACTGAGTATATGAGTCAGCATTTGGGCCCCGTGGATATATCCATCCGCTCAGTGTCATCTGATCAGCGTTCGCTATCATGGCAGACTCATTAGTGACTTCGACGTAGTCAGACTCCCCATCAAAATCCAGAGAATAGTTTTGGCTAAAGGAAAAGGAAATAAAAAGAATAGATAGTAAAATTTTCTTTGTCATTATTTTATACTATATTTTCTCTAAGTTACATATATTATTTAATTTAAGGAACCAAAAAGTAAATTTTTATGATTGGTCAAGAACAAGTGATTTATTAAGTAATGAATGATGGAGATGGGATAAATTCAAATATTGTTAATAAAATTAAAATGAAAAGTTATATTTTAAGAAAATATGGTGCCCCCAATGTGTTAAACATTGAGGATTCCCCAGAGCCGGTTCCTGGTACAGAAGAGATAAGAGTTAAAATAGAAAAATTGGGGTTAAACTATGCAGAAGTACAATCAAGGAAGGGATTGTATGGTTGGGCACCTAAACTCCCATATACACTTGGGATGGAAGCTATTGGCACCGTAGACATGATTGGTAAATCTGTTAAAAACAAAAAAGTAGGAGAAAAAGTAATTGTTGGTTGTCAGTATGGAACCTATGCTGAAAAAATAGTAATACCAGAGAGGCAAGCTCTCCCTCCAATAAACTCATTTTCTGATGATGAAAATACAGCCTTCCCAGTAAATTACTTAACTGCATGGGTGGCATTGATGAAAATAGCGAGGTTAAAATCCAATGATACTGTTCTTATACATGCTGCCGCAGGTGGTGTAGGTACCGCGGCAGTTCAGATAGCAAAAAAAATTGGGTGTTATGTTATTGGAACTGCAAGTAAAAATAAAAAAATAGAAATGCTGAATGATCTCGGAATCGATTTAGCAATTAATTATTTACATGAAGATTTTGAAGAAGTGATAAAGCATAAATCGGATAACAATGGTGTTGATGTCGTTTTGGAAGTTGTTGGAGGAGATGTATTTAAAAAGAGCATGAAACTATTGAATCCTTTTGGAAGAACAGTAGTGGTAGGATTTGCAAGTTTGAATTTGAAGAAAATGAATCCGATTTCATGGGTTAATACCTGGAAAGATATCCCCCGTGCGAAGGTATCTGACCTTGCAGAATCATCAACAGGTTTATTCGCCACTCATTTGGGATATTTACTTAACAATGGATCACTGTTGAGGAAAGTTTGGGATGAACTAGTTACATTCACAATAAAACATGGGATTAAACCGATTATAGGGCATAGATTTGAATTCGATGATTTATCAAAAGCACATGAGTTAATGGAATCAAGAAATAGTCAGGGGAAAATAGTTATTTCATTACCTAATGCTTTATAAAAAACTGGTTATAGGCTAAATTTAATCTATAAGATGTCTCATATCATTTGAAGACATACCACCAATTATTTCTGATATAATAGTGATTAAACAAACAACACAAACAATTTCTGGACTATTTTTATTCAGTTTTTTATGTGCCCAGTTCACACTTCAGGAGAGTGATCTGGACAAGACATTGATCCAGTTCACCCATGAAGACGTAACATTTGAGTCGCAGGGGGACTACACAAAACTAATTCCCTCAACAGGAGGAACAACCACAGACTACGGACAGCCGGAGCTTCCACTGTTCTCCACACTGATCCAGGTGGAGTCAAACAAGGAATACACAGTCTCTTTTAATATCCTGTCCTCTCACACCATATCTGACATAAGGATATTTCCTTTCCAGAACAAGGATA
>CAYSQB010000114.1:0-2600 GCA_964433085.1 uncultured bacterium
TATTCAAAACAATCATAAAAAACACTAACCACTACAGATAAAATTAAAGTGTATCCAAGTTTGTTTGGGTGAACTCCATCATAAGTGTAATCCTCTGTTAACCCTTTTCGATCATCCACCATTGATGAATAATAGTCAAGATACATGATCCCATTGTTTTGAGCATAATCTCTGATGATCTCATTTAAGGCGCTAATTTTTCCAACGGGATTAAGCCCTGGCTTCCAAGTATAATCATAAACCGGTAATACAGAACAAAGAATAATTTTTATGTCATTAATCATTGCAAGTTCAGCCATAGAAATAATATTGTGTGCTATCATTTCAATGCTTGAGGGACCTGTATTTCCTGCAATGTCATTGGTCCCAGCCAAAATAATTACAAGTTCCGGGTTTAAATTGATAACATCAGCCCTGAACCTTAACAACATTTGCGGAGTTGTCTGTGAACTGATGCCCCGATTGATATATGGTTTACCTGAGAAGAATTCCGGGTGAAAAGTCTTCCAATCCTCAGTAATTGAATTTCCCATAAAAACTATTCTATTCTCACTTGAAGAAGTTAATGCGAGTTTAGCATTGTCCTCTCTATACTTGCTCAAATTTGCCCAATCTTGAGCAGACACGAAACTGAGGAACAATAATATATAGAACGGTTTTTCCACCAATTTACCTAGCACTGTGTACTTCTTTTTTTTATGCGAAATCCAGCATTATAAGTTGAATAAGCTAATTTGGAGTGTTACCTCCAATCCATTAATAGTTCCATTTCATGGAATCTTTGGGGAAAGACTGCAGCATCCCCTCCTCCCGAACCAACTTTTCCAGTTCATCCAGTTCTGATGGTAAAAAATCGGTGAAATTCTCGTTACCATCTACAGTTACAACAATAGTGTCTTCATAGCGCAAATATAAATTTTCTTCCGGCACCCACATTTGAGGGTCTACAGAGAATACGTGGCCTACTTTTAATAGTCCGTGACGATACGGACCGTCATCATGGACGGCCAAACCAACTGGGTGAGATAGAACACCACCACCTGTTTGAACCATTTTTTCAGCAGCTTTCTTGTAAATATTCTTTGAAAACCTGTACCGTTTCATGATCGGCTTCATTTTTTGTCGGGCTTCTTCCAAAATCTGTTCAGTGGTAATCCCAGGTCGAATGATATCCAATACTACATTGCGATACTCCAAAATGATCTGAAGCAACTCTCTCTGCCACGGTTCAAAAGTTCCATTCACCGGCCACATACGGCCAATATCACTCACATAGTACCTAAAGTCCGGGGCATAATCCATCAGTACCATATCTCCACTTTTCAACTGGCTATCGTTCCGATAATAATGCCCATTACTGATATTTTCCGTTCCAGAAGCAGTGATGGATCGGTACGCTTCCAACCTGGCACCGTTGATTAAATAGACATATCGCGCAACTCCATCCAGCTGGTATTCCCATGCATCAGGCTCGGTGCTTTTAATCGCCTCGATCATCCCCAATCCTGCCAATTGAGACGCTCTCCGTATTAAGGCAATTTCATTGAGACTTTTTACACTTCGAAGTCTGTCAATAATCGGCGTCAAGTCTTTTACTTCATTCCGACGGTTTCGCGTTCGCAATAACTGTACCAGACGACTTTCCCGGCTAATGCGGCCATCCCAGGGGTCTGCCGCAATTGATGCATTAGCAACTTCCAGTTCATACCGACTTTGTCCTTGCCCTTCCGCTGGGGTAAACATGGTATAAATAACTGTTCCTCTATCTAAATCTGGAGGAAAATTTTCACGCATAACATCAGTAGAATGGACTGCATCTACACCCACCAGCTTTTTGATCAATTTCTCATCATCAGCATTTAAGATTCTTCCCTCACTCCTTTCCAATCTTTCATTTCGTGGAGGCATGTACAAAGTCACTTTTTTATGGCGACCATCCAGCAATATGTAAGCATGAGGCGTTTCAATGCCGCTTAAATAGTAGAATGCGTTGGTTTGTCTTGGCATAATAAATCCATTGGATAAAGGAAATCCCTGGACCACAGCTACAGCTTTATCACCGATTTGTTCAAAGACACCTTCCCAACGCGCTTTGAATTCCTCCGGGGGAAAATCAACCTGATAATGTTGAGACCAGAGGGCAGAAAAAAATGTCAGAAAACAGATGGATAGTTTTTTCATATTCAACTCCTAACGGTTGGCTTGAAAAAAATCATTCTTGTTTATAATTGATTAACATTATATGGAAGCATAACAGGGATATCACCTATCCGGACCCAAACTAAGGAGAGATAGCGGTAAAGTCAATCAGGAGGTCTAGAAATAAAAAAAGCCCCATTATTATTTTCAAAACCGACCTAATTTGTCTTATCAAAAGTCCATTTTCATATTCCAGATACAACCAAGCGTGTGTGCCATGAAACATTTGTCTCTTCTCGCCTTATCCATACTGATAGCAAATGGTGCCTTGGCTGAGGGCAACGCCAAGCGGGGTAAAGCGCTGTTTAGTCAGTGCATCTTGTGTCATGGTGAAAATGCCCAAGGAAATATTGCGCTTGGGGCGCCAGCTCTGGTCAATCAGGATGCCTGGTATCTGGAGC